>JANJUF010000116.1 GCA_024710705.1 Gemmatimonadaceae bacterium | reverse complement strand
CCGCCACCGGCACCGACGGCCGTCGCGCCGTGACCGGCCGCGGCGTCTCGGTGAGCGCGGCGGCGACGATGGCCTGCATGGTGGGGCCTGTGAACGGCGGCTCGCCCACGAGGCACTCGTAGGCCACGCAGGCCAGCGCGTAGAGGTCGCTGCGTGCGTCGAGGTTCCGCTCGCCCGACGACTGTTCCGGGCTCATGTACTGCGGGGTGCCGATGGAGAGGCCCGTGCCCGTCAATCTGCCGTCGCCGGCCGCCGACACCGCGAGGGCGATGCCGAAATCCGCCAGCAACGGTTGGCCGTCCTGCAGGAGGATGTTCTCGGGCTTGATATCGCGATGCAACACGCCGCGGCGGTGGGCGTACTCCAGTGCGCCGGCGATGGCCCGGACCAGCGCCACCGTCTCCTCCACTGGCAGTTGCCGCTCCCGCTCGAGGCGCTGTCGCAGCGACTCCCCCTGCACGAACGGCATCACGTAGTACAGCAACGATCCCACCGCCCCCGAGTCGTAAAGCGGCAGGATGTGCGGATGCTGGAGCTGCGCCGTGAGGTGGATCTCCCGCAGGAAGCGATCCACGCCCACGGCTTCCGAGATCTCCGGCCGGAGCACCTTGATCGCCACCATCCGCGCGTGACGGAGGTCCGTCGCCGCGTAGACGAGTGCCATGCCGCCTTCGCCGATCAACCTATCGACGCGGTAGTGCGCCGGCAGGCCAGCCTGCAGGCTGGCGAGGAGGTCGCTCATGGTCGAACCGACCTCCCGTCCAGCCGCAACTCAGCTCGCCTGGAAATAGAACGCCCCCGCTTCCTGCGCACGCATCACGGCGAACATGCCGGAAGGTTGCAGGATCACGCCCGGCACCAGTCCCTCACGAGCCATGGCGTAGGCCCGCTCCGTCGGGACGCCCTCCACCCGCTCCACGATCGGGGTGACCAGCACCCGCAGCGCCAGATCGCAGGCCAGTGCCACCCCGCCGCGTTCGAGGAACTTGTCGAGCGTGAAGTTGCTGTAGGGCTCGCCCACCCCGTCGCTGGCGCCCAGCATCGCCACGTTTCGATCGGACGACGCCCCGGTCAGCGGGTGCTTCGCATCGAACGCCGGCCCGATGCCGTACTTGGCCCAGAACTCGTGGCGCATCGCCAGGGCGATGGCGTTGTGGCGCAGCACCAGGGCCGTGGACAGCTCCCGGGCAGGGATGCGCAGGACCGCCTCGTACTGTGCGGCCCAGATGGACGCGCGCCACACCGGGATCCCACCCTCGATCTCGGGGACGTCGAACACCGTCTTGAGGCGCCCCGTGAGCCGCGAACCCCAGCCCGTGTCCCAGCCCCCCTGCGCCTCTTCCACACCGAGGTTGCCGGCGGCCAGCGCCGCAGGGAACGCGCCGAGGAGCGCACCCCCGGCAACGGTGGAAACCAACAAGGCATCGAGAAACTCGCGACGATTCTGCTCCATAGCGACCTCCAGGCTGGGGGGCAACACGACGGATGCGAGCTCGGGAGCCCGCTTCCGCTCCCAAATCCTGCGCCCGAGGCCGGGTTTCCGCCAGCCTCGGTCGTCTACCGCAACTCCGCCAGGTCCCGGTACAGCCCCAGCGCCCCTGGATTCGCCAGCGCCTCGGTGTTCTTCACCGGCCGGCCGTGAATCACCTCACGTACCGCGATCTCACTGATCTTGTTGCTGATCGTCCGTGGGATGTCGGCCACCTGCACGATCACCTTGGGCACGTGATGCGGGCTCGTGCGGGCGCGAATCGCCTGCCTGATTCGGTCGCGCAGCGCATCATCGAGCGTGAGCCCGTCGCGCAGCCGCACGAACAGCACGATCCGCACATCCTTCTCAGTGCCGTCGCCGACCTCCTGCCCCACCACCACGCTCTCAACCACTTCCGCGAGCTGCTCCACCTCGCGGTAGATCTCGGCCGTGCCAATCCGTACGCCGCCGGGATTCAGCGTGGCGTCGCTGCGGCCGTGTATCACGAGGCCGTCGTGCGCCGTGATCTCGGCCCAGTCGCCGTGCCGCCAGGCGCCGGCGAAATGCTCGAAGTACGCCGCCCGATACTTCGTGCCGTCGGCATCGCCCCAGAACATCACCGGCATGCTGGGGAAGGGCTTCGTGCACACCAGTTCGCCAGCCGCACCGCGCAGCGGGTGGCCGGCCTCGTCCCACACGTCCACCGCCATGCCGAGCCCGAAGCACTGCAGCTCGCCGCGCCACACCGGGAGCAGCGGGTTGCCCAGCGCGAAGCAGGAGATGAGATCAGTTCCACCCGAGATGCTGGCGAGATGCACCTCGCCCTTGACCTCGCGATACACGAAGTCATACGAATGCTCGGCCAGCGGACTGCCGGTGCTCAGGATCATCCGCAACGCCGAGAGGTCGTGCGTGCGCGCCGGCGCGTGCCCGGCCTTCTGCGAGAGCGCCAGGAACTTGGCACTGGTGCCGAAGTGCGTCACCCGTTCCTCGGCCACGAGATCCCAGCAGACGTCGTCATCCAGCTTCGGCATCGGCGCGCCATCGTAGAGCACGATGGTCACCTCGCTCGCCAGCGCGCTCACCAACCAGTTCCACATCATCCACCCGCAGGTGGTGAAGTAGAACATCCGGTCGCCCGGCCGGAGGTCGCAGTGGAGGCGGTGCTCCTTCAGGTGCTGCAGCAGCGTGCCGCCCTGCCCGTGCACCATGCACTTGGGCAGGCCCGTGGTGCCGGAGCTGTACATGATGTACAGCGGATGCGCGAAGGGGAGCGGCGCACACCGCAGCGCCGCACCAGGCGCGCCGAACGCGGCGAAGCGATGCGCCACGCCGTCGCGCGGCCGCACGCGCTCCAACGCCGCATCGTCCAACGCATCGGCGAGGAACGGCACCGCCACCACCGCGCGGATGCTCGGGATGCGCTCCACGATCTGCGCCGTGCGCTCGAGGCAGTCAATGCCCTTTCCGGCGTAGGTGTAGCCATCGGCCACGAAGAGCACCACCGGCTCGATCTGCCCGAAGCGGTCGAGCACGCCCTGCGCACCAAAATCCGGCGAACAGGACGACCACACCGCACCCACCGCGTTCGCCGCCAGTGCCGCCACGACCGCCTCGGGGATGTTCGGGAGGAAGCCCGCCACCCGATCGCCGTTCCGCACGCCCGCGGCGCGCAATCCCTCGGCCACGCGGGACACCTCGGCGGCCAGCGTCCGCCACGACAGTTCACGGCGCCGCCCCCGTTCGTCCCGGGCGATGAGGGCCGGCGCATCATCGCGGCGGCGCAGCAGGTTCTCGGTGAACGACACCGTGGCGCCCTCGAACCAGCGCGGGCCTTGGCTCTCGCTGGGCGGACGCATCACCTCGCCATCACGTAGCACCTGCTGCCACGGGACGTGCGCGCGAACGTCCGTCCACCGCCAGAGGGCCGCCCAAAACTGTTCGCGCGCGCGCACGCTCCACGCGTGCCACTCGCCGTACGGCGCGCTGGCGGCGGGCGCGCCGGGCGTGGTCGCCGACACCGTCGCAAAGAAGCGCGCCATCTGCGAGGCACTCGCGGCCTCGGGGGGCGGAGACCAGAGTGGCGAGTTGTCAAGTCCGCTCATCGTGACGGAATGTAGCCGAGCCGCCGCGCACGCTCTATGCTTTGGGGGTGACCGACCGCCGCATCCTCCTCGCCGACGCCGACGCCTTCTTCGTGGCGGTCGCCCGCATGGCGGATCCGGATGG
>JANJUF010000094.1 GCA_024710705.1 Gemmatimonadaceae bacterium | reverse complement strand
GATGACGGCGAATGAAATGCAACATTAGGACTCCGAAGGCTCGGCGCGTGGGACGTCGGCGCCCTTCGCCGATCGTCCCGCACGCTTCAGCGCGTCTCGCAACAGGAACTCGATCTGCCCGTTCAGGCTGCGCAGGTCGTCGTTCGCCCACCGCTGGACCGACTCCAGCAGTTCGCGATCGACGCGCAACAGGAAGGGCTTCTTCTCGGCCACGGTGTGCGCCGGCTCAGGTGTAGAGCGAGCCGGTATTGATCACGGGCTGCGTCGCATGGTCCGAGCACAGCACCACCAGCAAGTTGCTCACCATCGCCGCCTTCCGCTCCTCGTCGAGCTGCACGATGGCCTTGGCGCTGAGCTGCTCGAGCGCCATCTCCACCATGCCCACCGCGCCCTCGACGATCTTCGGCCGCGCCGCGATGATGGCGCTGGCCTGCTGTCGCTGCAACATCGCCGCGGCGATCTCCGGCGAGTAGGCCAGGTGGCTGATGCGTGCCTCGATCACCTCGACGCCGGCCTTGAGCAGCCGCGCCACCAGCGCCTTCTCCAGCGCGTGCGACACCTCGTCCGTGTTCTGCGACAGCGACATCTCCCCCACCGTGTGCGAATCGTAGGCGTACTGCGTGGCCGTCGCGCGCAGCGCCGACTCGCTCTGCACCGCCACGTAGCGCGTGTAGTCATCCACCTCGAACAGGGCTTCGGCCGAATCCACCACCTTCCACACCACGATCGCGGCAATCTCGATCGGATTGGCGTGGTTGTCGTTCACCTTCAGCTTGGCGGTCTCGAAGTTTCGGACGCGCAGCGAGATGGCCTGCTTGGTGAGGAAGGGATTGGCGAACCAAAAGCCGTCCGTGCGGACCGTACCCTTGTAGGTGCCGAAGAGGACGAGGGCCTTGGCTTCGTTCGGGTGCACGATGAAGAGGCCGCCCATCAGGAACGCCGACACGATGATTCCGGCGAGCGACGTCAGCGCCACGGGAACGTTGTCCGCCTGGAAACCGCGGGCGACCATCACGTAGCCCAAGAACACGATTGCGGCGAGGAGGAGAAGCAGGATTCCGAGTCCGTTCGAGGCGGCGTAGGGCTTTTCGCGATACATCCGGGAGCTCCGGTTGGGGTGATACTGAAATGATATCACTTCAGTATCACGTCGTCAAGTGTGGGACATATATCGCAATTCCGGCGTGTCACGCCGCGTTGCGGTGCGCGCCTTGCGTCGGGATATTAGGTCCTCGTGACTCCCCCTCTCGCTCGACCGCTTCATTAATGATTTGCGTCCACTGCTCCACCCCCGTCGCTGACGAGGCGAAGTTCTGTCATTCCTGTGGCTCGATGGTTTCGGACGCCGAAGGTCAGGCGGCTGCGACTGCGTCCATGGACCAGTCGGCGTTCGCGCATATGGAGCGCATGCTGCGCGACGAGACCAAGGGGGAGTACACCGTCGGTAAGATGTTGGGGCGCGGTGGGATGGCCGTTGTCTATCTCGCCGAGGAGACGCGGCTCGGGCGCAAGGTGGCGCTGAAGGTGCTGCCGCCGGAACTGACGTTCGGCCATGGCGTGGATCGCTTCCTGCGCGAGGCCAAGACGGCGGCGACGCTCGACCATCCACACATCATCCCGATCTATCGCATCGCGAGCGGCGGCAAGCTCTTCTGGTACGCGATGAAGTACCTGGAAGGGAAGTCCCTTGAGGATGTGTTGCGTGAGCGCGGCGCCTATAGCCTCGAGGAAACAATCGAGCTGCTGGAGCAGGTGGCCGACGCGCTCGATTATGCCCACGAGCACCAGGTCATCCATCGCGACATCAAGCCTGCGAACGTGATGCTCGACAGCCGGAATCGGGTGATCATCACCGACTTCGGCATCGCCAAGGCGCTGAGCGAAGGGGCGCTCACGGCCTCTGGGTCGGTGATCGGCACGCCGTATTTCATGAGCCCCGAGCAGGGGATGGGGAAGCCCGTGGCCGGTGCCGCCGACCAGTACTCGGTGGCGGTGATGGCGTTCCGCATGCTGGCCGGGCACGTGCCCTTCGACGGCGACTCGGCCATCGACATCCTGCACAAGCACTGCATGATGCCGGCGCCGCGGCTCGAGGAGTCGGCGCCGCACCTGCCGAAGCACGTCTGCGATGCGGTGGAGAAGGCGCTGTCGAAGAAGGCCGACGACCGGTTCCCGAACATCCGCAGCTTCGTGAAGGCGATGAAGGACCCGTCGGTGACGTTCAGCCGGCCGAGTGCGCGCACGGTGGTGATCGACACCGAGGAGCTGGCCAAGGCGAACAGCGGTCCGTTGCCGAAGGTGAAGGGGAAGCCGGGATCGGCGGACAAGACGGTGGTGGCGGGGGCGGTGCCGGCGGTGAAGCCGGCATCGCGGCCGGCGGCCGCTGCTGCACCCGAGCCGAAGAGCAAGCTGCCGCTGGTGGCGGCGGTCCTCCTCGTTGCCGTGGGTGGCGGCGGATTCGCGGCCTACAGCCTGATGAACAAGGGCGCGCAGACGGATCCTGCACCGCAGGTGTCGAGCGCGCCGGTCACGCTTGCGCCGCAGACGGCGGCGCAGACGCCGCCGGCTGACTCGGTGCCGGCCGCGACACAGAACACGCCGCCGGTGACGCCGCCTGCCTCGAAGGTCACCGAACCCACGCCGCGCGAGACGAAGAGCACGCCGCCGCGCACGCCCGCGCGCACCCCGACGCAGGCGGTGACCAAGGCGCCCGAACCGTCGCCGACCACCCCCGCGCCAGTGCCGACGGCGCCAGCGGCCACCGGTCCAGGCACACTCCAGCTGCTGCTCACCACGCCTGGCAACGTCAGCATTGACGGCGTCGGCAAGGGCGAGCGCACTCGCCTGCAGGAACAGCTCGCCCCCGGCCCGCATCTCGTACGGGTCGAGCGCGAAGGCTTCGTCACCAAAGACACGGTCGTCACGCTGTTGGCGGGACAGACCATTCGCGTTACCCTCTCGCTCCAGGCCCGCCCGTGAGGAAACTCCTCGGCACGCTCGCGCTGCTCGTCAGCGCCGTCTCGCTCGCTCCGGCCGCCGCGCAGGGCCAGGACCGCGCCGAACTCCTGCGCCAGGCGCAGGCCGCGTACGACGATTTCGACGCGCCGCGCGCCATCCGCATCGCGCGCTCGGCGCTCGACCCGGTGCTCGGCCCGCTCGATACGACGTGGGCGCGAGGCGTGCACCTGCTCACGCAGATCCTGATCGAGGAGCAGCAACAGCCGCTGGCGCGCACCTGGGCGCAGTGGGCGATGCGTACGAATCCCGACCTGCCCATCGATTCGGTGGGCTTTCTCTCGAATGTCGTCACGATGCTCGCCGAGGCCCGCGGGGCTGCGGTGCGCACGGCGGGGGACGTCGGGACCAGCGAGCGGTATGTCTGGCCAGGGACCGCCTCCGAGGTGACCGAGGCGCGCTTCCGCATGTCGCCGGTGGCACCGCCCGTGACGGTGGTGGTGACCGGTCGCGGCGTGCTCGGCCCGCAGGGCTTGGCGTTGCCGGCTGGTACCTACGAGCTCGAGATCAGCGCGACTGGTTTCCTGCCGCTGCGCGTCACCCGTGAAGCGCTCCCCGGCGTGACCACGGAGTTCACCTTCACGCTCACATCAGCCGCCGCCGCGGCGAACACCCTCGCCGCCGATGTCGCCGCGCGCCTCGCGCGGGCGACGGTGCCGCTGCAGGTCACGCGCTTCGGCGCGCCGGCCGCCTGCGCGGTGGGCGTGGCGTCGGGGGGCGAGCGCCTGGTGCTCACCTCCTACCACGCCATCCGCGGCGCCGACGCCATTGCCGCCAACGGCGAGGTACGCGTTGCCGCGTGGGACGTGACGTCGAATCTGGCCGTGCTCGTGTTGCCGGCGGCGGCGCCCGATACGCTCGGCAGTACCACCGTGCTTACCGATGGCCAGGCGCTGTGGGGCGTGTCGCTCGCCGAGTGCCGGACGCCGGCCGAAACGCGCGTGCTGCTGAACGAGTGGGACGGGCGTCCGCTGGGCTCGTTGGCGTTGAGCGCCGCACCGGCCAATGCGGTCGTCGGCTCGCCGATGGTGGATTACCGCGGCCAGCTGGCTGGCGTGTGGACGGGCGGCGGACGTGCCGCGCCGGCCACGGTCATCGCGCCGCTGATTGCCCGGGCCCGCGAGAACGTGATCGCCCAGCAACTGCTCACGCCGCAGCAGGTGGCGCAGCAGGAGAACCATCGCTACGGCACGGTGATCGTGGCCGTGGATGTGCCGAACGCGACGGTGAAGATGACGGCCCTCGAGGCCTGGCATTGGGAAGAGCTGAATGCGACCGGCCCGGCACCATTCACGTTCCGTGGGGCGGCGGGGCGGTACCGGCTTGAGGTGAGCGCGCCCGGCTTTCCGGCGCGCCCCCCGCAGGAAGTGGTGCTGCGCGCGGGCGAATCCACGCGCACGGCGGTGTCGTTGCGGGCGGTGGCGCAGGGGCCGGCCGGTCCGGCGCCGGCGGCGCGGCGCGGTGTGCCGAAGTGGGTATGGGCGGTGGCCATCGGCGGCGCGGTGGCCGGTGGGTTGGCGATGGGCGGTGGCGGTGGTGGGGGAGGAACCTCCACCGGTTCGATCAACGTTTCGGTGCCTAATCCATGAGCCGCATGCGCTCCACTCCGCTCGCCGTCGCCGCGGGAACGCTCGCACTCGCGTTCGTCGCGTCCTGCGACACGCCGACCAAGCTTCCCTCCACCGGCAACATCTCGCCGCGCATCGAACTGGTGCGGGTGGACACGACGAACCGCTCGTCAGCGGTGCTGGCGCCGACGAGCATGCGCGCGCGCGCCATCGGCCCGACGGCCGCGGCAGTGGACCTCGTGCTCACCGGCGGCTTCTGGACCGGCCGCCTCGACGACCTGAGCGCCGGCACCTACGAAGTGATCATCGAGGGCATCGCCAACGGGCAGGTGCAGTACTACGGCCGGGTGACGGGCGTGAACGTCGTGCGCGGGCAGACCGCGTCGCCGGTCATCCCGTTCGCGCCGGCGGTGCCGGCGGTGAATCCGCCGACGCTGACCAACACGACCAGTTTCTCGCAGCGGCTGGTGTTCAACACCGTGCCGGCGGCCACCGGGTACACGGTGGAGTACGGGCAGGACGACACCTTCGTCACGGGCGTGACGTCCTTCGTCTCGCCGGACACCAATCCCCTGATCGCCGTCACGCAGCCCGGCACGTGGTATATGCGGACCCGGGCGATCCTGCCGAACATCCTCGCGACCTCGGTGCCGTGGTCGGACGTGCGGTCGTGGGTCGTGCTCGAGGCCACCGGGGGCGATGACGAGACGGACCCGCAGCCGGTGGCGGTGACCTCGACCGCCTCGGCGACCGTCAGTGACCGCAACCTGACGCCGACCAAGCGCTCCGACTGGCACGACTTCGACGTGCGCGCGGGCGACTCGCTGTTCGTCGAGACCTTCGCCGCGCGATTGGCGAATGCTTCCCCGCTGAACACGGTGCTGAATCTGTTCAAGGCCGATGGCACGACTCAGCTGGCCACCAACGACAACATCACCGGCAGCACCGACTCGCGCATCGTGATCGTGGTGCCGGCGACCGAGCGGGTGATGGTGGAAGTCGCGGCGTCCACGGGCACGAGCAACGGGCACTACGAACTGCGCGTCGAGATCCGCCGCCTGCCGGCCATCCCGACATCGCTGGCGGTGGCCGTGACCTCGGGCACGGCCGTCAACCTGACCTGGGTGGACAACGCCGACAACGAAAGCGGCTATGACGTCGAGCGCTGCACCGGTGCCAGCTGCACCGACTTCGCGCTCGTGACCACGACCGCGGCGAACGCCACGTCCTATGCCGACGCGGCGCTCACGCAGGGCAGCGAGTATCGCTGGCGCGTGCGGGCCCGCAATGACGTCGGGACCTCGGCCTTCACCGACATCGCGGCCGCTGCCATGGTCGGACCGGCTACGCCCACCGGGTTGACCGCCACGACCGTGTCGAATGGCCAGATTGACGTCACCTGGACCGACAACGCCACCAACGAGACGGGCTACGAGGTCGAGCGCTGCGCCGGCGCGGCCTGCGACACCTTCACCACGCTCGCCTCGTTGCCGGCCGGCGCGGTCAGCTACAGCGACGTCAGCGTCGCCTTCAACACGTCCTATCGCTACCGGGTGCGCGCGACCAACAACGTCGTGCCCTCGGACTACAGCAACATCGGCGACGCCAACACGATCCCGCCGGCCACGCCCAGCGCGCTGACGGCGACCGTGATGGGCGCCACGCGCATCGACCTGGCGTGGACCGACAATGCCAACAACGAGACCGGCTTCCGCATCGAGCGCTGCACCGGCGACACGTGCACGATCTTCGCCGAGATCGCGACCGTGCTGGCCAATGTCGTGACCTATCAGGACAACTCCGTCGCGAACAACGTCGGCTACCGCTATCGGGTGCGCGCCTACAACGTCGTGACGGGGCAGGACTACACGAACATCGCCAACGCCGACACGCGCCCGCCGACGGCGCCGACGTTGCTCACGGCGACGACCGCCAGTGCCACCAGCATTGACCTCGCCTGGCAGGACAATTCGGACGACGAGCTGAACTTCAGCATCCAGCGCTGCTCGTCCGGCCCGACCTGCACGGACTTCACGCAGATCGCCACCGCCGCGGCTGGCGCACAGGCCCATACCGACAACACGGTGACGGTGGGTAACAGCTACCGCTACCAGGTCGTGGCCATCGGCGTGCCCGGCAACTCGGACCCGACGAACATCGCGAGCGCCAACACGCTGCTGCCCACCGCGCCCACCGCGCTCACGGCGGCGACGATCGATGCCAACACCATCGAACTGAACTGGACCGATAACTCGGACAACGAGACGGGCTGGGAGATCTCGCGCTGCACCGGCGCCGGCTGCCCGACGCCGACGGTGCTGGACAGCATTCCGGCGGGCACTGCGACGTACACCGACGCCACCGCCGTGCCGGGCGAGAGCTATGTCTACGCCGTGCGGGCCTACAACATCTCGGGCCGCTCCGATCCGTCGAACAACGCCAGCGCCAACACGCTGCCGCCAACGGAGCCGACGGGACTCACGGCCACGACCATCAGCGGGACGCAGGTGAACCTCGCCTGGACCAACACCGATGCCAGCATCACCGGCACGCGGGTGGAGCGCTGCACGGGCGACCCCTGCGGTACCTTCAGCGAAATCGCCTTCGTGCCGGAGCCGGCCGCGGCCTACTCCGACGTCTCGGCCGTGCAGGGCACCATCTACCAGTACCGGCTACGCGCGCAGAACGCGGCGGACGTCTCGCCGTACACCGCGGCGGTCAGCGCCACCACGGAGCTGCCGGCCGCCCCGACGGGGCTGACGGTCACGACCATCTCGGCGTCGCAGATTGACCTGGCGTGGGTTGCCTCGACCGGCCCGGGCGTGATCGTGGGCCACGTGGTGGAACGCTGTGACGGCCCGGCCTGCAACACGGGCTTCGCCGTGATTGACAGCTTGGGCGCGGCGGCCACGAGCTACCAGAACACCGGGCTCGCCGCCGAGGGTGACTTCGGCTATCGCGTACGCGCGGTGAACGCGGTGGGCCGCAGTGTGGCTGGTGCGCCGGTGGCGGGGAACACCCGGACGCCGGCGGCGCCGTCAGGCCTCGCGGCGACGGTGATGGATGGCATCGTGCGGCTGACCTGGACGGACAACGCCGACAACGAGCTCGGCGTGGTCGTCGAGCGTTGCGCCGGCGCGGCCTGCGCACCGGTGGATCTCGTGACGGTGCCGACGGCTGGCCTCGTGACCTGGGACGACTCGACTGTCGTCGCCAACACCGAGTACACGTATCGCGTGCGGGCGTACAACAACGCCGCCAACTCGGCATCCTCGGCGGACGCCTTCGCCAATACGCTGATTGCCGACCCGGTGACGGTGCTCTCGGCGACGGCGGTGTCCACCACGCAGATCAACCTGGCGTGGACGGCCAGCGCCAGCCAGGGGACCGGCCTGGTGATCGGCTACACCGTCTACCGTTGCGACGGCGCCTGCGATCCGGCGACGGGGACCGTGCTGGATTCGTTGGCGGCGGATGCCGTGGCTTACTCCGACGTGTCGGCTGCGGTGGCCAGCGAGTACACGTACGCGGTGGTGCCGCGGACGGCCTTCGGCGAGACGCCGGTGGCCGGCAGCGCCACGGCGTTCGCGAGCACGGCAGTACCGGCTGCGCCGAGTGGACTGATGGGCACGCTGCTCAGCCCGACCAGCATCCAGCTCAGCTGGACGGACAACGCAGATGACGAGACGGGTTTCGAAGTGGCGCAGTGCTCGGGTCTGGGCTGCACGAGCTTCGTGACGGTCGCGACGCCTGCGGCGGACGTGCTGACGTTCCTCGCGGACACGTTGACGTTCTCGGTGGAGTACCGGTTCCTGGTGCGGGCGGTGAACACGGCGGGCGCGTCGGCCTGGTCCGACACGCTCAGCATCGGGACGACGGTGCCGGCGGTGCCGACGGACCTTGAAGGCTTCATCACCGACGTGTCCGGGAACTTCCGGTTGGTCTGGACGGACAACTCGGATGACGAGACGCAGTTCGTCGGCGAATTCTGCGCCGGCGCAGGCTGCGAATCGTGGTCGCCGCTGGGTGGCGTGGGGGCGAACGTCACGCAGTGGGATCTCGGCTCGGGCGGGGCAAGCACCTATCGGTTCCGCATCCGCGCCGACAACGCCGCCGGAAGCTCCGACTGGAGCGTCCCCACCCAGCTGACGGGTGATGGCCCCTACGCCGCTCCCACCGGCACGCTGGCGACCACCACCAGCCCGACCAGCATCCGCATCACGTGGACGGACCAGACCGACAACGAGACCATCTTCCGGATCGTCCGTTGCACCGGCGGTGCCTGCGATCCCCTCACGGGCACGGTGGTGGACTCCGTGCCGCGCGACAGCACGCTCTACGACGACACGGGCCTGTCCACCGGCGAGTTGTACCGCTACGCCGTGGTGGCCGTGAACGGCTTCAGCGAGTTGGCCTCGGCGGCATTCGACGGCCATACCATGCTGCCGGATGCGCCCGGGACCCTCTCGGCGACGACGATTTCCAGCACCGAGATCGGCCTGGCATGGAGCGACGGCGGTCCGTTCGAGACCGGTTACGTGATCGAGCGTTGCCAGGGCGGTGCCTGCACCGACTTCGCGCCGATCGACACCGTGCCGGCGAACATCGTGTCGTTCAACGACGTGGGGCTTTCGGCGAACGCCACCTATCGGTACCGGGTGCAGGCCATCAATGCCGTGGGCGCGTCGGCGTACTCGAACATCGCCGAGAAGGCCACCGATATCCCGGCCACGCCGACCAGCCTGAGCGCGTTGGCGATGACGGCGACACGGATTGACCTCGCGTGGACCGACAATGCGACCAACGAGCTGAACTACATCGTCGAGCGCTGCGCCGGTGCGTGCGACGGCAGCGGGACCTTCGCGGAGATCGTGACCGACCTCGCGCCGAATGCGCAGGCATATGCGGACAACACCGTCGCCGCCGGGCAGACGTACAGCTACCGGGTGCGGGCCTTGAATGCGGGCGGCGTGAGCCCGGCCACGAACATCGCCACGGCCACGACGGCCGTGCCGATCGATCCGACGGATCTCACGGTGGCCACGCTGAGCGGCACGCTGATCCAGCTGACGTGGACCGACAACGCCACGAACGAACTGAGCTACCAGATCGAGCGCTGCACGAGTGCCACCTGCCCAACCTTCTCGTTGCGGCGGACGCTTGGTGCGGATGCCACCGGCTACGTGGACACCGTCGCGGTCGACGATACCTATACCTACCGCGTGCGGGCGGTGAACAACGTCGGGCCCTCGGGCTACACGCTCGAGGAGACGGCGAACACGATCCGTCCGGCGGCGGCGACCGACTTCACCGTCACCACCGTTTCGGCGACGCGCATTGACCTGACGTGGACCGACAACGCCACGAACGAGGACGGCTACGTCCTCGAGCGCTGCAGCGGCGTCGGTTGCAGCACGTTCGCGGTGCTGGAATCGCTGCCGCCCGATGCCAACGGCTACCAGAACGACGGGATCGCCACGCAGACCTCGTTCACGTACCGACTGTACGCCTACAACATCGCCGGCCAGTCGGCTGTCGCCGGTCCGAGCACCGCGACGACGATCACGCCGGCCGCCCCCACGGACCTGGCGGCGGTGCTGGCCGCGCCTGGACAGATTGACCTGACCTGGACAGACAACGCGAACAACGAACAGCAGTATCGCGTGGAGCGCTGCAGCGCCGGCACGAGCAAGTGCGCGACGGCGGATTCGATGAGCGTGTACGGCGTCGAAGTGGCCACGCTCCCGGCTGATGCAAACAGCTACTCCGACGGCGGCCTCGCCCCGAGCACGCTGTACTTCTATCGGGTGCGTGCGACGAACACGGCCGGTTCCTCGCCGTACTCGGCGATCGTGAGCCGCAGCACCAACGTGCCGCCGGCCCCGACCGGGCTCAGTTCGTTCACTGTCACCGCCACGCGCGTGGACCTCTTCTGGTCCGACGTCTCCGGCAACGAGGATGGCTTCAAGGTGGAGCGCTGCATCGGCGTCGATCCCTGTGCGCCCTTCACCGAGATCGCGCAGCTGCCGGCGAACACGCAGTCCTACGTCGACAACGCCGCCCCGCCGTCGGAGTCCTTCCTCTACTACCGCGTCATCGCCTTCAACGGCGGTGGTGGGAGCACGTCGAACACCTCCTTCGCGTCCACGGTCGTCCCGGCGGATCCGACGGACTTCGTGGCCGTCGCCAGCGGGCAGTCGACGGTGAACCTCTCGTGGGTGGATAACGCCAGCGACGAAGCCGGCTTCGTCCTGGAGCGCTGCTTGGGGCTCGATTGCACCTCGTTCGCCGTCCTCGATTCCCTCCCGGTGGACGCGACCGGCGTGGCGGACCTGACCGTCACGGCCGGGAACGTCTATCGCTATCGCCTGGCGGCCTATGGCAACGGTCGGTCGAACTTCACGCCGATTGCCGACGTGGCGACGATCCTGCCGAATGCCGCCACCGACCTCGTGGCGACGGCCATCTCCGACACGCGGGTGGACCTCACGTGGGCGGACAACACGCCGACGGACTCGCTCTGGAACGAGACCGAGTTCGCCATTTACCGCTGCGCGACGGAGTCGTGCACGCCGACCGTGCTCCACGCCACGGTCGGACGGGACACGACGTTCTTCGCCGATTCGCTGCTCACACCCGGGGTGACGTTCAGCTACCACGTGGTGGCGGTGAACCCTGCCGGCGCTGCCGCCCCGAGCAACGTGGCGATGGCGGCTACGACGGTCCCGGCCGTCCCGACCGCGCTCGCCGATTCGACCATCTCGGCGACGGCGGTCTTGCTGACCTGGGTGGATAACGCCAACAACGAAACGGGCTACGAGATCGAGAGCTGCGCCAACAGCGGCTGCACGAACTTCACCCCGATCGACACCGTGGCGGCCGATGCCGAGTCGATCGTGATTGACGGGCTGGTCGGGACGGCGGCCTTCCAGTTCCGCGTGCGGGCCTTCAACGCGAACGGGAGCTCCGGCTACTCGAACGTGGTGCTTGCGCGGTCCGACGTGCCGCCGGCGCCGAGCGACCTGGCGGGCGAAACCCTCTCGTCCACGCAGGTGGGCCTGTCGTGGGTGGACAACGCCGAGAACGAGACCGCGTACATCATCGAGCGCTGCGACGGGACCGGCTGCGGAACCTTCGTGGTGATCGACTCGCTCCCGGCCGATGTCACGGTGTACGTGAACAACTCGATCCTGATCGACACGACCTACGTGTATCGCGTGCGGGCCAGCAACATCGTGGGTCCGTCGCCGTACACGGCTGAGGTCGCGGTGAGCACCTACCGCCCGGCGACACCGACGGACCTCGTGGCGACGCCGATCTCGGCGACGCGCGTGGACCTCACGTGGACCGACGTGGCGGTGAACGACACGGCGATCGTGGTCGAGCGCTGCACGGGTGCCAGTTGCACGACGTTCGCGGACATTGACACGCTGCCGCCGGACGCGACGTCGTACAGCGACCTGACAGTGACGGTGAACCTCACCTACAACTATCGGCTGCGCGCCGAGAACGCCGCGGGCGCCTCGGCGCCGACGGCGGCGGCCGAGGTCGGCACGTTCATCCCGTCGGACCCGTCCGGCCTGACGGCGACGGTGAACAGCGCGACGCAGATCACGCTGGACTGGGTGGACAACTCGGACACCGAGGATGACTTCCGCATCGATCGCTGCGTGGGCGATCCCTGCGGGGAGTACACCCAGCTCGCCGTAGTCCCGGAGAACACCATCACGTACCAGGACGCCACGGTGTCCTTGGGCAACGCGTACGGCTATCGCGTGGTGGCGCGTGCCGGCGGCGGCAACTCGGCGCCGTCGAATGTGGCCACGGCCCACACCTTCCCCGCTGGTGCGGTGTCGGTGGTGACAGGCTCGCCGCTGTCGGCGACCACCCTGCAACTCACGTGGTCGGCTGCCGACTTCGCCTCGAACTATCAGATCGCGACCGTCAGTGGCAGCGACACGACGCTCTTCGCCACCGTCTCCTCGGCTGTCACGGACACCGTCCTGACGGTGACGACGGGCGTGGTGTACAACTTCGCCGTGCGGGCGACCAACGCGGCGGGTGCGGGTGCGTACGCCGGCACCTTCGTGGCGATGACGCCGCCGCCGGCGCCGGTGGACCTGTCCGCCTTCCCGCTCACGACCAACCAGGTGACGCTGGCCTGGACCGACACCTCGACCCGCGAGACGGGCTTCCAGGTGCGGCGAGCTTTCTTCAGTGCCGGCACGTTCGGCGCCTACGAGACGGTCGCCTCGCTCGGCGCCGACGTCACTTCACACGTGGACCCGGTCCCCACGCCGACGGGCCGCTACAAGTACTGCGTGTGGGCCCTGAACCAGGTCGGCATCGGCGCCTGCTCGAACGAGGTGGATCTCACCCTCACGGCGCCGATCGCACCGAGCGGCCTTGCCGCGGCGGTGACGGCGCCGGGGCAGATCACGCTCACCTGGTTCGACAACTCGGATAGCGAGCAGTCGTTCCTGATCGAGCGGAGCATCGGCGACAACCTCACCTACACGCAGATCGCGACGGTCGGGCCGAACGTGCAGTTGCACGTGGACTCGAACAGCGTCGCCATCAACACGACCTACTACTATCGCGTCCGAGCCCTCAACAGCATCGGGGCCTCGGCGTACACGAATGAAGCCTCGACCGTGACGACAGTGCCGAACGCCGTCAGCGGGATGAGCACGACCATCCTCAGCTCGACCAGCATCCAGGTGAACTGGAATGGGGCCGGGACCACAGACGAGCTCGGGTTCCGCGTCTATCGCTGCGTCGGGGTGGGCTGCTTGGACTTCAGCCTGCTGGACGGGTCGGTGCCCGCCGATGCGGTCACCTACACGGATGTCGCGGCGACCTACGGCACCTTCTATCGCTACCAGGTGCGGCCGTACAACATCGCCGGCGAGCCGTCGAGCAATCCGACGACGGACCGCAACCTAGTGCTGCCGGTTCCGGGGGCCGTCGTTGGCTTGCCGGTCAACCGCACGGCACTGCGCGTCCGGTGGAGCCCCACGCAGTTCACCTGGGAAACCGGGTTCGAGATCGAGCAGTGCGCTGGTATCAGTTGCACGGACTTCACGCCCCTGGCGTCGGTCCCGGCGGACGATTCGACCTACATCTCCGCCGGCCTGCCCGCGAACGGCGCCTGGCATCGCTATCGCGTGCGCGCGGTGGCCGATGGGAACCTGGGGCCGTGGTCGATCGCCGTGGCGACGCACACGCCGCGGGAAGTGACGCTCGGCGACACGCTGATCACCGTGACCAGCGCTGAGCTGGTCTCGCAAAACATGAACCACTACGTGGTATCCATGCCGGCTGGTTCGCCGACGGTCGAAGTGGCCATCGGCAACGATCCGGGCGGGAGCACCACGAACGGCGGTACGTATCTTATCGTCCAGCGCGACAAGGGCATCGAGCGCCGCGCGGCGGAGATCTTCAATGCCGGCACGACCAGCGACACGCTGTGCGCGCCGGGGCTGTTCACGCGCTCGTCCATCGCCCCGACGGGCGTCACCTGCTCGCTCACGCAACCCGGGGTGACGACGGACTACTACATCACCACGTACTCGAACCCCTACACGAACCTCTATCTCACGGCGCTGCCCGGGCCGACGACGTACACGTTCAATAACTGCGGCCAGGCCGGTAACGTCGGCCCAGCACAGGGCCAGTGCGATGCGGCGTACACCGGGACGTCGTTGCAGGGTCAGGTCACGATCGCGGATGCGGGCCTGCAGAACTGGACCGTGCCGTTCAGCGGCCGTTGGGCGGTCACGGCCATCGGTGCCGCCGGGGCCTCGGCGACGCCCGGATACGTGGGTGGTCGCGGCGCCCAGCTCTACGGTGAGTTCACGCTGACCTCGGGCCAGGCCCTGCGGATGGCCGTGGGCCAGCTGGGCAGCGGCGCCGGCTCCGGCGGCAACGGCGGCGGCGGTGGCGGCAGCTTTGTCTTCAACGTGACCGGTGCCACACCGATGTTGATTGCCGGCGGTGGCGGCGGCACCCGCGGCGCAGCGTTGCAGAACGGTTGCGACGCATCCACGACGGTGTTTGCCGTCAGTGGCAGCGGCAGCTCGCCGACGTCGCCGTGTACCGTCAAGGGCGCCGGCGCCGGCGAGGGTGGCATCGTGAGCTCGGTGTCCTGGGGTTCGGCCGGCGCGGGCTTCAATAGCAATGGTGGTGACGATAGCCCGTACGGGACCGGCGGCCGTTCCTGGGCCAACCTCTTGGTTGGCGGGACAGAAGGTGGCTGCGGCATCGGCCTGGGCGGCTTCGGTGGCGGTGGCTCCGGCGGCGGCTGCAACGGCGGCGGCGGTGGCGGCGGCTACTCCGGCGGTGACGGCGGCTGGATCGCCGGCGGCGGTGGTTCGTTCAACGCCGGCTCCAACACGGCCGCGGTGGCCGGCGTCGGCACCGGGCACGGCGTGATCATCCTCAAGTACCTCGGCCCGGTGACGCCGTAACCGAACGCATCAGGAACGACCGAGCGGGCCGGAGCCTTGCTCCGGCCCGCTCGTCGTTCCCCCTCACCCCATCGCCGCGCGGAGGGCAGCCGGCGCATCCGCGCGCCCGCTCCCGTCCGCCACGCGCAGCCCGCCCTGCTCGCCCAGCAGGGTTGTCACCTCCTCAAGACCTTCGCGCGTCCACTCGCCCATCAGGCAGATCTGCAGCCAGTTCCTGGCCAGCAGGTACTCGCTGTTGAAGCTCACCAAGTATCCGGCGGCCCGCAGGTCACGCCCGATCGCTGCCGCGTTCAAGGCGGGCGGCAGCACAACCGTCACCACCGCCGGCGACGCCACGGCGTCGGAGGCGAGCACGTGCAGGCCGAAGGCGCGTAGCCGCGCACGGAGCACGGCCGCGGCCTCGAGGATCCGCTGGTACTTCGCTGGCCAATCCTCGCGTCGGAGCGCCGTCTGCAAGGCCTGCACGAGATTGGTGGATAGCGTGAACGGCACGCCATCCTTGGCTGCGATGTATCCGAGGTCGAGGTAGCGCGGCAGGCGCGTCGGGGCGGGCGCCGGCATCTCCGCGTGAAAGACGATCCCGAGCCCGGGGTAGGAGGCCGGCCCCTTTCCACTCGCTCCACTCGCCAGGAACACGTGGCGCAGGTCGAGTGGCACGGTGCCGAGCGAACTGATGCAGTCGAGGGCGAGCTTGAGCCCGTGACGCTGGGCTAGGCGCTCGAGCATCGCGAACTCGTTCAGCACGCCGGTGGAGGTTTCGCAGTGCACGGCCCAGAGCCACGTCGTGCCCGGCGCCTCGCCGAGCGCGGCCTGCACCTGCGCCTCGGTGAACGCCGACCCCCAGTCGGCGCGGACCACGGTGTGGGGCAGTTGCAGCCGCGTGGCGTGGTCCACGAGTCGCTCGCCGAACTCGCCGTTGGCCAGGATGACGCCCGAGCCCTCGAGCAGGCTCAGCTGTGCTCCAACAATCTCGTTGGCGAGCGTGCCCGAACCCATCACGATCTGCGCATGCACCGCCTGGGTCAGCTCGCAGAGCATGCGCTGCGTGTCGTGCACCTCGGCGAGGAACCGCTCGCTGCGATGCGAGCTCGCGGGGCGGGCGAAGGCCTCGCGCACGGCGGGGTGGATCTCCACCGGCCCCGGCAGGAAGGACACGGGCGCGGGCAGCGGGGCGTCCGCCGCCGGCGCGATATTCGCCGCGTGTTGCAGGAAGTCCTCGAGCGTCACGTACATGGGTTGATACGTGGCCTCGGCGCTGCCGGTGAGCGGACCGAACGCCGTGAACCCCATGTGGCGGTAGAGGCGAATCTGGCGCGTCGTGCCAGAGATCAAGCCGAGGTCGTAGCCGAGGTCGCTGAAGTGCCGGGCGAGGAATCCCACAAGGCGGGCGAATACCACGCCGCTCCGATACTCCTTCTCCACCGCCAGGAGTCGCACTTCCACCGGGCGCCGCCCTTTCGGGAGGTGCGAGTCGAGGTCCGGCACGCGCGCGTCGAGCGAGAACGGCCGCCGCGTGCGACCGGCCACCATCCCGACCACGCGGTCGCCGTGCAGGCAGATCGCGTAGAGGTTCTCCGCGTGGAAGCGGTCCACCAAGCGCTGCTCGGCGTTCGGCTGGTGCTGCGGGATCTCTTCGACGAAGGTCTTGTAGTTGAGGCGATGGATGGCCTCGAACTCCCAAGGCTCGGTTGCGAACTTGTAGCGCAGGCGCAGGTCACTTGGCATCGGGCGATCCGGAGATGGGAAGCCGCGCGGCGCGGGCGCGCCAGCGGGCGAGTTCGTCGGCCAGGTTGCGGCGGTGGGTGAAGAGGACGAATGCAGCGGTGAATCCGAGCGCTGCCACCGTGCTGGGCGGGCGCCCGGCGCTCCAGGCGAGCAGCGGCCCAAGCGCGAAGGCAGCCAGCCCACCGACGGTCACGGAGCGGAGCAGGGCGATGAGCGGCACGGCCGCGGCCACGAGGAGCGCGAGCGCGAGGGGATCCAGTGCGACGGTGGCGCCGATGCTCACGGCGATGCCCTTCCCGCCTCGGAAGCGCAGCTGCGCCGGCCACGTGTGGCCGATGGTGACGGCGATCAGCGCGGCCACGGGGAGCACGGCGCCATCGCCAAGGCGGCTGGCGACGCTCACCGCCACGAAGCCCTTCGCCGCGTCCCAGAGGAAAACGGCGACGAATCCTCCGCGCCCGAGCACGCGCCCGGCGTTGCGGGCGCCGAGATTCCCGCTGCCCTCATTGCGCAGGTCCTTGCCCAGCCTCCAGCGCGTCAGATAGTAGGCGGCCGTAAGACAGCCAAGGGCGTAGCTCGCCAGCAGCCAAAGCAGCTGATGGGGCACCGGAATCGCGGCAACGGCCAGGGAGGGCATCATAGGGAACTACCTTCAAGATGCCGCGTCCGTTTCGCCGCGCGAGTGGGGGGTGGGATCGCGGGCCTAGGGCGACCGGCCCATATTCGCAGGATGCCGCACCGCATCCGCCTCGGCTGCCAGGGCTGGAACTACCCCGCGTGGGTCGGCGGATTCTATCCGCCCCGCACGCGCGCCGCGGACTTCCTCAGCGTGTACGCCCGCGCCTTCGATACCGTCGAGGTGGACTCCACCTTCTATGCGGTGCCGGCCGTGAAGACGGTGCGCGGCTGGGCCGACCGCACGCCTGAGTCCTTCTCCTTCGCGCTCAAGCTGCCGCAGGAGATCACGCACGAGAAGCGTTTCCTCGGGGCAGGGGACACGGCAGCCCGCTTCTACGACGCGGCGCGCGAACTCGGCCCCAAGCTCGGCCCGGTGCTGATCCAGTGCGGCCCCGACTTCGCCCCGCACGAAGTGGACGCGCTGGAGGAGTTCCTGTTCACGCTGCCGGACGACATCCGCTTCGCCATCGAGTTCCGGCAGAAGGGCTGGGTGAACGAAGGGACGCTGGAGCTGCTCTCCCGACGCAACGTGGCGCTGGCGCTGGTGGATGCCCGCTGGATCCCGCGGGCGTGGATGCTCAAGCTGGCGGCGCGGCCGACGGCCACCACGCACGCCTACGTGCGCTGGATGGGGCCCGATCGCTCCATCACCGACTATTCGAAGGTGTTGGTGGACCGTACCGCCGAGCTCGATACTTGGGCCGAGGTGCTCCCGGCACTGGCAGTGCGCGTGCCGGTGTACGGCTACGTGAACAATCACTTCAGCGGGCACAGTCCGGCGAACGTGCGGATGCTGCAAAGCCGACTGGGCCAAGTCCCGAAGGACCCGGCCCAGTTGAACGAGCAGTTGGGTTTTCTCTGAGCCCTACGGGCGGCGTGGCGGCTCGAAGCGGAGCCGCACCCCTCCCGCCTGCGCGCAGCGCGCCGACGAGGTGTCGGCCACCACGTATGTGCCGTTGGCGCAGAGTAGGGTCGCTCCGGCTGGTGGGCGCCCTCCGAGCGCGTTGCTGGCCTCGACCTCTCGGCGCATCGCGTCGTGGGTCAGCATCTCCGGGGGGAGGACGCTGTCGCGTGCGCTGGGCGCTGCGTTCCGCGCAGCCGGGGTCGGGCGCGTCTGGGTGGCCGTCGCCGCCGCCGGGCGTCGCACGAGCGGGAAGCGGATGAGCACGCCACCCTTGCCGTCGCAGGCGGAGTCTGCCGCCCCAGGAGCCGGATACGAGCCGTCGCGGCAGCGCAGGGTGGCGCCGTTGGGGCCATGCCCCACGAGTGCCGGATCGGGCAAGGTCACGCGCGGAGGTGGCGTAGGCTGCTGCGCCTGCACCGCCGTCGCCCCGAACACCAGCGCCGAAAGGGTGAGCAGCGCGCGCATCGTGCGCAGGCCGGAACAGTTCATGGTCATGGGGCCACTCGCGTGGTGAATGTCAGTTGCATGGTTCGGAAGTTCGGACCGCCGAGGCTCAGGGTGGAGCTGCCAGCCACGTCGGCGCGGACCCAGACGGCGAATGTATCGGAGCCTGCCGGCACCACCGTACTGGTGATGGCGGCAGTGCCGTTCGTCACCGACAGCAAGGCCCCCGGCGTGAAGTCGATGGTCTGCGGCGCCAGGAGCGTCGCGGCGTTGCCGGACTGGTCGAGCAGGCGCAGGGAGAGCAGGACCGAGTCGCCGACCACGAGTGTCTGCGTCGGGAGCGAGACGACGTGGATCACGCCTGGCCCCACCAGTACCAGGGAGGTGTCCGGTGCGAATCCGTCCGCCGCGGCCACGATCGAGTCCAGCCCGACCGTGAGGCCTTCGTAGTCGAACTCGAGATAGGCGCTGCCGCTCCCATAAGTCTGCACCAGCAGGCTATCGGCGACGGCAACGCGGCCGCCGAGCGAGGTGAAACGCACCCAGACGCTATCGCGAGGCGTCTCGAGATAGAGGTACTGACCCGACCCGGCCGAACGCAGCCCAGGGGTCGCGAGGTAGCGCGGGGCGTTGAACATCAGGACGGGGGGGAAGACTTCGGCCTCGCCCGAACCGGGCAGGATGAGGTCCGACACGGCACCGCGCGTATCCTCGACCGTCAGCATCGACGTGCCGACGCCCACGCCAGTCACCATCCCTTCCAGTCGAGGATACGACTCGCCGGCCGGGACGACGACAGTGTCGGTCAATGCCAAGGCGACGGACGGTCGCTCAGACCGCACGCGCAACGACACCGGGACGTTCATCGGACGGTTGTAGTAGGTGAGGGCATCCACGAAGTAGAGGTCCACACCCCCCGTCTCCCCGACATACAGGGTGGGCGCGTACATCGACGCCACCGTGCGCGTCACGAACACGTCGATCTGCCAGGGATTCCATCCCGGGGCCGAGGCCGTGAGTCGCGCCGAGCCGATGGTCGTACCGGCAGCGATGTCGAAGTAGGTGTAGCGCTCGTAGGCCGGGATCGTGACCGTGGCTGGGATGTCCAACAGCCCCGGTACCGACGACGTCAGCGTCAGCTCCAACGGTTCGGGTGAGTCGTCGGGCCGCTCCACGTACAGCTCCCAGGTGTCCGTGCGCTGGCTGAGTCCCAGCACGAGGGCGTCATCGGCGTACCAGGAGCCACCGGTGATGGTCGCCGGCTCCACGTAGAGTTCGTGGTTGGATGGCGCAATCACCCCATCCACATCCGTCGCGGTGAGGATGACATTGCCGGCCCCGCGATAGCGCACGGTCGCATACTGGGTCGGATAGACTTGGTCGGCGATGTACCGCACCGTGTCCTGCTCCACCGTGGCGATTGTCGTGTCGCTCGACGAGATGACGAACGTCTTGGCCGTGGCCGGCGCGCGTCGCGTGGGTGACTCGCCCACGCGAATGATGGTCTCCACGTAGGGATCCACGGTACCGACGCGGGGCGTCGGCTCGCTGGGGATGACTCGCGTGCTGACGTTGTCCACCGTGATGAAGAGCGTATCGGGGACGTGGTTCGCTGCCTGCAGGATCAGCGACACCGCGCCTGGCGTGACGCCTTCCATCTCGAACCATGCGACGCTGGCGCCTGCGCCGAACTCCACCGGCCCGCGGACGAGCACCTGGCCCTCCCCCGACTGCGTGACGGTCACCGGCAGCGCCTCAAGCGTACCGGAGTTGCGGGAGACGGCGCTCTGGAGATAGACGCCGACCCCCGTGAGGACGGCGGAACTCGATGTCGTGAGCTGGTAGGGCTGCACGGTGACTTCCACCGCCGGCGAGTCCGGGAGACCCGCCGAATGCAGCGTCAGCGCGGCGCTGCCCGGCTGCACCGCGATGAACCGGCCAGCGTCGCCGGCGGCCGCCTGCCCGGGGAAGAAGGTCACGAGCGAGTCCACCACGCGGAGTACGGACGGATCACTCGAGCGCAACGTCGCCCGCACCGTGTCGGTGGCCGACCGGGCGTAGCTGCCGGACGCCAGGTACGACGTGACCGTGCGTTGCAGCGTGCTATCGGGTGCGGCCAGCGTCGCGAAGCCCGCCAGCAACAGCGTCGTCTCCGTCACCTGCACCGTCCACTGGCTGGTCGCAAACCCGGTTCCGCTGATCACCACGTTCGCCGATCCCACCGCCACGCCCGCAAATCGCACAATCGGGTTCGGCGATGCCGGTGACATCTCCACCGTCGGTGTCAGCACCCGCAGGGTCGCCGGGTCCGACGAGCTGACCGACAGCGTGTGGGCCGCTCCGCTGGTGACCGACGCCGTCGGCCCGATCATCATCTCCTGCTGCAGGCCGACGCCGACTTGCAGCGGCGACGTGAAGCTGGAGATGGCGGGCGCGTAGGTCTCCACCGCGACGGAATCGGTGGGGTGTCCGGCCGCCTCGATCACGAGGTAGGCGCTGCCGGCGCCGACGAATCGCAGGTCGAGCGTGGTGTACGACGTGCCGGCCCGCAGCACGCCACCTTCACCTTCCACCACGACGACGGCGGGGTTGTTGGAGTAGACCCGGAAGGGAAGATCGCTGGCGCGTGCGAACGCGTAGGTCTGGCCATCCGCCACCGCGCGGACGTTCACCACAGCCCGCTCATGGATGGCCGCGTAGGACGTGCTCGGCTCCACCATCAACCGCGGGTTGGCCACCGTCACGGGGAACGAATCAGTCGGTACGCCCGGACTTTCCATCACCACGTACGTCGAGCCGAGCGACTGCGCGACGACCATGAAGGTGTTGGAGGCGTACTCGAGGCGCGGAATGATGACCATCGAATCCACGGTCACCACGTCCGGATTCCGGCTGGTGAGCGCCACGACCCGATCCTGCGTCGGCTCCCCATAGCTGGCGAAGAGGTATCCGCCCATGACCTGGCCGAGGCCGAGCGGCGCGAAGAGCACGTTATCGCTCCCCTGCGGGGTCAGTTGTTGACGCACCAGGAAGTACGTCGCGCTGCCCGGCACGAGACCCGGTGCCGTCACGGTGAGATCGGCGCTGCTGACTTGGTCGGGATCCCCGACAATCAGCACGACCACCTGGCCGTAGACCTGGCCTTCCGGGATAGTGATCAACGCCGAGTCGGCGGGCGGCGCGAGCAACGCCGCGGTGCGGCCGGTGACCACCCGCGGCTCGCTCGAGCTCGTCGTGTAGCCGCCATAGCAGTACTGGGCCGACACACAGCCCGGCACGGGTGCACCGCTGCCTGACCCCGGCGCCACGAGGGCGGCGGCCGGATTCAGCGACCGCACGGTGACGGTGATGCCGCCCGGCGGGGCCGGATCCCCCAGCAAGACCTGCGTGCGCACCGTGTCACCGGTGGTGAAGTAGGGGTAGTCGAGGCTGACCAGGTCCACCCACGTCGAATCCACGTACACGAGTACGCTGTCGTTCCCCAGCGCCGACGACAGGTACGCCATCGTCTGCCCGGCGAAGTGACCGGTCACCACGGCCACCGCGCTCGTCTGGCCGGCCGGAATCTCCACGGTGCCAGTGGTCCACGACGCGGTGGAGTCGGCGGTGCTGAGCGTCACGACCGTTGACGTCGCCACCGCCGACGAGAGGTACACCGGAATCTCCGAGGTACGCCCGACCGGGACGTAGGTGTAGTCGTAGGCCGCGAAGAGCACGGCCGGCCCCTCGCCGCCCACCAACGTCGCGGCGATCAGCAACGGCTCCAGCTGCCCGACCGAGGCACTGATCACTTGCGTCCCGGACGGACCGAGCGTCCACTCGGAGCTGACGCGCCCGTTGGCGTCGGTCACTGCCGAGGTGACGGTCAGCGATCCGCCACCCTGCTGCACCGCCAGGCTCACGAGTGCGCCTGGCACCAGGAACTCGAACTGGTCGCGCACCTCGACCACGATTGGCGACGCCAGCGCCGTCAGCGCCGGCGCGCTCTGCCCGCCGCCGCTCACCAGTCCAATGCTCGCCGGCGGCGCCGCCGACACGTCGAACGTTGTCGAGGGCACGTTCGTCACGCCCTCCACCGACGCGAGCAGGCGATACCCGGTCCCGCCACGGTTCACGGTCAGACCCGGGAAGCTCGCCACGCCATTCACCGCCGCCACCGACGCCGTACCGAGGAGCTCGGCCGTCGCCGTACCGCCATCGAGCGCAAGCGTCACCGCGCCGCTGTACTCCGTTATGACGTCGCCGGCGCCATTGCGCACCGACACGCCGATGACCGGCAGCGTCTCGCCCGCCACGATGTTCTCGGGCTGCACGTCGAACACGAGCTGCGAGGGACCGCTCGAAAGCTGCGATCCGGTGAAGACCGCGCTCAGCGCCGGTGCCGTGATGCTGGCCGTCACCGAGCCCGCACCGGGCACATCGCCCGCCGTCCACGTCACCCCAGCGAAGCCATCGGCATCGGTGAAGACCTGCGCCGCGCTCACCAGGCCGCTGCCGGTCGTCACCGCGAAGTTCACCGGCCAGTCGGCCACGCCGAGCCCATCGACCGCCGTCACGCGCACCTTCAGCGGCTGCCCGAATGCTGTGCCTTGGAGCGTGGACTGTGCGTCGCCGCTCACCTTCGTGATGGCCGACGGCACCGGGAGGATGTCCACCCACGCCGAGTCGTACACACCGTTGATCAGCTCGGCGTACACCCAGCTCCCGCCGCGCACGCCCGTGAGTTGCGCGCTGCCGACGGCGAGATTCGGAATCGTGATCTTGCCCGGATCACCGGCAATGAATCCGATGATCGCCTCCGGCACCTCCGCGCCCTGCGCGTCGTAGGCGATGGCCGTGAAGTTGGCGGTAACGCCTGAGGTCGCGACGACGGTGTCCGGCGTCATCGCCACCGAGACGGCCTCGGACCCCGGGCCCACGTGCACCAGCTCGACTTCCACCGGTGCGCTCGAGTTCACGCCGGCGATCACCAACACATCCGCTTGGCCGGAGAACACCACGACACCGTCGGCGTCGAGGTAGTCGAGGGTGGCGCTGAGCACCTCCCCGTCGCTCCCCGCTTCGGCAGAGACGGTCACCGTCACCTGCAGCGCCACGGAATCGGCCCCCGCCGGGAAGTCCACCAGTCGGTCCACCACGATCTCGTCCCCGCGGCGCAGCACCACGCGTACCTTCTCGAAGGGCACCAGACTCGCCACGCTCCGGGCCGACGGATTGCTCGTCGGCGTCGCCGTCTCGAAGTGGGGCGCGAACGCGATCTGGGCGACCCGGGCCCGCCCGCCGGGGCCGGTGATCTCGCGGCCGCAACTGAGCAAGCTGGTGAAGAGCGTCAGCGCGACCAGGACAGCCGCGCGACGGGGCAGGAAAGGCAGGGACATTTGGCCTGTGGGCACAGGGCGAAGGGGGCAGCGAAGTGCGCCCGGAGAAGATACAGCCCAGCCCACGACGCGCGAGTCGCGCGCGCCGCCGCTAGACTTCACCGAACGATGGCCGAAACCCAGGCTGGCCGCCGTGACCCGTCGCACAGCGGCTCCGCGACCTGCCCGACACCTCCCCCGATGCGCCCCAAGACCCTTCTCGCCCTCGCCATACCCCTCGCCAGCGCCGTCCTGTTCGTGCGGCTCGGCCTCTGGCAGCTCGACCGCCACCAGGAGGTGGCCGCGCTCAATGAGGGACTGCTCACGCGTATGGCTGAATCGCCGCGCCCCCTCGGGACGCTCGCCAGCGACACCACCGGCGCCCGCTGGATGCCGGTGACCGTGACAGGCCGCTTCCGATACGACCTCGAGCAGGTCCAGGCCGGCCGTCCCAACGGCGGCTCCCCGGGCGTGCATCTCATCACGCCCCTGGAGATCGACGGCCAGGACACCCTCTTGATCGTCACCCGGGGCTGGGTCTATTCCGCCGACGCCGCCACGGCCGACCTCGACCGCTGGCGCGAGGCCGACACCGTGACCCTCTCGGGCTACCTCGTGCCCCTGACTCCCGATGGACCGCCCCCGCCCAGCGACCAGGCCCTACCCATCCGCCTGATGCACCGCGCGGCCCTCGAGGCGCGCGTGGGCCGCCCCGTGGCCCCCGTCCAGCTGGTGATGACCTCGGATTCCGCGGCTCGCATCGACTCCGTGCCCCGGCGCCTCGCCGCCCCGGTGCTCGACCACGGCCCGCACCGCTCCTACGCCGCCCAGTGGTTTGCCTTCGCCATCATCGCGGTGGTCGGGGGCGCGGTGCTCTTCCGGCGAAGTGTTGTCGCTGACCGTCTCGCGGGGTAGCTATAAGTACCTGGCGGGAAGCCCTGCGACCCGCATCCGCAGCACCAAATCTCCACTGGAGGTGGCCTGCATGGCCAACGAGTCCAACGCCCTCGCTTCCGAAGAGGAAGCACGCGACGTCGCCGAGGACGCGCGCGAATCCGAATGGGCACACCCGAGCTTCGTCCGCGAGCTCTTCCTCGGCCGGTTCCGGCTCGACCTCGTCCACCCGCATCCGGTGGATGACCCCGCTGCCGAGCGCGATGCCGCGCCATTCCTCGCCGCGCTGAAACAGTTCCTGGAGACGGAGTACGACGCCGATCTCGTGGACCGCAGCGGTGAGATCCCCGAAGCCTACGTGCAGCGCCTGCGCGAGCTCGGGGCATTCGGCATCAAGATCCCCAAGGAGTACGGCGGGCTGGGACTCTCGCAGATGGCCTACATCAAGGCGCTGGAGCTCGTGACCTCGAAGTGCGGCTCGCTCTGCGCGCTGCTCTCGGCCAGCCAGAGCATCGGCGTGCCGCAACCGCTCAAACTCTTCGGTACCGACGAGCAGAAGCAGAAGTTCTTCCCGCGCATCGCCAAGGGCGGCATCACCGCCTTTGCGCTCACCGAGGTCAACGCGGGCTCCGATCCGGCCAACATGACCACCTCGGCCACCCCCAGCGAGGACGGCACGCACTGGGTGCTCAACGGTGAGAAGCTGTGGTGCACCAACGGCACCCGTGCCGATCTCCTCGTGGTGATGGCCCGCACGCCCGACCGCGTGGTGAACGGCAAGCTGCGCAAGAAGCAGATCACCGCGTTCATCGTGGACGCGAAATCGCCGGGCATCGAGATCAAGCATCGCTGCCGCTTCATGGGTCTCAAGGCCATCGAGAACGGCTGGCTCTCCTTCACCAACGTGAAGGTGCCGAGCGAGAGCATCCTGTGGGGCGAAGGGCGCGGGCTCAAGCTGGCGCTCATCACGCTGAACACTGGGCGCCTGACGATCCCCGCGAGCGTGGCCGGCGCCACCAAGGGCCTGCTGCGCGGCGTGCGGAAGTGGGCCGCCGAGCGCGTGCAGTGGGGGCAGCCCATCGCCAAGCACGAAGCCATCGCCCAGAAGCTGGCGCGCATGGGCGCCTCAGCCTTTGCGATGGAGAGCGTGGCCTACCTGAGCACGGCGCTCTACGAGCGTGGCGGCACCGACATCCGGCTCGAGGCGGCGGTGGCCAAGATGTTCAACACCGAACTCGCCTGGCGCACGGTGGACGACGCCCTGCAGGTCCGCGGCGGCCGCGGCTACGAGACGGCCGACTCGCTGCGCGCCCGCGGCGAGGATCCGCTCCCCGTGGAGCGCGCCATGCGCGACTCGCGCATCAACCTGATCTTCGAGGGCTCGAGCGAGATCATGCGCCTGTTCATCGCCCGAGAGGCGGTGGACCAGCACTTCTCGATCGCATTCCCGATCGTGGACCCGAAGAGTTCGTTCAAGACGCGCATCACGCACCTGCTCAAGGCGGCGCCGTTCTACCTCACGTGGTATCCGGCGCGCTGGATCCCATCGTTCTCGCGGTTCGGCGAGTTCGGTCGCAATGCGCACCACGTCCGCTTCGTGGCGCGCACCACGCGCCGGCTCGGCCGCGCGCTCTTCCACGCGATGATCCGCTTCGGCCCCAAGCTGGAGAAGCGGCAGATGGTGCTCTTCCGCGCCGTGGACATCGGCGCCGAGCTCTACGCCATGAGCGCCACGCTCTCGCGCGCGCAGATGCTGGCGCGCGCCGGCAACGCCGAGGCGCTGCAGCTCGCCGACGTGTTCTGCCGCGAATCCCGCGAGCGGATCGCGGCGTCGTTCCGGGCGCTGTACGGGAAGCACGATGCGGCGCTGTATCGCCTGGCGCAGTCGGTGGTGCGCGGCGAGCAGGCCTGGCTCGAGCAGGGCATCGTGGACGCCGAGGTCTTGGCGCGTCGGACGGCGCCGTCGCCGGCCGCTCCGGCGTCTACACCTTCGGCTCGCGAGATGGCTCGCGTGTAGGCTCTCGTTGCTGCAACTGCGTGTTCGTTGGGGCTCTGCTCGCGGTCGGTCGGCGGGGGAGCCCCTTCGTTCGCCCACGCGCTTACACGCTGCGAGCCTCGCCAAACGGCGGCGAGTCTCTTGCTACGCGCGAGGGCTTCGCTTCTGGGGGCTTGGCTTCCCTCCCTTACTCGCATTTGTGCGGCGACCGCTGCGGGCGGGCGAACCTCCAACAGATCGTCGCGCCCGC
>JANJUF010000074.1 GCA_024710705.1 Gemmatimonadaceae bacterium | reverse complement strand
TCCCCACTGCTGCCTCCCGTAGGAGTCTGGGCCGTGTCGCAGTCCCAATGTGGCTGGCCATCCTCTCAGACCAGCTACCCGTCGTCGCCTTGGTGGGCCGTTACCCCGCCAACTAGCTGATAGGCCGCGAGCGCCTCGATTTGCCCCGGAGGTTTCCTCACCAGACGATGCCGCCTAGTGAACGTATGCGGTATTACCCGGCCGTTGGGCCGGCTATCCCCCACAAATCGGAAGCTTGCTCACGTGTTACGCACCCGTTCGCCGGTTGCCCTTGCGGGCCCCCTTGACTTGCATGTGTTAAGCACGCCGCCAGCGTTCGTCCTGAGCCAGGATCAAACTCTCCAATAGAGAATCCAATAGGCTCTCCCGAATCGCTGTCACGCTGTCGTTGCCGATGGCATGACAGCGTCATTCGGAATCACAATAGTATTTTCAGGTCTGAACTCTCCCCGGGCCCCTGAATGGACCCGGATCAGTGAGTTCGCCCCACACACTTTGCGATCTCTCTCGTCTCGATTTTCAATCAGCGATTTCTCACGCTCGTCACGATTTCCGCGACAGCCTCCAAGAATACACAACTCTGCAGCGTTCGTCAAGGCCCAACTCAGACTTTCTTGCCTCAACTCACGCGCCGCCGCAGCACCTTCACAAGCCGCAGAGGGACACCAAGGATAAACGCGCGTTCCCACTCGCGCAAGCCCCGCACACACGCGATATCCAGCTCGACGGCGGAGATGAAAAAAGCCCCGGACTCTCCCCGAGGCCCCTTCCGTCTTCCCGTCTGCTCTCTCCGATGCGCCCTGTAGGAATCGAACCTACAACCTAGTGATTAAGAGTCACTTGCTCTGCCAATTGAGCTAAGGGCGCCCGCTTCCCTCGTCCGTCTTCCGCCTCTCGTCTCCAAACGCGCCAGGAGGGACTCGAACCCCCGACCCACAGCTTAGAAGGCTGTTGCTCTATCCACCTGAGCTACTGGCGCTTCACATCCACCGTGTGATCCCCTGCGCCCGCCTGGCTCCTGCGTATCGCTCACTCCATCAGGTCCTGCATCGGGGCGGCCGGATTCGAACCGGCGACCTCCTGCTCCCAAAGCAGGCGCGATACCGGGCTACGCTACGCCCCGCTTACAGACACCAAGCATAGTCGGCACGTCTCGATAGGTCAACTCGCGGCGTGCGCGCGCCGTCACTCCACGCGCGCCAGCCCCGCACGCAACGCCGCGCCGCCAGACGAAAACACCGCCCGCACCGCGCGCGCCCGATGGCTCACCCGCGCTTTCGCCTCCGGCGACGCCTCACCAAACGTCACCCCGAGCTCCGCGCTCTCGAACCACGGATCGTAACCGAAACCGCCCGCGCCGCGCGCGGCGCGCGTGATCACGCCTTCCACCACGCCGGATCCCATCCACCGCTGTGCGTCGCGCACGCACACGGCCACGCAGCGATAGCGTGCCGCCCGATCATCGCGCGACTCCAACGCGGAGATCAACGCGGCGTTGTTGGCCGCGTCCAGCGCCACCCCCGTGGCGGCGCTACCGGCCCACCGCTTGCTCCGTACGCCGGGGGCGCCGCCCAACGCGTCCACCTCGAGCCCGGAGTCCTCGGCCAGCACCGTGCGCCCAGGCAACAATGCCGCGAACCAGCGCGCCTTGGCCTCGGCGTTCGCCTCGAACGTCTCGAACGACTCGATCGCCTCCTCCTCGGGCCGCTCGGCAAGACCAAGCCCGTCCAGCGTCTCCACGGCGATTCCGGCCTCGGCGCAGAGCGCCGTCAGCTCGCGGATCTTCCCGGCGCTCCGCGTGGCCAACACCAGCGGCGTCTCACGCACCCGCGAGCGCGCGCGCCTGCGCCGCGTCGAGTGTCCGGATACCGGCGGCCGCCAAATCGAGCAACGCGTCGAGCTCGATGCGCTTGAATGTGCCGTGCTCGCCCGTGCCCTGCACTTCCACGAAACTCTCGGCGGCGGCCATCACCACATTCGCGTCGACTGCGGCGCGTACATCCTCCGCGTACTCCAGGTCGAGCAGCGGATGGCCATCCACCACGCCCACGCTCACCGCCGCCACGCGCCGCCTGACCGGCGACGCCTTCACCCGTCCCGTGCGGACCATCCACGCGAAGGCATCGCACACGGCCACCGACGCGCCGGTGATCGCGGCCGTGCGCGTGCCGCCGTCGGCCTGGAGCACGTCGCAATCCACCTTCAGCGTGAACTCCCCCCACGCGAAATCATCGAGCATCGCGCGCACGCTGCGCCCGATGAGCCGTTGGATCTCCTGCGTGCGGCCGCCGACCTGCCCGCGCTCGCGGGGCGAGCGCGTGTGCGTGGCCCGCGGAAGCATCGCGTACTCCGCGGTCAACCATCCCTCACCCTTCCCCTTCTTCCATCCGGGCACGCCGTCCTCGACCGAGACGGCGCAGAGCACGCGGGTGTTCCCGAAGCTCACCAGGCAGGAGCCTTCGGCATTGGGCGCGGCGTGGCGCTCGAGCGTGATGGGGCGCAGCGCGTCGAGGGCGCGGCCGGCGGGACGGGGAGAGGACATCAGGTCCGGAGCTTGGCGATGGTCGCCGTGGTGGAGTGCCCCGCCGTGAGCGGGATGATGACGATGCGGCCGCCGCGCGCGCGCACGGTGGCCCCACCAGCGACGTCGTCGGGACGATAGTCACCCCCTTTGACGATCACGTCGGGTTCGAGCAGCGCCACGAGATCGGCCGGCGTGTCCTCATCGAAGATGACGACCACATCCACGCACTCAAGGGCCGCCAGCACGATGGCCCGATCGCGCTGCGTGCGCACCGGCCGCTCGGGGCCCTTGCCAAGGCGCCGCACCGAGGCATCGCTGTTCACGCCGACGATGAGATGGTCCCCTTCGGCGCGCGCCTTCAGGAGCAAGTCCACGTGCCCGGGGTGCAGGAGGTCGAACACGCCGTTGGTGAAGACGACCGGACCGCGCCGACCGGCGCGCCACCGCGCCGCGGCGGCAGCATCGAGCAACTTCGACGCGGGCGAGCGGACGTCGTTCAGAACGTCCCCACCGCGCGAGGCTCGAAGTAGAACTCACGCGCCACCCCGGGCAACTCGACGATCTCGTAATACTCGGCCCAGATCTCGATCGTCCCCTGGCGACGCCGGATCTTGATGCGCTGCGCGTTCTCGGGCAGGCCGAGTGAATCGGCGTAGGCACCCAGCCGTCGCTGGATCGTGATGTCGCTGCGCTTGGCCGCGAACCGCGCCTCCTGCTGCATGCGATCACGGAACTGGTAGAAGTTCCAGTACGGTCGCCCGACGTTCACGCCGAAGTAGCTGACGGCGATGACCAGCATGATCGAGACGAGGCAGCCCAGCGTCCCTTTTCCTGCGCGCGCTCTCACCATTGCGACTGCGCTCCCTCGATGACGTCGTTCACGATGCGATCGATCGCCTGCCGGCGCCCGGTCGGTTCGTTGCGTTCCGCGTACTCCCCTTCCGCAGAGATGCCGTTCCGCGACCAGAGGACCTTCCCGGTCACCTGATCGACGATCTCGATGTCCACTTGGACACGGAGCCGCCGCCGGGCCGAGGTGGCCTGGTTGGGATCGGCCGAGAAGGCCACCGGAATGTCGAACTCGTAGCGCGTCACGCGGCCGCGGACCACAGCGTCGGCCCGCTCCTCGGTGGCGTCGCGGAGCCCGAGCCGGGACTGCATCCCCTCGCGCAGGGCTTCCTGCAGCTCGCGGGGCAACTCGGGGCTGCCAGCCTCGTTCTCCAGCGGGAGCACGGCGACCGTCTTCACGTGCGGGGGGAGCCCGCCGCCGGCGAAGCCGTAGCAGCCGCCTGCCAGGGCGACGGCGAGGAGCAAGAGCGTCCGGCGCCTCACGCGGCCTCTCCCAGGGCGCGCTCGAGCAGCGCGCGGACGTGGCTGGGCAGCGCGGCGGGACGCCCCTCGCGGTCCAGCGAAACGAGGGTGGTGCTGGCCGAGGCGAGCCGCTCCCCGTCTCGGCCATCGGGAAGGATGCGGGAGAGGTCGTAGGTGAAGGTGACCATGCGCGAGCGTACCCCGGTGCACCGGGTCACGATCCGCACGACGTCGTCGTAGCGGGCGCTGGCGTGGAAGCGGACGTGGGCGTCGGCCACGGCGAGGAGGACGCCGTCGCGCTCCATCTGCGCGTACGTCATGCCCAGCTGGCGGATGAGATCGGTGCGCCCGACTTCGCACCAGATGAGGTAGTTGGCGTGATACGCCACCCCCATCTGGTCGGACTCGGCGTAGCGGACGCGGATCTCGGAGCGGCTCTCCATCGCGGCGAGTCTACCCGTCGGTGCCGAGGTTTGTAAAGGGCGCGAGGGGTGCGTAGCATTCTCCGATGCTTCCCGGCCCGGTCCTCCTGCTCTCCGACGTCCATCTCGGCGTCGCCCCCGCCGACACGGAGCGGGACCTCGTCTCCCTCCTCCGGGCGATCCCGGGCGAGGCGCAAAGCCTGGTGATCAACGGCGACCTCTTCGACTTCTGGTTCGAGTGGAAGCACGTGGTGCCGCGGGTCGGCCTGCGCGTGATCGGGGAGCTCGGGCGCCTGGTGGACCGCGGGGTTCCCGTGCTCTGGATCGCAGGCAACCACGACTGCTGGGGGGGCGAGGTCCTGCGACGCGACCTCGGCGTGGCGTACCACGTGGGCCCCTGGCGCGGCAGCCTCGCCGGCTGGGACACGGTGATCGAGCACGGGGATGGCCTGCGCGAGCGCGAGGATGCCCCGTACCGGCGCTTGCGCAGCGTCCTGCGGCATCCCCTCTCGGTGCGGCTCTATCGCTGGCTGCACCCCGACTGGGGCACGGCGCTCGCGATGCGCAGCTCGCACACCAGCCGCAACTACCAGCCCAAGGATCGGGGCGAGGGGCTGCGCCGCGTGGCGCACGAACGGCTCGCCGCTCCGGGGGCCCCCGAGCTCCTCGTGTATGGCCACTCGCATGTGGCGACGCTCGAGCGCGCGGGCACGGGGCTGTTCGCCAATCCGGGAGCGTGGCTGGATAGCCCGCGCTTTCTGCGGCTGACGCCGGAGCGAATCGAACTCTGCCGTTGGAGCGGCGGCGGCGCCGTGGCCGAGCAGGAACTGGCGCGGCAGCGCGCCTAGGCGCGCGTCGGCGCGCGACGTCAGCGCCGCGGCGCGCGTCCGAACCGGAACGTCGCCACGAGCGCGGGACCGAAGGGCGTGTCGCGTAGCCCCACCTTCTGCGGAATGTCCCAGAGCTGCGCGGCGACGAAGGCGTCGGCCCCGGCGAAGAGGTGGTTGAAGATCAGCACCGCGGTCCAGTCTTCCACGTGCAGCCGACGCGTGCGCACCCACGCTTCGGAATAGCGCGAGCGCTCCCAGGTCGTCACGACGGGGTTCCCCTCCGCGTCCCGCGAGACGACGCCGGTGATGGGATCCACCTGGTAGGTGAGCGGTGTGGAATCGCGCGAGAAGCTCCGGGCGAGCTTCAGGTCCTCCGCCGAGCGATGCCGCAGCGCCAACGCTGCGGCCTCGATCAGCAGGAACACGCCACCGGCCACCGGACGATCGAGTCGCGCCTGCCCCGCACCCGGGAGGATGAGCGACGTGAGGAAGGCGCGACGCGGTGAGATCGGCGGCCCGAGCGGCGCGGTGTCAGTCGGGGCGTCAACCGAATCCGGGCGCTCGAGCCCGACCCGCCGCCCGGCGATCTCCTGTGCCGCGAGGTGCTCCGGCGACGCCGCAGCGACCACGAGCAGTACGCCGAGCGCCGCGACCGCTCGGAGCATGACCCGACGGCGCCGAGCTGGCGGGAGCGTGTGGGAATCGAACCCACCCAGCCCGACTCGGTCGGGCCGCAACGGTTTTGAAGACCGCGGGGACCACCAGACCCCCTCCACCCCCAGCGCTCGCCACCCGCGGGCCACGCTCACTGCACCACCAACCGCGGGCCATCGGCCCAGGGTTCCACGCGGCCCACGATGGCGGCACCAGCCACGCGCCGCAGCAGCTCGGCCGCCGCTTCCGGCCCAAGTGCGACGAGCAACCCGCCGGAGGTCTGCGGATCGCTCAGCAGGGCTCGGACGTCGGCCCCGGTGTCGTTCCAGTCCGTCTCGGCATCCACCCACGCCGCGTTGCGCTTGGCGCCGCCGGTGGTGAAGCCGGCCACGAGTGCCTCACGTGTGCCGGGCAGGAGCGGCACGGCGGCGTGCTCGATCACCACCCGTACGCCGCTGGCGCGGGCCACGTGCAAGGCGTGCCCCAGCAACCCGAAGCCGGTCACATCGGTGGCGCAACGCGAGCCGAGCGCCACGGCGGCTCGGCTTGCGTCCCGGTTCAGCCGCGCCATGGAGAGGAACAGCCCCTCGTTGTGCGCCGCATCGAGGGCATCCTGCTTGCCCGCCGTGGCCAGGATCCCGGTGCCAATGGGTTTCGTGAGCACGAGCACGTCGCCGGCGCGGGCATTGGCGTTGGAAAGGATGCGGTCGGGGTGCACCACTCCAGTTACCGACAAGCCGTACTTCAGTTCCTCGTCGGTGACGGTGTGGCCGCCGACGATGCGCGCGCCGGCCTCGTGCACGGCGTCCTGCCCGCCGCGCAGGATCTCGGTGAGGACTGACAGCGGCAGGGCCTTGGCCGGGAACCCTACGATGTTCATCGCGGTGAGGGGCTCGCCACCCATCGCGTACACGTCGGAGAGCGCATTGGCCGCCGCGACGCGGCCGAAGCGATACGGGTCGTCCACGATGGGCGCGAAGAAATCCACCGTCTGCACGAGCGCCAGGTCATCGGACAGCCGAAAGACCCCCGCGTCGTCGAAGGTCTCGCGACCGACGAGCAAACGGGGATCGATGTCGCGCGGCAGCGGCGCGAGCGCGGCGGATAGGTCACCCGGACCCATCTTTGACGCTCAGCCGGCGACGCGAGAGAACTGGGTTAGGCGGAAAAGCTCTTCGCGGGTCAAGACTTGAGATGTGAGACGGAAGACGGAAGACGGAAGACGGAAGGGACTACGACGGGAGCTTGGCGATGAGTTCCACTTCGACGGCGACGCCGCGCGGCAGTGCGGCGACCTGCACGGTGCTGCGGGCCGGGCGGGCGTCGCCGAGGGTCTGTGCATATACCTCGTTGAAGCGCGGGAAATCCGCCATGTCTTGCAGGAACACCGTCGTCTTCACGACATCGGTCCACGTGCATCCGGCTTTCGCGAGCACGGCGGCGAGGTTTGCGAGCACCTGTTCCGACTGCGGCACGACGTCGCCGGCGACGATCTCGCCGCTGGTGGGGTCCAGCGGGATCTGGCCGGCAGTGAAGAGAAATCCGCCGGCGACGATGGCCTGGCTATACGGTCCGATGGCCGCGGGGGCCTTGTCGGTGCTGATGGCTTGGACGCTCACACGAATCTCCTAGAAGAGGCCCGAGATGGAGCCATCGGGATGGATGGCCATCTTCTCGGCGGCCGGCGCCTTCGGCAGGCCCGGCATGGTCATGATCTCGCCGCACTGCGCGACGAGGAATCCGGCACCGGCCACTGGATACACGTCGTTCACGGTCACCTTGAAGCCAGTCGGGCGACCGAGTTTCGTCGCGTCGTCCGAGAGGGAGTATTGCGTCTTGGCCATGCAGATTGGCGTCTCGCCGAGCCCGATGCTCTCGAGATACGCGATGGCGCGGTCCGCCTTGGCGCTGTACTCGGCACCGCTGCCCCCGTACACCTTCTGCACGATGGTGTCGATCTTCTCCTTGATGGGGCGCTTGGCATCGTAGAGCGGTGCGAACTTCGACTTGCCGTCCTTGAGGATGCTCAGCACTTCGCGAGCCAGCGCCTCGCCCCCTGCCCCACCCTTGGCGAACACCTCGCAGAGCGCGACGCGCGCGCCGGCCTTCTCGGCCGCTTCGCGCACGATGGCCAGCTCGGCGTCGGTGTCGGTGCCGAAGCGGTTGATGGCCACCACGAGGTCCATGCCGAACTGCCGCACGTTGGCGATGTGGTGCTCGAGGTTCACGACGCCCTTCTTGAGCGCCGCGAGGTCTTCGGTGGCGAGCTCCGTCTTCTTCGCGCCGCCGTTCATCTTGAGCGCGCGGATTGTCGCGACGAGCACCGCCGCCTCGGGCTTCAGGCCGCCGAAGCGGCACTTGATGTCGAAGAACTTCTCGGCGCCCAAGTCCGAACCGAAGCCGGCTTCGGTGACGACGATGTCGCCCACCGCGAGCGCGGCGCGGGTGGCCAGGATGGAGTTGCAGCCGTGGGCGATGTTGCCGAAGGGCCCGGCGTGCACGAAGGCCGGTCCGCCCTCGAGCGTCTGCACGAGATTCGGGCGGATGGCGTCCTTGAGCAACATCGCCATGGCGCCGTGTGCCTTGAGATCACGCGCGCGGATCGGCTTGCGGTCGGCGCCGTAGGTGGAGCCGACGATGATGTTGCCGAGGCGCTCCTCGAGGTCGCTGGCGCTGGTGGCGAGCGCCACGATGGCCATGATCTCCGAGGCCGGGATGATCACGAAGCGCTCCTCGCGCACCACGCCCTCGGCCGGGCCGCCCAGCCCGATGATGACCTTGCGCAGGGCGCGGTCGTTCATGTCGATGGTGCGCGGCCAGGTGATGCGGCGCGGATCGATGTTGAGGACGTTGCCTTGCTGCAGGTGGTTGTCGAGCATGGCGCTGAGCAGCGCGTGCGCCGACGAGATGGCGTGGAAGTCGCCGGTGAAGTGCAGGTTGATGTCGTCCATCGGCAGCACCTGCGCGTAGCCGCCGCCGGCGGCGCCGCCCTTCACGCCGAACACGGGGCCGAGCGAGGGCTCGCGGATGCACAGCACGGCATTCTCGCCGAGCTTGCGCAGGGCCTGCGCCAGGCCCACCGAGGTCGTGGTCTTCCCCTCGCCCGCAGCGGTGGGGTTGATCGCCGTCACCAGCACCAACTTGCCCTTGGCCGGTCGCGTGGTGAGTTCGAGCGCGACCTTGGCCTTGTACTTCCCGTAGAGGTCGAGGTCATCGGGCCCCAGGCCGATGTCGGCCGCCACGTCGGTGATGGGGCGCAGCGTGGCGGCTTGGGCGATTTCGATGTCGGAGGGCACGGTCATGACGGAATCCTAATCCTCAGCAAGAATGGGGGGAACGAGGCGGAATCAGGAGAGCACGAAGAGCTGGCGCGCATTGGCGACGAGCTGCGCGCCGAGGGTCTGCGGGTCGCTGCCGCGCACCTCGGCGAGGCGCCGAAGCGTGTACGCGCACCAGGCGGGTTCGTTGCGCTTGCCGCGGTACGGGACCGGCGCGAGGTAGGGACTGTCGCTCTCGACCAGGAGGCGATCGGCCGGAACGCTGCGCAGCACATCGTCGCGCTCCCACTTCCGGAACGTCGCGATGCCGGCAATGGAGAGGTACCAGCCGGCGTCCAGCCCGGCCTCGGCGAGCGCCGGCGAGCCGGTGAAGCAGTGCAGCACGCCGCGGATGCCGGCGCTCCCGGCCTCGCGCAGCATGGCGATGGTGTCGTCCTCGGCTTCCCGGGTGTGGACGACCACCGGACGCCGCTGCTGGGCCGCGATGGCCAACTGCGCGGCGAAGGCGCGGCGCTGGAGCGCCCGCGGCGAGTGATCGTAGTGGTAGTCGAGCCCGCACTCCCCCACCGCCACCGCCCCGTCCTGCATGGCCTGCGTGATCGCCTCGGCGTCGCCGATGGCGTCGAAGCCAGCCGCATCGTGTGGATGCACGCCGGCCGTCCACCAGACGAAGCCGGGGTGCGCGGCGGCCACGGCGCGGGCGAGCGCGGCGTCGGCCACCGAGGCCCCGATGCACACGATGCCCTGCCCGCCCGCCGCCCGCGCACGCTCGAGCACGGCGGCGCGGTCGTCCGCAAAGGCGGCATCGGCGAGGTGCGCGTGCGAGTCGATCCACGGCGCCGCGGGAACGGCAGAAGCCCCGGCGCGAGCGGACTCGGGCCGGGGCTCCTGGGACGTCACGGACTCGCTCAGGCCCGCGGGGCTGCCGGGACGCGCGAGTGCGGCGTCGCGTCCGTCTCGCGGGGCCACTTCTTCTCGATCCACAGCAACAGCGGCGCGGCCACCCAGATGGAGCTGAAGGTGCCGACGACGATGCCGAAGATCAGGATGAGGGCGAACGGACGGATCACCGCGCCGCCGAGGAAGACCAGCGCCAGCAACGAGGCGAGGGTGGTGGTGCCGGTCATCACCGTGCGCGGCAGCGTCTCGTTCACCGACTCGTTCACGGTCTGGCGCAGCGGCTGCTTGCGGTTGCGGCGGAGATTCTCGCGCACGCGGTCGAAGACCACCACCTTGTCGTTCATCGAGTAGCCGATGACGGTGAGGATGGAGCCGACGACGAAGAGCGAGATCTCGATGTCGAGGTACTTGATCAGCGCGAGCGTCGCGAGGCTGTCGTGGATGGTGCCGAGCACGGCGGCCACGCCGAAGCGCCACTCGAAGCGCCAGGCGAGGTAGACCAGCGTGAGGCCGAACGCGATGAGCGTCGCGATGATGGCGTTGCGGCGCAGTTCCTCGCCGACGCGCGGACCGACGCCGTCGCTGGAGAGGCGCTGGAAACCCTCGGCGCCGTAGCGCACGCGCAGGGCCTCCTCGATGCGCTGGGCCACGGTGGTGGCGCCCGCCACCTGCTGCTCGACGGCGGCGGCGTCCTGGGCCCGGATGCGGATCTCGGTGGGCGCGCCGAACGTGGTGATCTCCGCCTCGCCGAGTCCGGCGGCGGCCAGCGTGGCCCGCACCTCCGCGACGTCCGGCGCCTCGGCGAAGGCCAGGCGCATCTCCGTGCCGCCGGTGAACTCGATGCTGTAGTTGAAGCCGGAGAACGGCACCAGCACGATGGCCGGCACCACGAACAGCAGGACGGTGACGAGGGCCAGCTTCCACTGGCTCACGAAGTCCCACGAGGTGTTATGCAGGATGCGGAACATCAGATGCTCAGGGTCGTGGGGGGCGTCTTCTGGCGGCTGAGCCACACGTAGAACAGCGTGCGGACCACGAAGATGGCGCTGACGAGGGAGGCGGCGAGACCGGCGAGCAGCGTGACGGCGAAGCCACGCACCGGGCCGGTGCCGAACTGGTAGAGGATCGCCGCCGTGAGGGCGGTGGTCACGTGCGTGTCGACGATCGCGCTCCAGGCGTGGTCGAAGCCCTCGTCGATGGCCATGCGGATGGACTTGCCCGCATCGAGTTCCTCACGGATGCGCTCGAACACGAGGAAGTTGGCGTCCACCGCCATGCCGATGGAGAGCACGAAACCGGCGATGCCGGGCAGCGTGAGGGTGGCGTCGAAGAGCGTCAGCATGGCCAGCGTGCTGAGCGTGTAGAAGGCGAGCCCGACCACGGCGAGGAAGCCGGAGAAGCGATAGTAGCCCACCATGATGCCGATGATGAGCACCACGGCCAGCAGGCCCGACTGGATGCCCTGGTCGATGGCGTCCTGGCCGAGCGAGGCACCGATGGTGCGGGCCTCGACGACGGTGAGGGGCACCGGCAGGGCGCCGGCGCGGAGCACCAGCGCGAGGTCCTGCGCCGCCTGGATGTCGCGGCCGCCCATGGTGATCTGGCCCCGGGTGCCGATGGCCCCCTGGATCACCGGCGCACTCATCACGCGATCATCGAGGACGATCGCCATGTTGTTGCCGATGTTGCGGCCCGTCTCGTTGCGGAAGCGACGGCCACCCTCGTTGTTCAGCTGGAAGGTCACCTTCGCGCCTTCCATCGGGTCCTGCTCGGGCTTGGCGTCCACCAGGTACTCGCCGGTGATGATGTCGCGCGAGTCGAGGACGTAGAGCGGGCGGTACCAGGCGGTGGAGATGCTGACGGAGTCGGAGCCCCAGCGCACGACCTTGCCGGGCGGCAACGCGGCGCGCACGGCGGAATCCGAGAGGTAGCGATCCAGCTCGCGCACGTCGCGCACGGCGACGAAGTACTCGCCGGGCATGCTGCCCGGCGCGATCAGCGAGCGGAACGGACCCTGCGGCGCCGTCGCGAGGCTGTCGGCAGCGGCGGTGTCGGTGGCCGACTGCAGGAGTCCCGTCAGCGCGTTACGGCTGGCGGTGTCGGTCGTGGTGCCGGCGCGCGCCAGACCACGATCGCGGACGATGGCATCCAATCGCGGCGCGACACGCTCGAGCGCCTGCGTGCGGTCGGTGATCTGGAAGCGCAGGTAGGCCGAGCGCTGCACCACCGCGGTGGCGCGATCGCGGTCGTCGATGCCCGGGAGCTCAACGGTGATCCGCGTATCGCCGACGCGCTGGATGATCGGCTCGGCGACGCCGAATTCGTCAATGCGCGAGCGCACCACGCGGACCGCGCGGTCGAGCGCATCGGCCACATCGGCGACCTGTTGCTGCGACTGGTCAATCTCGAGGGCGAGGTACATGCCGCCGCGGAGGTCGAGCCCGTACTTGAGCGGGACGCGGGTGTAGGTCGTGTCGACCATCTCACCGTTGCGCTCGAAACGATCCTCGATGGTCCGCGGGAACAGCGCCCAGGCCGACGCGATCACCATGGCGGCGATCAGCAGCAGGCGAGCCTTCAGGTTTTGCATGCCGAAGCAGGAAGAAGTGAGCCGATGGAACTGCGCGTGCAGAACCTCGAAGAGTACCCGGCGGTGGGAGCCAAGTCAATCGAAAACAACAGCTTGGAGCGCTAGCGCGACCCGGTGGCGGCGGCCGCCGCCAGCACGGCGCGGGCAGCCGTCTCATCGGCGGCGAGCTGGGCCCGCAGGGCCTCGGGGCCCGAGAACTTCTGTGTCGCCCGCAGGCGCGCCAGGAGATCCACCCGCACTCGGGCGCCGTACAGCTCGCCGTGCATCTCGAAGCAATGGACCTCGAGCGCGCTCACCGGATCCCCAAAGGTGGGACGCGGCCCGAGGTTCATCATCCCGCCGAACGTCCCCCGCGGGGTGCTGACACGGACCGCGTACACGCCCTCCGGCGGGAGCAACTTCCGTGGGGCGGGCGCGCCAAGGTTCAGGGTCGGAAATCCCAGGCTGCGCCCTCGCTGGTCGCCCGGCCGGACCACGCCGCTGATGCTGTACGGGCGGCCGAGTCCGTCGGCCGCCCGAGCCAGGTCGCCCCCGGCGACGGCCCGGCGAATCGTCGTGGACGACACCGGCCGCCCGTCGGCGCCCTGCACGGCCTCCACCACGTCCACATCGAAGCCCCGCAGCGCGCCCAGCGAGCGCAGCACGCTGGCGTCGCCAGTCCGCGCGCGCCCGAAGCCGTGATCATGCCCGATCAACAGCTCGCGCACGCCCAGACGCTCCAGCAGCACTTGGTCCACGAACTCCTCGGCTTCGAAGCGCGCGAGCGCCGACGTGAACGGGAGCACCACGACGTAGTCAATTGGGCTCTCGGCCAGGACTTCCGACTTCTCGTCGGCCAACGTGAGCAACGGCGGGGCCGCGGACGGATTCACGACTTCGAGCGGATGTGGCTCGAACGTGACGAGCACGGCCGGCAGACCCCGCAGCCGGGCCCGCGCGGCGAGCCGCTCCAACACGAGTCGGTGCCCGCGGTGCACGCCGTCAAAGGTGCCGACGGTGCAGACCGTGCCGCGCACTTCCGGTGGGAGCCCGAAGGCGGGATCAGGCCTCACGCATCACCACCCGTGGCTGCCAGCGGTCATCGCGACGCTCCGCCAGGGCCACCAGCACCGGGCGGTCGGCCCGGACCAGCGCGCCCCAGGCACCGTCCACCCGCGCCTCGACGTCGATGCCGCGGACCAACTTCTCCAGCTCAGCGTCATCGAGCGTCTGCACGGGAAAGCCTGGCAGCGCGTCCAGCGCCGGCCGCAGCGCCACGCGCTTCTCGCGCAAGTCCTCGAGCGTGACGGCGTCGCGCACATGGAACGGGCCAGTGGCGGTGCGCCGCAGGGCGACAAGATGCGCGGCGCTGCCGACGCGCCGGGCCAGGTCCCGCGCCAATGCGCGCACGTAGGTGCCGCCCCCGCAGGTGATCCGCACATCGGCTTCGCGCACGCGCCCGGCGTCGTCTGCGTGGAGTTCCAACACCTCCCAACGCTCCACGCGGATGCGCACCGGCGCGAGCGAGACCTCCGCTCCGGCGCGCGCCAACTTGTACGCGCGCTGTCCGTCCACGCGCTTCGCCGAGTAGGCGGGCGGAACCTGCTGCAGCGCGCCGACGAACTCCGGCAGCGCCGCGAGCAGTGCCTCGCGTGTGGGCCGCGGCGCCTCGACCGTGACCGCACCCTGGAGATCCTCGGTGTCGGTCTCGGTCCCGAACCGAATGCGCGCCTCGTACACCTTGGGTTCGTCCGGCAGGTGCGGCAGGAGCCGCGTGGCACGCCCGCTCAGCAGCACCAGCAGCCCGGTGGCGAAGGGATCCAATGTGCCGGCGTGGCCGATGCGCTTCTCGCCGACCGCGCGGCGCGCGGCGCCCACGACATCGTGCGACGAGACGCCGGCGGGCTTGTCCACCAGCAGGAGTCCGTCAGTCGTCGCTGGGGGCGTCGGCATTCGGAGACTCGGCCCGGCGGATCTCGGCGAGCAAGGTCTCGATGCGGGCGGCGCGCGCGACCGACTCGTCGAGCTTGAAGCTGATCTCGGGAGCGAACTGCAGGCGGAGCGCGCGCCCCACGCGGCTGCGCAGGTGGCTGGCCGTGCTGGCCAGACCCTCGAGGGTGCTCGCCCGCGCCGCCTCGTCACCCATGATGCTCACGTAGATGCTGGCGTGGCGCAGGTCCCGCGTCATCTCCACCGCCGTCACCGTCACCAGCGCGGTGATGCGTGGGTCCTTGGCGTCGCGGGCGATGAAGGCCGCGACTTCCTCGCGCACGGCTTCGCCGACGCGGTCGGGGCGCCGGGGATCACGCGGAGGCATCGCTCGCTCCCTCGCCGCGCCCGCTCAGCTGGCCGAAGCCGGCTGGAGCGTGCGGGCGACCGATTCGGTGCGGTAGGTCTCGATGAGATCGCCGACCTTGAGGTCGTTGAAGTTCTCGATGCCGATACCGCACTCGTAGCCTTCCTTGACTTCCTTCACGTCGTCCTTGAAGCGACGCAGCGACCCGATGGTGCCGTCGTAGATCTCCACGCCGTCGCGGATGACGCGGGCACGCCCCTGGCGGTTGATGACGCCCGAGCGCACCGAGCACCCGGCGATGACGCCGATCTTCGGCACCTTGAACAGGTCGCGCACCTCGGCCTCGCCGACGATGACTTCCTTCTGCTCCGGGCGCAGCATGCCTTCGAGGGCAGCGCGGACATCCGAGACCGCCTCGTAGATGATCCGATAGAGCTTGATCTCGACCCCCTCGCGATCGGCGGCGGCGCGGGCCTTGGTATCCGGACGCACGTGGAAGCCGATGATGATGGCGCTCGACGCCTTGGCGAGCAGGATGTCGGATTCGGTGACGGCGCCGACCGCGCGCGCCACGACCTCGACCTGCACTTCCTCGTTGCTGAGCTGCTGCAGCGCGTCGGCCAGCGCTTCGGCCGGACCGCCCTGGTCGGCCTTGATGAGGAGCTTGAGCTGCCGCTTCTCGCCAGAGGCCGCGTTGGCCATGAAGTCCTCGAGCGACACCGCGCCCTTCGCGGTGCGGCGACTCTTGGCCTCACGGTCGAGGCGTTCCCGCCGCTGCGCGATCTCGCGCGCTTCCTGCGCGTCGGCCACGCAGATGAACTGGTCGCCGGCCATCGGCACGCCGGTGAGGCCGAGCACCTGCACGGGCACGGCGGGACCGGCTTCCTTGACCTGCTTGCCGCGCTCGTCGAGCAGGGCGCGGACGCGGCCCGAGTGCAGGCCGCAGATGAAGTCGTCGCCGACCTTGAGTGTGCCGTTCTGCACGAGGATCGTGGCGACGGCGCCCTTGCCCTGGTCGAGCTGCGCTTCCACGACGGAGCCCGTGGCGCGACGGTCCGGGTTGGCCTTGAGGTCGAGGATCTCCGCCTGGAGCAGGATCTGCTCGAGGAGCTCCTTCACGCCGGTGCCCTTCTTGGCGCTGATCTCGGAGGCCAGCGTGGTGCCGCCGAAATCCTCGAGCACGACGCCGTGCTGCAGCAGGTCCTGGCGGACCTTCATCGAATTGGCGGTCGGCAGGTCGATCTTGTTGATGGCGACGATCATCGGCACGCCGGCGTTCTTGGCGTGCGAGATCGCTTCCACCGTCTGCGGCATGACGGCGTCGTCCGCCGCCACGACGAGCACGACGATGTCCGTCACCTGCGCACCGCGGGCACGCATGGCCGTGAAGGCCTCGTGACCGGGGGTGTCGAGGAACGTGATCATGCGGCCGTCGGGCAGCGACACGTGGTAGGCGCCGATGTGCTGCGTGATGCCGCCGGCCTCGCCCGCCACGACCGTGGCCTTGCGGATGTAGTCGAGGAGCGAGGTCTTGCCGTGGTCCACGTGACCCATGATCGTGACGACGGGCGGCCGCGGCTTGAGATCCTCGGCGGCATCCGTGACCACGTCCTCCTCGGCCGACGCGGCGTAGTCCTCTTCGCGCACGGCGATGTAGCCGAACTCGCTGGCGATGAGCTCGATCTGGTCGAAGTCCATGCGCTGGTTGATGGTGACCATCAACCCGAGGTGCTTGAACGCGAACGCGACGATCTGCGT
>JANJUF010000055.1 GCA_024710705.1 Gemmatimonadaceae bacterium | reverse complement strand
CTCGACGACGGCGCCCGCAGCGGCGGCCGGTGCGGGGTCGGGCACCTGCAACGTGCGCACGAGCACGATGGCGGCGAGCGTGAGCAGCACGGCGATGAAGGGCAGCGCGAGGCGCTTGAGCATTGGGTCTGAGGCGGGAGGAGAGGGGGGAATGTACCGGTTGCGGCCGTCAGCGGAGGGTCACGCGACCGACAAATGCCCGGTGGTCCGAGGTGACGGAATCCGCCACCACGCGCCCGCGGGCTGGCATCCAGGCTGCGATCGGGCCGAGCAGGATGTGGTCGATCTCCTGCTCCGGCGCGAGGGACGAGAAGGTGAACCGATCGTCCTCCGGCTTCTCCAGAGTGGCGAAGCGCGGGCGCCAGCGCTCGAGCGTGCGCGAACCGGGTCGATCATTGAAGTCGCCGACGAGGATCATTGGCAGCGAGACGGTATCGAGCACGGCGGCGAGCGCCTCCACCTGTTGATAGCGGAAGCTGTCGCTCTGCACCCAATCGAAGTGCACGTTCACGGCCAGCACGCGGCGGCCCGAGGGGAGCTCGAGTTCGGCGAGGATGGCCACGCGCGGTTCGTTGCCGTCGGGGAGCCGGAGCGCTTCGCTGCGTAAGATCGGGAAGCGCGAGAGGATGGCCATGCCGTACTCGCCGCCCTGATACGCGAAGAACGCGCCGAAGGCGTGGGACATCCCGAGCTGCTCGCCGAGCGTGCGTGATTGGTCCACGCTGCCGCTGCGGGCCACGCCGCGGTCCACCTCCTGCAGGCCGACCACGTCGGCCTCGAGCGCACGGATGGCGGCGGCGGTGCGCTCGAGGTTCACTTGGCCGTCCATGCCGCGGCCGTGGCGGATGTTGTAGGTGGCGACGGTGAAGCTGTCGCTCGAGTGCGTGGCGGCGAGGGCGCCGCCGACGCACAGGAGCAGCAGGGCGCTTGCTGCGCGCACGGGCCTCGCTACTGCGCCCGCAACGCCTCCGACGGCGCGATCCGGCTGGCCCGCATCGCCGGCACCCAGCAGGCCCCCACACCAATCGCCCCCAGCACCACCGCCACCGCCACGAGCGTGACCGGATCGGTGGGCTCGACGCCGAACAGCAAACTCTGCATCGAACGCGCCAGCGCCAGCGACCCGACGACGCCAAGGACGAGCCCGATCGTCACGAGCCGCCCACCCTCGCTCAGGATCATCCCGCGCACGCGCCCGGGTGCCGCCCCGAGGCTCATGCGGACACCGATCTCATTGGTGCGCACGCTCACCGAGAAGGCAAGCACCGCACCGATTCCGATGGCGGCGATCACCAGCGCCAGCATCGCAAACGACCCCACGAGCAGGGCGTTGAGCCGCCGCGGCCCGATGCTCTCGTCGCGGATCTCGTCCACCGTCATCACGTTCTCCACCGGCTGCGATGGGTCAATCGAACGTACGATGGCCCGCGCGGCGGTGGCGATGCCGGAAGGCTCGACGCCGGCACGGATCACCAGGCCACCGGTGGGGAAATCGCCTTGGGCAAACGGCGTGAACACGGCGGGGATGGGCGTGGCATCGAGTCCACCGTCCTTGGTGTTGCCCACCACGCCAACCACGCGGCGCCACTCATCGGAGATGCCGATGAACCGCAGCACGTCACCCGTCCAGCCGATGTTGCGGCCCACCGGATCCAAGTCCGGGAAGAGCCGCTCGGCGAGCGTCTGGTTGATGATCACCACCTTCGGTGCGCTCGCGTGATCGGTGCTGGAGAAGTCGCGCCCGGCGAGCACCGGAATTCCCGCCGCCCGGAAGTAGCCCGGATCGGCCGTGCGATACTCGGCGGTGGGCTGGGCCTCGCCCGATGCCAGCGCACGGCCCTCGGCCTTCACCTCGAGCTGGAAGCCCGAGGCGCGCAGCGGCATGTTGCTGCCCACGCCCACGAGCTCCACGCCCGGCAGCGTGCCGAGCTCGCTCTGCATCCGCTCGTAACGGGCGATGAGCTGGGATGGCGCGATCTGCTGCGTGAAGTCGGCCGGCAGCTCCATCGTCAGCACGTTCGGTGCGACCAGGCCAGGATCCACCGCGGCGAGCTTCTGCATGGAGCGCGTGAGCAGCCCGGCGCCGGTGAGCAGCACCAGCGAGACCGCCACCTGCGTGACGACCAGCGCCTGCTGCAGACGCTTCTGCCCCTTGCTCCCGCCACCGCCGCGGGTGCCGCCAGCGCGGAGGCCTTCGCCCAGCGCATCCTCCTTGCCGATGTTCGGCACGAAGGCGAGCAGCGCGGTGACCGCCAGCGCGAGGACCAACGTGAAGACGAGCACGATGCCGTCCACCTGGATCTCGTCGGCACGCGGACTGACGCGTGCGGCGAAGGCCGCGAGCATGCCGACGCCGGCATACGCCACCACCAATCCGAGCGCCGCGCCGCTGAGCGCGAGCACGGCATTCTCGGCCAGCAGCAGCCGGCGCAGGCGCCCGGTGCCAGCGCCCAGCGCGGCCCGCACGGTCATCTCGTGCTCACGCCGCACGCCACGCATCAGCGTCAGGTTGGCGACGTTGGCGCAGGCGATGA
>JANJUF010000036.1 GCA_024710705.1 Gemmatimonadaceae bacterium | reverse complement strand
TGGTCGGCCGCCATGATCGTCTCCTCGTCGTGCTCCACCACGAGCACGGTGTTGCCGAGGTCGCGCAGGCGCTTCAGGGTCTCGAGCAGGCGCGCGTTGTCGCGCTGGTGCAGTCCGATGGACGGTTCGTCGAGGATGTAGAGCACGCCCACCAGCCGTGAGCCGATCTGCGTCGCCAGCCGGATGCGCTGGGCCTCACCGCCGGAGAGCGACTCCGCCGAGCGGTCGAGGGTGAGGTAATCGAGGCCGACGTCCACCAGGAAGCGCAGCCGCTCGCGCACTTCCTTGAGGATCGGGCCGGCGATGCCCGGATCCAGTCCCGGCTTCCCCTGCTCCCGCACGGGCACGCTCTCGGCGAACGCCAGCGCCTCGGCGGCCGAGCCCTCGGTGAACTCGCCGATGTTGCGGCCGTGTAGCGTCACGGCCAGCGACTCGGGCTTGAGGCGGCGGCCGTGGCAGTCGGGGCACACCCCAACCACCATGTACTCCTCGAGCTCGGAGCGCACGGTATCCGATGTGGTCTCGGTGTAGCGGCGCTGCACGTTGGAGAGGATACCTTCCCAGCGCGTCTCGTCTTCCCCCTTCTTCTTCGCCGTGCCGTACAACAGTTCGAACTTCACGCGGTCGGGGAGTTTCCCCCAAGGCGAGTTGAGCTCGAACTTCAGTTGCTTGGCGAGTCCGGGAAGGATCACGCGGCGCAGATAGCCGTCGGGCTCGCCCCAAGGCAGGATCACGCCCTCGAGAATCGAAATGCTGGGGTCGCCGAGAATCAGTTCCGGACTCGCGGTGCGCTTGGTGCCGAGCCCGCTGCAGGTGGAGCAGGCGCCGAACGGGGAGTTGAACGAGAAGTGCCGCGGCTCGAGCTCCGGCATCGAGATGCCGCAGTCGGGGCAGCCATACTTCTCGGAGAACAGCTGCGTGCCGCGCTTGCTGCCCTCGTGGCGGACGACTTCCGCCAGCCCTTCAGCAAGCCGTAGCGCCGTCTCGATGGAATCGGTGAGCCGGCCGCGGTCCTCGGCGCGCACGGTGAGGCGGTCCACCACCACCGACACGTCGTGGTTGAGCTTGCGATTGAGCTTGGGCGGCTCGGCGAGGTCAATGAGCTCGCCGTCCACCAACGCCCGCACGAAGCCCTGCTTGCGCGCGTCCTCGAACAGGTCGCGGAACTCGCCCTTGCGGCCACGGACGAGCGGGGCAAGCACCTCGATCTTGGTCCCGGGCGGCCAGGCCAGCACGAGGTCAGCGATCTGCGAGGCCGACTGGCGGGCCACCGGGCGCCCGCAATTGGGGCAGTGCGGCGTGCCGGCGCGCGCATACAGCAGGCGCAGGTAGTCGTAGATCTCGGTGACCGTGCCGACGGTGGAGCGCGGGTTGGCGCCGGCCGTCTTCTGTTCAATCGAGCTCGCCGGCGACAGCCCCTCGATGGCGTCCACGTCGGGCTTCTCCATCAGCCCGAGGAACTGCCGCGCGTAGGCCGAGAGCGACTCGACGTACCGGCGCTGCCCTTCGGCGAAGATCGTGTCGAAGGCCAGCGACGACTTGCCCGACCCCGACAATCCCGTGATGACCGTGAGCCGGTCACGCGGGATCGTGACGCTGATGTTCTTCAGATTGTGTTCGCGCGCACCGCGCACGATCAGGGCGTCGCCGGGCATAGTCACGTAAGTTCGCTGGAGGGAAGCCTTTATGGAAGACTTTCGGTGACGGCGGTCACGGGCCGCCCCCTCTGCCACCGCCGCTTGGCGCCTGGCGAACGGCTAGATTGTCCCATCCGTTCATCTGACATCCCAGACCGCCGACCGCCGCACTTGTCCGACGAAGAAGGCCCCTCCGCACCCGATCCCCAGCAGCTCCCCCTCGGCATGTTCGACGGGGAGCCTTTGGTGCCGATGGAGGTCGCCGGCGCCGGGGAGGACGTCGTGGCCGTTCCGCTCCGCGAACCGCCGGTGTGCGGGGAGTGGTCGTACGACGACAGTGAGCTAGAGGAGACGCGCTTCGTGGCGCGTCGGATCGATGGTGTGCGGGCGCCGACCTCGAAGGCGACCCCGATCCATCCGATCCGTGTGGTGGTGGACCCGAAGGCCATGGCCGCGCGGGCTGCCGCCGCTGCGGCGGCAAGCGCACCGACGCGCATTCCGGTCGAGGCGCCGACGCGCGATCGCCGACCCACCGTCGAGGCGCTGCGGCTCGCGTTCGAGCAAGGGCCGGGCGACACCGCGCGTGCCGCCGCCTACGCCTCGGCGCTGGAACGCACAGGCGACGCGGCGGCGGCCGTCAAGGCGCTCGACCGCGCCGCGGAGGCGGGCGCCGATGGCTTCGTGGTCGCCTGCGCCCGCGCCAGCGCGCTGGGCGCGATGCTCAAGTACGACGACGCCGCCAAGGCGCTGAAGCAGGCCGCCAAGCTCAGGCCCGATCACCCGGAGATCCTGGTGCAGCAGGGCATCCTGGCCTGCCGCCGCGGACGCTGGAAGGACGCCATCGAACCCCTGCAGCGGGGCATCGCCGCCGCGCCCGATCACGCGCAGGCGCATTACTACGTGGGGGAGGCGCTGAATCACGCCGACCGACTCGAGGACGCCCGCGCCGCGTATGAGCGGGCTGCCGAGCTTGATCCCGAGAACTGGCGGGCGCTGAAGGGCATCGGCATCGTGCTCGATCGCCTGGGGCGCTCCCCCGAGGCCGCGGAGTGGTATCGCCGCGCCCGCGACGCGCAGCGCGGATGACCGAGCGCGCGCGCATCGCCGCGGGCAAGGGCCGCGGGCGTCGCCTCGCGGCGACGGTCATCCTGCTCGCCTGGGCCGCGGGCCTCACCGCCTTGGTCCGCCGCGAATTCTTCCGCGAACGCTCGGCGATCCTCGCCGAAGCGGCGATGCGCCTCAACACCGGCGCCACGTTCTTCGTGGTCGAGCAGAACGGACGGCAGATCGGATTCGCGTCGACGACCATCGACACCACGGGCACGACCTTCGAGGTCGTGGACTACTTCGTGGCCGACCTCCCGGTGGGCGGCCGTGAGATCCGCGCCAGCGCACGCAGCGTGATCACCCTCTCGCGCGCCCTGGCCCTGCGGCGCTTCGACGTGCAGATCGACGCGCCCGACGCGCCGATGAGCGCGGTCGGTACGGTGGAGGGTGACAGCGCCGTGGCCTTCGTGTTGCGCGTGCCGGGGCAGCCGAGCGATACCCAACGCGTCGCGGTCGAGGGCCCGATCCTCGTCCCGCAACTGATGCCGGCCGCCGCCGTGCTCATCGCCGAGCCGCGCGTCGGCCGCAGGGTCACGCTCTCGAGCTTCGACCCGCAGACGATGTCGCCGCGCGATGTGCGCTTCCGCATCGCGGCCGAGTCGCTCTTTACGGTGGTGGACAGCGCGACGTTCGACACCGCCAGGCAGCTGTTCGTGACCGCCCACGACGACACGGTGCGGGCGTGGAAGCTCGAGACGGACGACGGTGGCGGGTTCTCCGGTTGGGTGGATGCCCAAGGTGGGGTGGTGTTCGCCACCCAGCCCGGCGGCATCACGCTGCGCCGCATGGCCTACGAGATCGCCTTCGAGAACTGGACCCGCGGCCGCACAGCGGCCGACGCGGCGGCCACCGACCGCACCTCGCTCAGCGATCTCCTCGAAGGCACCGCCATCGCCGCCGCGACATTGCCGAGTTCGGAAATTTCCTCGCTGGCCGTCCGTCTGAGCGGTGCCTCGCTCGACGGCTTCGCCATCGCCGGCGACCGGCAGTCGCTCACGGGCGACGTGCTCCGCGTGACCCGCGAGGCCTCGTCGGCGCTGCAGGCCGACTGGTCGCTCGCCTCCCGCACCCCAGGGTTCCGCACGCGCTTCGCCGCCGAACTCGCCGCCGAGCCGCTGCTCCAGGTGAACGACCGCGACATCATCGCGCTTGCGGTGCGCATCGCCGGCAACGAGCGCGACCCGCGCGTGGTGGCCGAGCGCATCAACCGCTGGGTGCACGACTCGCTCGAGAAGGCCATCACCATCTCGGTGCCGAGCGCGGTGCAGGTGCTGCGCACGCGGCGTGGTGACTGCAACGAACACACGCAGCTTTATGTGGCCTTGGCGCGCGCGGTGGGGATCCCGGCGCGCATCTCCACCGGGCTCGCCTACGTGAACGGCAAGTTCTACTACCACGCGTGGCCCGAAGTGCGGCTGCGCGACTGGGTCGCGGTGGACCCGACCTTCGGGCAGTTCCCGGCCGACGCCGCGCACCTGCGCTTCGTCCGCGGCGGACTCACCCAACAGGCCGAACTCCTGCGGCTCATCGGCACACTTCGCCTCGAGGTCCTGGACGCCCGATGATCGAGATCCAACAGCTCGTGAAGCGCTACGGGGATTTCACCGCCGTGAAGGGGATTGACCTGGTCGTCCCGCGCGGGGAGCTCTTCGGCTTCCTCGGGCCCAACGGGGCCGGCAAGACGACCACGCTGCGCATGATGGCCGGGATCCTCAAGCCGACCAGCGGCAACATCCGGGTGGCCGGCGTGGACCTGATCGCCGATCCGGTCGCCGCCAAGTCCAAGCTCGGCTTCATCCCGGACCGCCCCTTCATCTATGAGAAGCTGACGGGCGCCGAGTTCCTGCGCTTCGTGGCGGGCTTGTACGACCAGGAAGGACCGGAGGTGGAGCACCGCGCGCGCGAACTGCTGGCACTCTTCGACCTCGAGGAGTGGCGCGACGAGCTCGTCGAGAGCTACTCGCACGGGATGCGGCAGAAGCTGATCATCTCGAGTGCCTTCGTGCACCGCCCCGAGGTGATCGTGGTGGACGAGCCGATGGTGGGGCTCGATCCGAAGGCGGCGCGCATCCTCAAGGACCTGTTCCGCGAGTACACGCACCGCGGCCACACCATCATCTTCTCCACCCACACGCTGGAGGTGGCCGAGTCGCTCTGCGACCGGCTGGCCATCATCGTGCAAGGCGAGATCAAGGCCTACGGCACCATGACCGACCTGCGCCAGCAGTTGCAGGGCGGCGAGAAGGGACTCGAGGAACTCTTCCTCCGACTCACCGGCGAGAACGCCGCCCGGGACCTGATGGATGTCCTCGACGCCTGACATCCTGCCGGCTCCCGGGATCTCCGGGGCGATCGATCCGGGCGCCGCGCTCCCGGATCCGCCGTTGCTGCACCTGCTGCTACCCAAGTGGCTCACGGCGCGGGCCCGTACCGTGGCGGGCGAGAAGGGGCGCGGGGCGCGCTATGCGATCCTCGGATTCGTCGGCGCGATGTTCTGGGCCTTCGTCTTCGGCGTGCTCTACCGGCTGCTGACGTACTTCCGCGGCGTCGAGGAAATCGGCGCGTTGCTGGCCGGCAAGCTGCTCGGCCTCATCCTCCTCGGCTTCACGTCCATCCTGCTCCTCTCGAACGTGATCACGGCGCTCTCGAGCTTCTTCCTCGCAAAGGATCTCGACATGCTCGTCTCGGCGCCGGTGGACTGGCTGCGGCTGTACGGAGCGAAGCTGCTCGAGACGATCATCGCGTCGAGCTGGATGGTGGCCATCGTGGCCATCCCGATGTTCACCGCCTACGGCATCGTGTACAGCGGCGGATGGCTGTTCCCGATCGTCGCGGTGCTCGTGATGCTGCCGATGTTCATCATCCCGGCGGTGCTTGGCAGTTCGCTGACGTTGATCCTCGTGAATGTGTTTCCGGCCCGACGCACGCGCGACATCCTGAGCGTGATCGCGGTGCTGGCCGCCGGCGGCATCGTGCTGCTGTTCCGGCTCGTGCGGCCGGAGCAGCTGGCCCGCCCCGAAGGCTTCCGCTCGTTGATGGAGTTCATCACCATCCTGCGCACGCCGACCTCGCCGCTGTTACCCAGCGAGTGGGTGCAGAAGGCGACGATGGGATGGTTGATCGGTCGCCCGGACTGGCTGTCGATGTACATGCTCTGGGCCACGGCTGCGGCCGTGGTGGTGGTCGGCGCCCTGCTCCACCGTTGGCTCTACCTCACCGGATTCAGCAAGGCACAGGAGAGCGCCCAGCGCTGGGTGAAGCAGGGCGGGGTCTTCGCGTCGCTTGGGGCGTTCGTCCTGGCACCCTTCGGCACCCTGCGCCGCGAGCTCGTGCTCAAGGAACTGCGGCTCTTCTTCCGCGACACCACGCAGTGGTCGCAGCTCATCCTGCTGGCCGTGCTGGTGATCGTCTACGTGTACAACATCAAGTTCCTGCCGCTGCGGGGCGAAGGCATCACGTTCTTCCTCGTGAACGTGGTGCCATTCCTGAACCTCGTGCTGGCGGGCTTCGTGCTGGCGTCCATCGCCGCACGCTTCATCTTCCCAGGCGTCTCGCTCGAGGGGCGCACGCTGTGGCTGCTGCGCTCCAGCCCGATGGCGGTGCGCGACCTGCTCTGGGCCAAGTTCTGGGTAGGCACGCTGCCGCTGCTGATTCTCGCCATCGCCATCGTCGGCGTGACGAACTTCATGCTGCAGGTCAGCGACTTCATGTTCTTCGTGTCGGTGGGCAGCATCGCCCTGATGACCTTCGCCCTCGCCGGCATGGCCATCGGGTTCGGCACGTTCTTCCCGCAGTTTGAGACTGAGAACGCGGCCCAGATCCCGACCTCCTTCGGCGGCCTGCTCTACATGATGGCGTCGGTGGCCCTCATCGGCAGCGTCATCATCCTCGAGGCCCGGCCGGTGTATGGCTACCTCTCGGCGAAGGCCTTCGGCCAGCCCATCGAGCCCACCGAGATGATCCTTGGCTTCGGCGCGGCGGCCCTGCTGTGCATCGTCGCCACGCTCGTGCCCATCCGCATTGCCCTCACCCGCCTGGAGGCGGTCGAGCGATGATCCACCTCAGCACCCGCATCGTGCCGGCGCACGAGACCGACATCCCGCAGCTCCTCTCGCTCAACAATCGCTACGCCGAGTCGGGGCTCACGTTGGCGCGCACGCCGGAGTTCGCCGCCAACCACCTGAGCGACTATCGCGTGCTGCGCGACGCCCAAGGCGGAATCCTCGGCTGCGTCGCGCTCGATGAGTATTCGCCGAGTGTGGTCGAGTTGATCTCGCTGGCCGTGGACGAGGACGCGCACGGGCTAGGGTACGGGCGGCAGCTGATCCAGGCGGCCGTGGACCTGGCCACGGCGCGGGGATACAAGGAACTCTTCGCGGTGTCATACTCCGATGAGCTGTTCCTGAGCGCCGGGTTCGAGCGGGCGCCACTCGACACCTATCCCGAGAAGATCTCGCGCTACTTGAAGGTGGACAAGACGGAGATCGAGGTGGGGCAGAAGCACTGTTTCGCCAGGAAGTTGACCGCGCCCTGACGGCCGCTCAGGGCGGCCGGCGCCACCGCCCTAGGGCACGAGTGGCACCAAGGGCGGGTGCAGGTGGTATTGCAGCACGACCAGCATGCGAACACGCCTCCGACTCCTCATCTTGAGCGGCCTGCTCGCCGCCACCGCGGCGGGGCCGGCGCGCGCACAGCTGCGGCCCGAACTCCCCGAGCGCTCGCGCATCCGGATCACGGTGGTCCGTGCCGAGCCGACCGGCGACACGAAAGAGGCGCTGCGCGGCACGGCCATTGTGCATCGGGCGGACGCCGACTCCATCGCCTTCCGCTTCGACCGCACGGACGAGGTGTTGATCGCTCCGTGGAAGCACGTGCAGCGGCTTGAAGTGAGCACCGGGATGCGACCGTACTCGATCGGCGAGCACCTGGGCTCCACCGCCCTCTTCACGCTCGTCGGTGCCGGAGCCGGATACGCCACCTGGCACTCGTGCAACGACCCGGAGTCGGACGAGATCTGGAGTTGCATCCTGTCCCCGCGCCGGTTGGGCACGTCCGTGCGGGCGGGCGCGTGGCTGGGGGTTGTTCTGGGTCTCGGCGGCGTCGTCGCGAACCGAGAGACGGAGCGGTGGCGCAACGTGCTCGGACCCAGCGGGCCGACTCCGCTCATCGGGTACAGCCCGCGCGACGGCATCAGCATCGGCCTCTCTCTCCGCTTCTGATCCGCGCGCGAGCGCCGAGTGCGCGGGTCCGCATCATTCGCCCCGAATGGGGACCGCCACGCGGGCGCATCCAGGCGCTCGGGGGTCCGGCGGTGACACTGCTCGATTCGGCCGATGCCGTCGCGCGGCAGACGGAGCGAAGGCTCCCGCACCCGTGCACACGACGGCCCGACGGCGCCGTAGCCCGCCCTACGTCCCGCTGACGAGCTGGTACACAGCAGGGAGCGCGCCGAACACCCAGCAGATCGCGGCCCCAGCGTAGGCCTTGGACTTCTCCACCTTGCCTGCGTGAACGAGTCCGATCGCGATGAGGATCGTGACCCAGAGCGTGAAGAGGTCAATCCGCCCCAGCAGGTTCAGCGTCCACTGCGGGCCTGAGGGATCAAGGAAGCGGCCGACGCCCCACGAGAACTGGTAGCGACTGACAAACATCGACGTGTCGAGGACGAGCGACTGCACGGTCACGAGCAGGAGCTCGAGCACACGGGGCAGGTACGCCAGCGAGGCGATCATCACGCCCGTGGCGTACGTGAGGGTGCCGCCGAACAGCCGTCCCACGGCGAAGACGGCGAGACCGAGGAGGAAGAGGACCACGGGCACAAAGAGCACCGGGCCCCATGTGATGGACCCTTCGAACATCGCGCGCATCCCCTCGACCTGCGCAGCGGTCATCGACGGATTCTTCAGCATCGCCTCGCGCATGGCCGTCTGGACCTCGGCCTCCATCACGCCCGGCATCAGTCCGGCGTTCACGACAAGCAGCACGGAGCAGAGCATTGCCACCACCACCAATGGTCCCCAGAGTCCGCGTTTCCGCCGCGCAAACACGGCCGAGGGCGCGTACCAGATGTCAACCAGATCCTCGATGAGGGAGGACTGCTGGGGGGCCGTCGGTGCCGTCATCGGAGTCTCGGAGGCTGGGGGAGGAAAAAACATCCGGGGGGGACGCAGACAAGCTGTGTCCCCCCCGGTCCCATCGCAATCCGCGCGCCGCCCGCACTACATCGGCGGTTGCCGCGTCGGGTTCACGCGCGGCGCCATCGGCCGCGCCTGCGGACGGCGGCCGTCGCGACCCATCGTCGCACCGCGGCGTCCCGCCGGTCCGCGACCGGCACGCATGCCTCGTTCGAAGCCGCGGCGCTCGGCCTGCATTTCGCGCAGCTTCGTCCGCTGCGTGTCGTTCAGGATGCGATCGGCGGCGGCACGGGCGGTCGAGTCGCGCTGGCGCAGGGCTTCCATCTGCGGCCGGAGGGCTGCCTGGCGGGTCTCCATCTCCCGGCGCAGCGCGGCGCGGCTCGCCGAGTCGCGAGGGACGCCGTCGCGCCACATACGGGCACGCAGCGAATCGCCCATCGGACGTACCTGCGCTTGGATGCGCTGGCGTTCCGCCCACAACACGCGCTCGATCGAGTCGAGCTGCGCCACCTGCCGTGGCGTGAGGTCCAGCGCACGGCGGGCGTTCAGGATCTCGGTCACGCCGAGTCCACGCTCGGCGATGCCGGGCATGGGCCGACGGGCGGGTGCGGCGCGGTCCGGGGCCTGCGCGCCGGCGACGCCACTGCCGATGAGGATCAGGCCCGCGAGGGCGAAGGTGCTGAGCTGTGTACGCATGCGTTGGTCTCCTGTGGTCCTGCGGAACGGTGGGGACACCGTGGTCACAGAGGCAGACGCCGCCCGCAGGGAGGCGTTAAGATTCGCGACCTATGCCCGCCTTCCATGACCGGCCGCGTTTCCCGCGCGGCTTCCGCTGCGCCAGCCGCAATGTCGGGCTCAAGCCCGACGCGAAGGACCTCACGCTCTTCGTGAGCGAGGTCGAAGCGGCCGCCGCCGCCGTCTTCACGCGTAATCATTTCCCTGGCGCGCCAATCATCCTCGGGCGCGAAACCCTGAAGGCGGGCCGGCTGAAGGCGATCATCGCCAACAGCAAGGTCAGCAACGTGGCCACCGGGAGCGCCGGTGTGGAGCACGCGCGCCGCATGGCCGCGGCGGCGGCGAAGGAACTCGGCACGGCCGCCGACCGCGTGCTCGTGAGTTCCACTGGCGTCATCGGCGTTCCACTGCCGATCGAGAAGATCGAGCGCGGCGTGGTGGGCATGTCGCGCGACCTGCAGGACGATCCGCTCGTCGGCGCCGAGGGCATCATGACCACCGACACCCACCCCAAGGCCTACTCGATGAGCGTGGGCGACGCGACCATCACCTGGGTGGCAAAGGGTTCGGGCATGATCGAGCCGAACATGGCCACGATGCTGGCCTACATCTTCACGGATGCCGCCTTGGAAGCGGCGACGTTGGACGAGATGCTGCGCCAGGCCGTGGCGCGCTCCTTCAACATGCTGAGCGTGGATACCGACACCTCCACGTCCGACACCTGCGCGATCCTCGCCAACGGCCTCGCCGGCCCGGTGGACGAGACCGCCTTCCGCGAGGCCCTGCTCGCTGGCTGTGTGCGGATGACGGAGACCCTCGGGCGCGACGGCGAGGGCGCTGAGCACCTGTTGCGCGTGACCGTGCGCGGGGCTCTCACCGACCACGAGGCGCGGCGCATCGCCAAGAGCGTGCTCAACTCGCCGCTGGTGAAGACGATGGTGCATGGGGCCGATCCCAACGTGGGGCGCCTGCTCATGGCGGTGGGCAAGTGCTTCGAGTGCACCATCACGCCGGCGCGCACCGACGCCTGGATCAACGGCTTTCAGGTGGTCCGCGGCGGTGAGCGCCTGGCCTTCGACGACGCGGTGATGCGCAAAGCGCTCGGCGCGGAAGTGGTGGATCTCGAAATCGCGCTGGGCGTGGGTGAGGCGCGCGCCGTGGCCTACGGCTGCGACCTCACCAAGGGCTACGTGGAAGAGAACGCCTCGTACTACTCCAGCTAGTCCTCAGCTCCGCGGGACCTCGAGCTTCTGCTGGGCGCGCTCGGACATCAACTTGGTCACGAAGCGCTGGCCTTCGGAGATCCGCTCGACCTCGATGGCGATGGCGTCCACGCCGCTCTCGAGCCGCCGCAGCCGGTCAGCCGTTTCCCGATCGATCGCCGGCTGGATCGGCGCATTGGCCCGCTTCCACAGGAGTCGGGCCGCCGCGAGGGCGATCGGCGCGAGGACGAAAATCGTGAACACGACGGAGATGGCGGTGAGGTCGGGGCGCATCGGGCCTTGAGGTTGGACGGTTCGATTGGTGAGCAGTTCACCGGGGGCCTGGGCGATGAGCTGCCCGGTGCGGCCGATCTCGGCCTCGATGTCGAGGATGCGCTGGTCGAGTTGGGCGATGCGTGCCTCGAGTCCGGCGCGCTCCACCGGCGTCGCGTCGGCGAGCTGCTCGGCAAGTTCCGAACGGCGTCGCGCCGCCGACGTGAGTTGGCTCGAGAGTTCCGAGCGCTGGGCACGCAGCGATTGCACCTCGGCGCGCGTCTGCGGGACACCCGGAGGGCCTTGGGTGGTCGCTGGGGCGGGCGATGCCGGGACCTGCGGGACGGGTTCCTGCGCGTGGATTGCCATGCTGAATCCTACGGCATTTCGAGCGCGACCGTGTCATCCGCCAGCGGGTACCGCCCGGGCGGCCCCCGCGTCATCTTCCCCAGCATTCCCCGGACCCTCGGAGCAGCCCCCATGCGGATGGGACTCGACATCGCCGTGATTGGTGGCGGCATTGCCGGACTCTCGGCCGCCTGGCGCCTGAGCACGCACCATCGGGTCACGCTGATGGAACGGCACGAAGTGGCGGGGATGGACGCCCACGCGCTCGACCTCGTCCACGATGGCGGCACCGCCCGGGTGGATGTGCCCCTCCGCGTGCTCTACGAGGGCTACTATCCCACGCTGATCGCGCAGTATCACGAACTCGGCGTGCAGCTCGAGCGCACGAACTACGCCGGCTCATTCAGCGCTCTCGACGGCGACACCTACTATCGGTACGCCAACTGGCTGGTCGCAGGACGCTCCGTGCCGCTCCCGGCCCTGCCGATCGGTCGCACCGCGCTGCGCATCAACCGCGACCTCGTGCGGATCTACCGGCTCGCGCCGATCGCCCTTCGCGAGATCCAGGATAGCGAACAGCCCCTCGGCAGTTGGCTCGACCATGCCAAGTTCAGCCCCGAGTTCTCCGAAGGGTTCCTCATTCCCACCTTCGCCGCCGTGTGCACCTGCAGCGCGTCTGCCGTGCGCGCCTATCCGGCGCGCGTGATCCTCGACTACCTCACGCGCGGCCTCACCTTCGGCGGTGTGCGCCGGGTGGTGATGGGAACGCGCGAAGTGGTGCGGCGGCTGACGGAACCCGTGGCCGAGCTGCGCTGCGGCGTACGGGTGCAGACCATCAGTCCCTCCGCCCACGGCGTGCGGGTGCGCTGGGAGGGCGGCGAGCAGGTGTTCGACCACGTGGTCGTGGCCACGCAGGCCAACCAGGCGACGACGATGCTGGACGCGGCCTACCGCCGCGAGCGCGAGGCGCTCGCGCGCTTCGCCTACGAGCCGAGCGAGGTCGTGGTCCACACCGATCCGCGACTGGCGCCGCGCGACCGCCGCTACTGGGCGCCGGTGAACATCATCACCACCGACGCGCACGACAAACCGATGGCGACCATCTGGATGAACAAGGTGCAGCCCGAGTTGCACGCCAAGTCGCCCGTCTTCCAGACCTGGAATCCGATCCTCGACGCCAAGGCCGAAACCATCCGCGCCCATGCGCGTTTCGAGCGCCCCGTCGTGAACGCCGCCTCGCTGGAGGGCGCACGTTCCGTGCGCCTGCTGCACACCCAGCACGGCCGGCGGCTCTGGTTCTGCGGCAGCTACCTCGGCCCGGGCATCCCGCTGCTGGAGGCCGCTGCCCGCACCGCGCTGGATGTGGCCATCGCCATCAACGACGACGAGTCCACGACGCTTCGCCTGCCCACGCCGCTCTCGCGCCCCGCCTGAGCGGGCGCCGTGGGACTTAGGGCTGCAGTCGCGCGAGCGCGCGCTCGGCCTGCACGAGGTGCCGCAACTCGTGGCGCACCACAGTCCGCAGCGACGAGTAGCCGTCGTAGCGCACGTTGGCCGCGAACGGGGACAGGATGGACACCCGGTCAATGGCCAGCCCCACGGCGTCACGGAGCAGCGCCACCTCTTCCTCCTGCCAGCGCCGGCACTCGGCGACCACCGCGGGCCGCGGCAGCTCGCTGCCCGGAACGAAGGGCGGCGGCGTGCGCACCTTGCCAAGCTTGACGCCGAGTACGACCGGCACGGGACCCATCATGCTGGCCAGCAGCCACCCGGCGGCACCGGCACGGTAGGCCCGCGTTCCGATGGGCGGCATCGCACGGGCCTCCACCAGGGCGGCGCGGATGCGCGGCACCATGGCCGCCGAGGTCAGGTTCAGGTGCGCCACGCATTCCGCCACTGACCACTCCGCTGTTGACGGACGGCGGCTCCACTGTGCGTCGGAGACGGCCGCATCGAGAGCCGCAAGACGCGCACGCACCGCGGCGAACTCCTGCGCAAGTGCGTCGAGCTGGCGTTGGGATTGCGAGTCGGACATGGCCAGAATCTATCGTCGCCGTCCTCTTCTGGCGCAGCGCGGCCGGCGTCATCTTTCTGCAGCCCGTTCACCGCCTCATCGAGGTTCCGTGATGTCCCGTCGCGTCGTCCGCATTGCCCTCGCGAGCCTGATTGCGCTCCCCATCTCCGCGCCCTTGGCGGCGCAGCCCTCGCCACTGGCCGCCGAAGTGGATCGCCGGACGGCGGCCATCAACGCGAAGGTGGTGGCGTGGCGCCGCGACATCCACGAGCACCCCGAACTGAGCGGCTTCGAGACGCGCACCGCCGCCTTGGTGGCGGAGCACCTGCGCGGACTCGGCCTTGAGGTGCGGACAGGGGTTGGCGGAACCGGCGTCGTCGGGATCCTCCGCGGCGGACGGCCCGGCCGCGTCGTCGCGCTGCGCGCCGATATGGACGCGCTGCCGGTCACCGAGTTGGTGGACATTCCCTTCCGGTCACGCGTGCGCGCGCAGTACAACGGCCAGGAAGTGGGCGTGATGCACGCCTGTGGGCACGACAATCACGTGGCCATCCTGATGGGCACCGCCGAAGTGCTCGCCGGGATGAGGGCGCAGGTGCCTGGCACGGTGGTCTTCATCTTCCAGCCCGCCGAGGAAGGGCATCCGCAGGGCGGCGGTGGCGCCGAGCGCATGCTCGCCGACGGCGTGTTCGACGACCCAAAGGTGGACGCCATCTTCGGGCTGCACGTGGGCCCGGGCCGCCTCGGCGAGATCACGTACCGGCCCGGCCCGACGATGGCCGCTTCGAACTCGTTCTACATAACCGTGCACGGCCGTCAGACGCACGGCGCGCGTCCGTGGGGAGGCGTGGATCCGATCGTCGTGGGCTCGCAGATCGTGCTGGGGCTGCAGACGATCGTCGCGCGACAGATTGACATCACCGAGATCCCTGCGATCGTCACGGTCGGCCAGTTCCAGGGTGGCATCCGCTCCAACATCATCCCCGACAGTGCCCGCCTCGTGGGGACGATCCGCACGTTCAGCCGCCAGCAGCGCGCCGACATCTTCGAGCGCGTGCAGCGCACGGCGACCAACATCGCCGAGGCCTCCGGCGCCCGCGTGACGGTGCGCATCGACTCCGGCTATACCGTCACGAACAACGACGTGGCGCTCACCGAGGCGATGGTACCGACGCTGCAACGCGTGGCCGGCGCCGACCGCGTGCGCGTGGTGCCGCTGCGCACCGGCGCCGAGGACTTCTCCTTCTTCCAGGAGCGCGTGCCGGGATTCTTCTTCTTCCTCGGCGTGACGGCCGACGGGCTGGATCCGGAGACGGTGCCGGGCAACCACTCGCCGCTCTTCGCCGCTGACGAAGGCGCACTGCCGGTGGGCGTGCGCGCGATGGCGTCGGTGGCGCTGCAGTGGCTGGCGACGAACCCGCGCGGTCGCTGACCGCGCGCCTCAGGCCGCGAGGGCGGCGCCGCACTCCACGCAAAACAGCGCCGTCTCGGAACCGACCGGCGCGCCGCACTCCACGCAGAACAGCGCGCGTTGCTTCGCCCGTGCAATCAGGGCCTCGGCGGCTTCTTCCGCAGCGCGGTCCGCGACGGGTGCGCTGATGACCGCGCCGGCTTCGCGCGCGCGCAGCTCCTCGAGCGCCATCGGCGTGTACGTCGCCTTGAGCGTGGCGTAGTCCTCAGGCGAGAGCTTGCCGGTGGCTTCGTCGAATTCGATCTCGCGCAGGGCATCGATGGCACTGGCCTCGGGACGGAGCTCAGGTGCGTCGGGCGGTAGCGGAGCGTTCTCGCCACCGCGCAGCAGCGGATACAGGACGTACACCAGCCCGAGCACCGCGAGGATACTGCCGACCAGGAGCGCAAGCATCTCAGTCGTCGTCGCCGTCGTCGCGGAGCGCACGCTGCAGGCGCGCCATCTCGACGTCGCTCGCGGCCACGGCGCTTGGCGCGGCGCCAGACCCCGCAGGCACTGCCGTGGCCGCCGCCTGCTGCGTCCAGCGTCGCAGCATCATCGTGAGCACGACGCCGCCGGTGGCCATCACGATGGAGGGCACGAAGTATCCTGCCCAGTTGAAGCCCTGCTTCACCGGGGCCGTAAGCGCGACTTCTCCGTACGTCTCCACGAAGGCCGCCTTGATCTCCTCGGCCGTGTAGCCGCCGTCCACCAACCGCAGCACGTCGCGGTGCATGGCCGGGGACACGCCGCAGGTGAAGTCGGTGGTGCGGCAAGTGTACACGTCGAGCACGCAGGTGCACTGGCACTTCAGTTCCTTCTCCAGCGCGTCACGCGCATCCACCGTCAGCTGCGGCGTGGCGTTCGGCTTGGCCGGACGCAGCACCGGGCGGTACGCGTTCTGGTCCATCGGCGCGAAGTTGCCCTGCTGCTGCCCACCTAGCTCCCGCGCCAGCAGCGCGGCGGTGAGGCCGCCCAGCCCGACAAGGAACTCGCGACGGTCCACCATCAGACGCCCGCCGCCTCGGCGTGCTGCGGCGCCAGCTCGGTCACGTACCCGCCCTGCCGCTTCCGCTCGCTTTGGGGCCACATCACGATGAGCCCGCCAAGGGCCATCAGGATGCCGCCGTTCCACACCCACATCACCAGCGGCGTGAAGTTGATGCGCACCTCGGCGCGGTCACCGATGGTGCCGGCGAGCACGAGGTACACGTCCTGGCGCCCGAGCGAGAGGATGCCCACCTCGGTGGACGGCTGGAAGGTCGGGTTCCCGCGGGAATCGAAGTGCTGGCGCTTCTCGCTGGTGAGCACCGGGAAGCTTCGGCCCTCGGACTCCGGGCGCAGCGCGATGGCCACCACGTCGCGGTTCAGCGCCTTGAACGCGGAAATGCCTTCGCTCGTGAAGGTCCACTCGCGGCCGTAGGGATCCTTGGTCGTGAAGACCTGCCCATCCGTCAGCGTGACATCGTGCTCGGCCTTGAAGGCCATGCCGGCGAATGCCGAGAAGAGCATCACGATGCCGGCGTGCACGATGTAGCCGCCGTAGCGGCGCCGGTTGCGCGAGACCAGCCGCACCAACGCCAACGCGACGTGTTCCCCGTGCATGCGCATGCGCGCGCCCACGCCCTTGTAGAACTCCTGCACGATGGTGCCGGCGACGAAGGCGCCCAGTCCCCAGGCCATCAGGGGATAGAGCTCGCGGGCGCCGAGGGTCCACAGCGCCGCCGCGGCCACCACGCCCACGAAGGCCGGGCCCGCGAACTGGCGCTGGATGTTGGCCACCGAGGCGCGCCGCCATGCGATGAGCGGGCCGATGCCGGTGAGTGCCAGCAGCAACAGGCCGAGCGGCACGTTCACCGTGTTGAAGAACGATTCCCCCACCGTGATCTTCGTGCCGCGAATCCATTCGGAGAGGATCGGGAACAGCGTGCCCCACAGCACCGAGAACGCGATGCCTACCAGCACGAGATTGTTGTAAAGGAACGCCGCCTCGCGGCTGATCATCGCCTCGAGCTCAGCCTTCGATTCCAGGTCCTTGAGCCGAATGGACACCAGCCACACCGAGGCGGCGAAGACCAGCACCAGGAAGGTCGCGAACCAGGCGCCGATGTCGCTCTGCGCGAACGAGTGCACCGACGCGATGATGCCCGAACGCGTGATGAAGGTGCCGAAGATGCTCAGCAGGAAAGTCGCCACCACCAGGGTGACGTTCCACTTCCGGAGCATCCCGCGCTTCTCCTGGATCATGATCGAATGCAGGAACGCGGTGCCCGTCAGCCACGGGAGCAGCGACGCGTTCTCCACCGGGTCCCACATCCAGTAGCCGCCCCAACCGAGTTCCACGTAGGCCCACCACATGCCGAGGAGGATGCCGACGGTGAGGAAGACCCAGCTGATGAGCGACCACTTGCGCACGGCGCCCAGCCACTCGGCGTCGAGCCGGCGGGTGACGAGCGCACCGACGGCGAAGGCGAAGGGGATGGCCGTCGCGACGTAGCCGAAGTACAGCAGCGGCGGATGGATGGCCATCGCCGGATTCTGCAGCTGTGGGTTGAGTCCGCGGCCGTCGGGCGGCACCCACTCGAGCCGCTCGAACGGGTTGGCGGCGATGGCGGTGGCGGCCACGAAGAAGAGGAGAACCAGCGCGTTCGTGCCGGTGACCCACGGCATCAGTGCACGGTTCTTGCTCCGGTTGGTCCAGGTGGCAAGCGCACCGTACACTGCCAGCACCAGGCACCAGAAGAGCATCGAGCCGGCCTGCCCACCCCAGAAGGCCGAGAACTTGTAGACGATCGGCAGGTTCGCGCTCGTGAACGATGCCACGTAGCGCAGCGAGAAATCACTGGTGAGCAGCGCGGTCCACAGCCCGAGCGAGGCCAGCACCACGAATCCGGTCGCGGCGAACAGGCCGCGCTCGCCCGACACGATCAGGTCCTCGCGGCGGAGCCACCCACCCGCGAAGGAGAGCGTGACCGCCCAGAGTCCCATCAGGAGGGCGATCCACAGTGAGAGCTCCCCAACGAGGATCACGGGACGTGCGGCGGCGTGGCCCCGGACTTGTACGCGTCGCGCATCGCCTCGTAGCCTTCGGGCGCCAACTCATAGCGCGAGGCGCACTTGGCGAGCAACGTGGTGGCCTGGAAGGTGCCGCTGGCATCGAGGCGTCCTTCGACCACGACCTCGACAGAGTCCGAAAAGGTATCGGGAATGATCCCGCGATACACCACCGGATAGGTCGCCTTGCCGTCGGTCATCTCGAACGCAACCTGCCGCCCGGACGAATCGCGCACGACGGTGCCCGGCACGACCTTGGCACCGACCTTCACGCCGGTGCCGATCAGGCTCGGGTCGGAGGCGACCTTGGCCTCGAGCTCCGAGGGCATGAGGAAGTAGATGCCGGTGTCCTTGATGGCTCCGGCCATCAGGACGCCTGCGGCCCCGAGCACCACGACACCGCCGAGGAGGAATTTCGTGCGAGGATGCATCAACGGCTCCGGTAGACGACCTCCGCAATATAGTCGGGGGTGGCGGGGCACGCGCACGTCGTGACCTTGAGCCCCGTCGTACGCCACAGATGATGTCCCCGTGTCAGTGCGGTAGGAGGGTCCCCCGTGCTCCCTCGTTGCGCGGACGGGTCCTGGAGCGACTGGCGCTGAGCACGGCGGAGGGGCGGCGATGGGTGGTGATGCGGCGAGTGCGGGACGGCTCGTTGAGGTTGCGGTAGGCGGCAACGCCGCTGCGGCCCCGTTCTCCGTGCTGGGCAGGTGAATCGGATCTGGCGGCGCTTCCGGGCAGGCGGGCCGAAGGCGCTCCGGCATGCGAGTATCGGGTGACGGTCGAATCGGGCGGGCCAGCACCTTAGTCCGCCGCCGGTCGCGGAGCATCGGGTCGAGGAGTTCGCGGTCGTCGTTGCCGCGGCGACGCTCCGGTGATGGATGGCGCCGGGGGGATTGTGGAGCCGCCGCCGGCACGCGACGCCGGCGCGGGTGCTGACCGCGGTGGGCCCCGCCCTCACTTCGAAACTGCCAACGCCGGTCGCGAGCCACACGCGCGCGGGCGCGACGCAGCGACGCACGCACCACGAACAAGGCATGCCGCGCCACCACCATGACGAAAAGGGACCGACCTATTAAATGCAAACCGGGGACATTGCTACTGACCGTTGACAGCCCGTGGCACCCGGCTCACCACCGCGCCATACTTACGCTATCGCAAACCGAACTGTCGAACCCGTGACTAATGTGTGCCGACGGAACTGGGCTGAGTCGAATAGAGATGGAAGCGCACGACCGCCCTCCGGTCTCCCCGGTTCGATCAGTGGTCTTGCCAGGCACCGCTGAAGCGACGCTTGCGTCGGATTCCCTTGAACCCGTCCAACACCTTAGGCGATGGGCACATCGTCGGGAGCGCACGATGATCAACTCGCGGCAACAGAGACTGTCTCTGGTGGTGCCCGTGTTCAACGAAGAGGAAGCGATACGCCCGTTTCTCGACCGGACCCTACCGGTGCTGGAACGGGCGGCCGCACTGGTTTCGGCCGAGACGAGCCTCGAGATCGTGTTCGTCAACGACGGCAGCACCGACGCTACGGCGGCGGTCCTCGGGGCGCTGACGCAGCGCGACATGCGCATCAAGCTCGTCAACCTCTCTCGCAACTTCGGAAAGGAAGCGGCCGTTGCCGCCGGCCTCAACTATGCGTCGGGCGACGCGATCATCCCGATCGACGTCGATCTGCAGGACCCACCAGAGCTGATCGAACCAATGGTAGTCAAGTGGCTGGCCGGTGCCAAGGCGGTGGAAGCCGTTCGGACGGACAGGACGTCGGACAGCTGGTACAAGCGCGTCACCGCCAACGGGTTCTACCGTCTCTACAATTGCTTCGCCGAACAGCCGATCCGCGAGAACGTCGGGGATTTCCGGCTGCTTGATCGCGAAGTGGTCGAGGTGCTGCGAAGCCTCAGCGAGCGCTCGCGCTTCAACAAGGCACTGTACTCCTGGGTGGGTTTCGCGCGCGAGACGGTGGAGTTCACGCGCGCGAGACGTTCCGCAGGCACCTCCAAGTGGAAATACTGGCGCCTCTGGAACTTCGCGCTGGACGGCCTGACCGCCTCGACCACGGCGCCATTGCGCGTCTGGACCTATCTTGGGGCGCTCACGGCGATCGCCGCCTTCGCGTACGCCGCCTTCATCGTCATCCACACCCTCGTGTTCGGGGTGGACTCGCCCGGCTATGCGTCGCTACTTACCGTGGTGCTCTTCATGGGCGGGCTCAATATGCTCGCGCTCGGCATCATGGGCGAGTACGTCGGGCGGATCGCCAAGGAAGTACGAGGTCGTCCGCTCTACGTCGTGCAATCCACCTTGGGCTTCTAGCTCGCTCCGCGGAGTCTACGTCTATGGATCGCGCGGTGTATGACCGCATGGCTGCCCAAGAGCAGGTGCACTGGTGGTTCGTCGGCCGTCGGGCGATCATCCGCGCGTTGATCGAACGCGAGGTGAAACTTGGCCGGGATGCGCGCATCCTCGAGGCGGGGTGCGGCACCGGCGGCAATCTCGAACTGCTGTCGCGCTACGGTCAGATTGAGGGTTTCGAGTTCGATCCCGAAGCGCGGCGGCTGGCAACGAACACTGGATTCCCGGTGAGTCTTGGTGCCTTGCCCGATCAGGTCGCGGAGCCAGACGCCGCGTACGATCTCGTCGGCCTCTTCGACGTCCTTGAGCATGTCGAGAACGATGTCGCCGCACTCGAGGCGCTCGGTCGAAAACTGAAGGCTGGCGGTTCGCTCCTGATCACCGTACCGGCCATGCCGTGGCTGTGGTCGTCGCACGACACGACCCATCACCACTATCGGCGCTATACCGCACGCTCCCTCAAGCGAGTGATCGCCGCCGCCGGCCAGCGCGCGGTTAATGTCGGGTACTTCAACACGCTGTTGTTCCCGCTCGCGGCGGTGCACCGCGGACTCAATGGCTTGTTCGGCGCCGAGGAGGCCACTGACGAGATACCTGCGCGCGGTCTCAACGCACTGCTCTCCGCGGTCTTCCGCTTCGAGCGCCACTGGGTGGGGCGTGTTCCGGTCCCGTTCGGGCTGTCGCTGTTCGCCGTTGTCAGAGCGCCGAGATGAGCATCCACGCTGCCCCGTGGTGGCACGTCGGACGGCTTGGTGGTCGCATCGCAACGATCGCGCATGTGCTCGTCTCCGCGATCGCCGGCACCGCGTTCGCACGCGCACCTCTCGAGTCCAACGCACTGGGCTTCGTTGTCGCCGCGCTCATCGTGTCGCCGGGACACTTTCGTCCGGCGGCCGGCTGCGCCGGGCGCGTGCGACAGCCTGGCCTGTTTCTCGCGCGCGCGCTCGCCGGGCTTCTGCTAAGCAGCTCCATCATGTGGTGGGTCACAAGCCGGCTCGGATTGCCGTTCCTGCAGGCGACGGTGGTCGCCGGCGCGTCAGTGTCGGTGTTGACATTGGCGCGGACCACCTCCCTGACGGACCGAAACAGCGTATCAGGGCGCGAATACTCCGTTGACGCACGCCTAATTGGGGCTGCGACAGTCGTCGCGAGCCTTGCATACGGACAGCTGATGCTCAACCATGATTCCAGCTGGTATCTGATCGCGACGCGCCAGTGGCTTGGTGGGGTGGAGCTGTACTCGGGCATCATGGAGATCAATCCTCCATTAGCGGTCTTCTTGACCGTGCCTGCGCTGTGGTTCGCGGACGCTCTCGGGACGACCGATTCGATTGGCTTCGCCTTGTACATCGTGTTGCTGTGCGGCGGCGTTCTACTCGTGGTGCAGCACTTGCTCCGAGACGCCGACGCACTGACGCTGCGTTCTCGGCGAGGCCTGCTCCTGGGCGCCGTCGCTGCGCTTTTCGTCGTACCGCTCGATGCCTTCGGTCAGCGCGAGCACCTGATGGTCATCTTGACGTTGCCGTATCTGCTGCTGGTGGTGTTGTCGCCAAAAGGAGTCCGCGCCACGACGGTAGGCGCCATCGCGCTCGGCAGCGCGGCCGCAATCGGTTTTGCCCTCAAGCCTCATTACCTTACGGCGCCAGCGCTTCTTGGTCTTGCCGTCGCTGTCCAGCAGCGCAGCGCGCGTGCGCTCTTGACGCCAGCCAATGTCGCCGTCGTGACCGTGGGGCTCGGGTACCTCGCCATCGTGTGGTTCGGCTTCCCGGACTATTTCTCCCGGATTGTCCCGCTCGGACTTCTGACCTACGGCAGTTTTGGTTCGGGTTTCCTCCGCTCGCTGGCGCAGCCAGTCCTGCTGTTTGCGCCGGTCGCGACGGCAATCGTTCTGCGGGGAACCGGGAATGGAGCGGAGCGGCAGGTTGCCATACGCTTTCTTGCCATCGTGCTCGGATTCGCGGTTTCCTACATGGTGCAGGCCAAGGGCTGGCACTATCAGCTCCTTCCCCTGACCGCGTTCCTGGTTCTCGTGCTGGCATGGGATGCCGTCAGCACTGCGGCGGCGCTTCGAAAGATCGCCATCCCGTCCGCGGCGGCGGCGCTGCTCGTAGTGTCCTATTCGCTGGCGCGGGGCCCCTATGGGAACCGTAATGTTGAGGCCTTTGCGCCGTTCATCGCAGATGTGGGCGCGGCCCCGAGCGTGCTCGTGCTGTCCAGTAATGTTTCAGCCGCCTTTCCACTGGTAAACCTCACGGGCGCACGCTGGACAAGCCGCTTTCCGGCGCAGTGGCTCGTTCCGGGAGCGGTGAGGATGCTGGCGCGGCCCGCATGCCAAGCTCCGGCCGACTGCGAAAGCCATCGCGCGGTGCTCGACGCCGCGCGCCGCATGGTGGTCGAAGATTTCTTGACGGGCCGGCCGACGATCGTCATCGTCGATGAGCGACCGTCTAAACCTTATTTTGACGGGATTCCCTTCGACTATCTCACCTGGCTCGGCGAGGACCCTGCGTTTGCGGCCGTGTTCGGCAGCTACGCCTTCGTAGGCCACCGGAGACAATACTCAATCTGGCGGCGCGAAGACCCATAGCCGAGCACGGTCGCATCGTCGGACCCCGGCGCCAGGTCGGAGGAAGCCGGTGAGTCGGGTCGCGTGCAACCAAAATGCGCGGATTCCCGTCCAATGACTCGGAGTCAGCATAGGAATTTGAATCGCGGGTGAGCAGGTCTGGCGCGACGGGCACGCCGCTCACTCCACGACGAGAGGGGGCAGCGTGGCTCGACGCGCGTGACGCCCCTCAGCGATCCAACTGTCGCGCGGCGATAGCGGCGGTGCCGCCACCGAGGAGATCGGCGCCGAGGTCCTTCCAGGAGAAATAGCGGCCCTGGGAGCGGTCCCAGAGTTCCTTGCCGATGCCCGCGCCCAACGTGATCGCGCCGGCCGTGATCGAGGCGCTGCGATAGTCCGAGCCGGTGGCGCGCAGCACTGAGTGCCCGGCCCCCTGGATGACGGCCGAGCCCACGAAGTGGTAGAGCTTGTCGCGCGCGAGCCAGCGATCAGCGTCCTGCGCGCGCTCGGGCGACGCCCCGAACTGGAACGAGCCGAGCACGAAGACCAGCGCGAACTTCATGCGCCGTCCCGGTCGCGGGCCCAGTGCACGGCCGCCCGCACCGCACGTCGCCAGCCGCCCAGTCCCTGTCGCGCGACGCTGGGCCCGGCGGTGGGTTCGAACCGACTGAACGTACGCGACCGATGGAAGGCGTCCGCATCGGGCCACACGCCGGCCGCGATGCCCGCCAGGCCGGCCGCGCCGAGCGCCGTCGTCTCCACGAGGTCGGGGCGCTCCACCGGCACCCCAAGCACGTCGCTCTGGAACTGCATGAGCCAATCGTTCTGTGCCGCGCCGCCGTCCACGCGCAGCACGTCGAGCGGCGCACCGCTCGCGCCGCGCATGGCCTCGAGCACGTCCGCCGTCCCGTAGGCCATGGCCTCGAGCGCCGCGCGCACGAGATGCTCGCGCGAGGTGCCGCGGGTGAGTCCCACGATCGTGCCGCGGGCCTCGGGCTCCCACACCGGAGCACCCAGCCCGGTGAGCGCCGGCACGAAGTACACGCCGTCGTTGCGCTCGAGCGAGCGCGCCATCGCTTCCGTCTCGCTGGCGCGCTCGACGATGCCGAGCCCATCGCGCAGCCACTGCACGGCCGCGCCGGCGATGAAGATGCTCGCCTCCAGCGCGTACGCGGCCTCCCCGCCCGGGCCGCAGGCCACCGTGGTCAGGATCCCCTGCCCGCCCACCGGACGCTTGTCGCCCGTGTGCAGCAGCAGGAAGGCGCCGGTGCCGTAGGTGTTCTTGCTCTTGCCCGTGCTCCAGCACCCCTGGCCGAACAGCGCCGACTGCTGGTCCCCCGCCACGCCGAGAATGGGCAACGCGTGGCCGAGGTGTGCGGCGGCCGCCACGCCGAAGTCGCCGGAGGAGCGCCGCACCTCGGGCAGCAGCTCGCGCGGCACGCCGAAGAGCGCGCAGAGCTGGTCGCTCCATTCCAGGGCGTTGATGTCGAAGAGCATCGTGCGCGACGCGTTGGTCGGGTCGGTGGCGTGCACGGCACCGTTGGTCAGCTTCCAGATCAGCCAACTGTCGATGGTGCCGGCGGCGAGCGTTGCCGGCGCGATGCCGCGCGCGCGCTCCTTGAGCAGCCACTCGAGCTTGGTGGCGGTGAAATAGGGATCGGTGACCAAACCGGTGGAGGCGTAGATCGCCTCCGCCTGGCCGGCGTCGCGGAGTTGCTGCGTGCGTCGCGCCGTGCGGCGGTCCTGCCAGACGATGGCGTGCCCGAGCGGACGCCCGGAGCTGCGGTCCCACAGCACGATCGTCTCGCGCTGATTGGTGATGCCGATGGCCTCGGGCACGACGCCCGCGGCGGCCAGTGCCTCGCGCGCTGCCTCGACGGTGCGCGCGAAGATCTCGTCGGCGTCGTGCTCCACCCAGCCCGGCTGCGGGAAGTGCTGCGTGATCTCGCGGTACCCTCGTCCCACCACGCGTCCGTCCTCGGCGATCACGAGCGCGGTGGAACCGGTCGTGCCTTGGTCGAGCGCGAGGACGTGTCGCATGGGCGTCAGGCCGGTGGAAGGGCGATGGGCGCGTGATCGAAGCGGAACGGGGCGCAGAGCACGCCGGCCTCGGTCACGATGTGCGAGATGAGGGCGGCCGGGGTGACGTCGAAGGCCGGGTTGAACACCGTCGCGCCGGCCGCCGCCACGCGCGCGCCGGCGAGGTGCGTGACTTCATCCGCGCCGCGCTCCTCGATCGGAATCTCGGCGCCGGTGGGTGCCCGCGCATCAATCGAGCTCGACGGTGCCACCACCACGAACGGAATGCGATGGTGCTTGGCCAGCACGGCCAAGGCATACGTTCCGATCTTGTTCGCCGAATCGCCGTTGGCGGCGATGCGATCGGCGCCGACCAGCACGAGATCGATCTTGCCGGCGGCCATCACCGAGCCAGCCATGCCATCGGTGATCACGGTGACAGGGACACCCGCCCGCGCGAGTTCCCACGCCGTCAGCCGCGAGCCCTGCAGCAGCGGGCGCGTCTCGTCGGCGAAGACCTCGATGCGCAGCCCGGCCTCCACCGCCGCGTACACCGGCGCCAGCGCGGTGCCGATGCCCGCCGTGGCCAGCGCACCGGCATTGCAGTGCGTGAGCACCCGCATCCCGTCGCGCAGCAGCTCGCGCCCGGCGGCGCCGATGGCGGCGCACATGGCTTCGTCCTCCGCCCGGATGGCCTCGGCCTCGGCGCGCAGCGCGGCGGTCAGGGGCGTCACCCCGACGCCGGGATCGCGATCGAGCACGTCCCGCATGCGGTCGAGCGCCCAGCCAAGATTGACGGCCGTGGGTCGGGCGGCGCGCAATTCGGCCGCCCCGCCGTGCACGAAGGCGCGCACGGCCGCGACGTCGGCGAGAAGGGCCGGTCCGGCCCCGACCCGCGTGGCGTGCCACACCGCCGCCGCGAGCCCCATCGCCGCCGCCACGCCGATGGCCGGCGCGCCGCGCACCGCCAGCGTGCGGATCGCCTCGGCGACCTCCGCCACCGTGCGGAGATCGCGCTCGACGAACTCCCCGGGAAGGCGACGCTGGTCCACGATGCGGAGCGCACCGTCAGGGGACCACTGCACGGCTTGGACGATGGGTATGGGCACGTCCGAATGTATAGATTGCACCCGTCCCCCCGACAGCCGACCCCCGCGATCCGACAGGTCCGCCTCCGATGTCCGCTCCCTACGAGTTCCTGAAGCTCGAGATCGCCGATCGCATCGCCACGGTGCTGATCGACCGTCCCGACAAGCTCAACGCCCTCAACGGCAAGGTGATCGCCGAGCTCGACCGGATGTTCACCGAGCTGTCGGCGCGCACGCAGGTCGGTGCCATCGTCCTCAGCGGCGCGGGACGCGCCTTCGTGGCCGGCGCCGACATCGCCGAGATCGCCACCGCTTCCGAAGGACCGGGCCTGCAGGACCTCTCGGCCTTCGGCTCCCGCGTCTTCACGCGCATCGAGCGCCTCAACAAGCCGGTCATCGCGGCCGTGAACGGCTTCGCCCTCGGCGGCGGGCTCGAGCTGGCGCTCGCCTCCCACGTGCGCCTGGCCTCGGAGTCCGCGAAGTTCGGCCTCCCTGAAGTGAAACTCGGCCTCATTCCCGGATACGGCGGCACGCAGCGCCTGCCGCGCCTCATCGGCCGCGGGCGGGCCCTGCAGCTCGTGCTCACCGGCGGGATGATCGACGCCGCCACGGCAGCAACGTTCGGACTCGTGAATGCCGTGTACCCTGCCGAGGTGCTGCTCGACGTCGCCCGCAGCATGGCCAAGGAGATGGCGCAGCAGGGACCGCTCGCGTTGGCCCATGCCATCGCCGCCGTGACCGCCGGGGCGGATCTCTCGCTCGACGACGCGCTGGCACTCGAGTCCAAGCACTTCGGCGAGCTCGGGCGCAGCGCCGACATGCGCGAAGGGACCCGCGCCTTCCTCGAGAAGCGCCCACCGACCTTCCGCGGCGAGTAAGTGAAGGCGGCGCGGCTCCGTACGCTCGCCCTGCGCGATTTCCGCAACATCGCGCAGGCGGACCTCGCGCTCCCCGCCGATGGCATCGCGCTCGTCGGCGAGAATGGCCAGGGGAAGACGAACTGTGTCGAGGCCATCGCCTACCTGCGGTTGCTGCGTTCGATGCGAGGCGCGCGCGATCGCGACCTCATTCGCTTCGGGGCGTCGGCCTTCAACATCACCGCCGACGTCGACGGCGTACCGGCACTGCGCGTGAGCGCCGGCGTGGACCGCGCCGGTCGCAAGAAGGTGCTGCTCGACGGCGCCGAGCCGGAGAAGCTCACCGATGCGCTCGATGCGCTGCCCAGCGTCTCGTTCTCGCCGCGCGACGTGGATCTCATCACCGGCGCGCCCGCCGAGCGCCGACGCTACCTCGACATCACCTTGGCGCTGACGTCGGCGAGCTATCTCAACGCGCTGCGACGCTACCGCGGCGCGCTGGTACGCCGCAACGCCGCCCTGCGCGAGGCCGCCAGGCGGGGCTCGTCGCGCCAGGCGGTGGGCGCGGTGGCCGCGTGGGAACCGGCACTCGCCGAGCAGGGCGCCGTGCTCGTGCAGGAGCGCCGCGACTGGATAGCCACGCACGCCGAGACCTTCGCGCTGCTCTGTGCGGCCATCGGGGAGCCGGCGCCGGCCGCCCTGCGCTATGCCGGCACCGGGGCGACGTCGGACTCCCCGCAGGCCGAACTCCTCGCGCAGTTGGAGAAGCAGCGCGAGCACGACCTCCGCCGCGGTCTCACCCACG
>JANJUF010000136.1 GCA_024710705.1 Gemmatimonadaceae bacterium | reverse complement strand
GCTGGCCACGTCGGTGGCGGTGGTGAGGAAGATGCTCGAGGCGGTCGCCGGGTCGGCGCCAAGGCGCTGCAGCGTGAGCGGGATGAGGGCGCCGGCAATCCCGCTGATGACGCAGGAGGCCATCATGGCGATCACCACGATGCCCGAGAGGGCGAGCGCGTTCGGGTTCCCCTGCGCATTGGCCACGAAATACATGCCGGCGCCCGCAACGAGGCCCACGAGGAAGCCGTTGAGCACACCGAGCAGCGCCTCCTTGGCGACGAGCTGCTTGCCGGCGCCCGCGTCAAGTTCGCCGAGGGTCATGCCGCGCAGGGTGACGGCGAGCGCTTGGCAGCCCGTGTTCCCGGACTGGCCGGCGAGGACGGGCAGGAACAGCGCGAGGATCACCATCTCGTCGAGTGTGCCCTGGAAGAAGCCGACCACGCCGGCCGCGAGGAACGCCGTCAGCAGGTTCAGCTGCAGCCAGGGATGCCGGAACTTCAGCGAGCGCGGCCACGGTGTCATCAGGCGTTCTTCCTCGTTCACACCGACCATCTGGCCGGGCTGGGCCGAGATCTCCACCGCCTGTTCCTGGAACATCGCGCTGCCGCGCACCTGTCCGAGGAAGCGCCCGACGTCATCGCACACCGGGTACACGGGGTAGTGCCGCAGCACCACCTCGCGCATGGCGTCATCGAGCGAGGTCACCGGGGAGAGCGAGTACACGTTCTGCAGCATGATCTCGCCGAGCGTCGCGTGGTCGTCGGCGGCGAGGAGGTCGCGCATGGTGCAGACGCCGACGAGACGGCGCTCGGCGTCGAGCACGAAGGCGTAGGTGAAGAACGTCGTGCGCGGCACCGAGCGCACGCGAGCCGACGCGGCGCCCACCGTCTCGTCGGGCCGGAAGACGAGCGGCGGCACCTCCATGAGGCGGCCCACGCTGCCGTCGGGGAACGAGAGATTGAGCGACCATTGCCGGGTGACGCCTTCGGGCGCAGCGGCGAAGAGCGAGTCGCGCTTGTCGTCCTCCATCTCCGGGATGATGTCGCCCGCGATGGAGGGGTTGATGGCCTGCAGCACCGCGGCCGCGGTCGCCGGGTCGAGCGCTTCCAGCGCGTCGGCGGCCTCGGCCCTCCCGAGGCGACTGATGGACGAGGCGAGTTGTTCGGAGGTCGGCTTGGTCGGGCGGCCGTCAGTCACGGCGGGCTCCAGCGTGGGGTGAGTGCCGGGGAAGATGCCGTCTGGCGAGCGACGGCACCAGCGTACGCTGGACAGGGCCGCCGGCCGGGAGTGAACTTCGGGCGGTGTGCAACACCGGAGCCCACCACGTCAAACGCTGGTGGCCGCTCACGCGTAGGCTCACGGACGTCACGTGCCACCCACTCCTGCTCTCGAGACCGATGCGCGCACCCACCCTTGCCCGATCCCTCGCGGCGACCGCCGTCCTGGTCGCCCTGTCCAGCGCCCCCCTCGCCGCCCAGATGGGCGGGGGCATGGGCCCGCAGCCGCCACGCGACACCGTGCGGCGCGTACACGTCGTCCCCGGTCAGCGTGATGGGGCTTCGATGTTCCCGCTCGTCAACTACCCCGAGATGCAGCCCAAGCAGTGGGGCGTGATGGACTTCGAGCACTATCACACCACCGAGGAACTGAACTACTGGATGCAGCGCTGGGCGCGCGAGAAGCCGGAACTCGTGGAGCTCGTGCAGGTCGGGACCTCGTTCGGTGGCGCCGCCATCTGGCAGCTCATCGTCACCAACAAGGCCACCGGCAAGCACACCGACAAGCCGGCCGCCTTCTTCGAGGGTGGACGCCACTCCGGCGAGATCTCCTCCAGCGAGAGCGTGCTTTGGCTCGCCTGGCACGTGATCGAGAACTACGGCACGGACGCCGCGATCACGCGACTGCTCGACGAGAAGGTCCTCTACCTGCGCCCCAACAACAATCCCGACGGCGCGGATATGTACAAGCTCACCGCGCAGGCCAATCGCAGTTCGGTTCGCCCGGTGGACAATGACGGCGACGGCCTCTTCGACGAGGACTCGGGTGAGGATCTCGACGGCGACGGCTACATCCGCCAGATGCGCCAGTTCGTCGGTGCCGGCAAGGGCACGCACGTGGTGGACACGATGGACGCCAAAGGCCGACTGATGCGCAACGTCGGCATGGGCAACGGCGACTACCTCATGTTCCCCGAAGGCATCGACAACGACAAGGACGGCCGCTACAACGAGGACGGGGTCGGCGGCCTCGACCTGCATCGCAACTATCCGTACAACTGGCGTCCGATGGCCGAGTCCACTGGGCGCGGCCAGACGCAGTTCGGCGCCGGCGAGTACCCGCTCTCCGAGCCCGAGACGCGCGCGGTCTTCCTCTGGCAGGTGACGCATCCGAACATCAGCGTCACCAACTCGATGGACACGTCGGTGCCCATGCACCTGCGCGGCCCGAGCACCTGCCTCGAGCGCGAGTGCGTGTTCCCGTCCGACCTCAAGCTACTGCAGCACTACGATTCCGTGGGCAACTCACACACCGGCTACAACTTCGCCGGCGATGTGTACTGGACCTACGGCACGCGTGGCCAGCCGGCCGGGCAGGAACGCCCGCAGCCGCTCTTCGGCCACGGTCCGGACTTCGGCTACTTCCAGATGGGGCAGGTCTGGTACGGCGACGAGATCTGGAACGGCGGCCGCGAGCGCGACTACAACGGCGACGGGCGCATTGACCAGTACGAAGTGCTGCGCTACAACGACGAGGAGTTCGGCGGGCGCGGCTACCAGATGTGGACCAAGGTGATGCACCCGGACCTCGGCGAGGTGGAGGTCGGTGGGCCGAACCCCAAGTTCTGGTCGCAGAACGGTCCGGCCGAGACGGTGCTCAAGTGGGCCAGCAACCAGGGCCGATTCAACCTTGCGATGGCGATGGATCTCCCGAAGGTCGTGATCGAGAACGTCGAGACGCGGCGCGTGCGGGCCTCGGCCGACTCCGCCACCCATGAGGTGCGCGTGACGGTGCGGAACACCGGCCGGATTCCCACCGCGCTGGAGCAGGCCAAGCGCGTGCACATCGTCCGTCCTGACTTCCTCACCATCGAAGGCGGTGGCGCACGCATGGTTGGACGCGGGACTGAATTCTGGCTCGGAGGCTTCGAGCGGAAGGTCGTGACGGTGCGTCTGCGCGTGCCGGCGGGATCGACCGTGGAGGCGAATGCGCGGGTGACGAGCACGCGCGGCGGCGTGGCCGACGCGCCGGTGCGCATCACGCCGTAGGCATCAGGCCGGGAAGTGCGCATCGAGCCACCGCTCGATGCGCGCGAAGACGGGCGCGGCCAGTGCCCCTTCGTTGAGGATCTCGTGGAAGAGTCCGGGGAAGCGCTCGGACTCCACGACCTCGCGGGGGGCACTGGCCGCGAACGCGTCGCTCCCGGCCGGATCCACGATCGCATCGGCGCCGGCATAGACGACGAGCGTGGGGACGCTCCACCCTGCGGCCGCGGTGCGCGCGACCTCGCCGCCGTCCAGCACGGACTTGGCCAGCCGCGCGCAGATACGATCGTGATTGAGCGGATCGCCGAGATAGCGGCGCACCACGTCGGCGTCGTGGGAGATGTCGTTGGCATCGATGCCGTTGCCTTGTGTGAGGAACGGCGCGATGGCGAGGCCGATCCTGAGCTGCAGTCGTTGGACGGCGGAGAGCTTCGCCGCCAGGGCCGGGCTTGAAAGGATCAGGGCATCGACGGGGCGGCGGGCCTCCGCCACGAACTGCGCGGCCACCGCTCCGCCCATCGAGTGGGCGAGGAGCACGAACGGCCCCGTCGCCGGTCGCAGGATGTCGGTGACGGTCGCCAGGTCATCCACCAGCGCGTCGGCGGTGGGGATCACGCCCCGCGGCCCGCCCGAGCGGCCGTGGCCGCGGTGGTCGTAGCCCAGCACCCGAAGGCCCCGTGCCGCGAGCCAGGCCGCGACGTGGGCGTAGCGTCCCCCATGCTCCCCCAACCCGTGGACGACCAACACCGTGCCCCGCGTGCCTTGGCTGGGCCAGCGGTGGACGTGGAGCGCGGTACCATCCGATGCGCGAATGACGTCGATGGACATGGTGCGGGGTAGAAGGAGACGGAGGGCTGGCACAATGGTAGCGACTCGTCCAGCTTGCGGATATGCGCCGTTCGACCCTCATCACGTATCTCTTGGCTGTCTTGCTGGCCGCATCGCGGCCAGCGGAGGCGCAGCACGCCACGCCGGCTGAAGCTCGTGAACTGGTCGTCGTGCTGCATGGCCTGGGGCGGACCGCATTCTCGATGGCCCCGATGCAGGAGGCGCTGGAGCAGGCGGGGTACGATGTGCTCAACATCGGCTACTCGAGCTACTGCTGCGGCATCGCCGAGCTCGGTGCGGCGGTGCGCCGCGATCTCGATGCGAAGCGGCGGCCGGAGCACGAGATCGTGCACTTCGTCGGCCACAGCCTCGGGGGCATCATCGCCCGCTGGATCCTCGCGCAGGACGATCGCCCCGAGGGCGTGGGACGTCTCGTGATGCTGGCGCCTCCCAACCAAGGATCGCATTCGGCCGACCGGTACACGCCGCTGGTGGGCTGGCTGCTCGAACCCATTGACGAGTTGCGCACCGACAGCAGCGCCACGGTGCGCAGGTTGCCGCCGCCGGAGGGCGTGCAGGTGGGCGTCATCGCCGGACGACACGATGGCAAGCTGGACGAAGCGCAGACGCACTTGCCGGGCGAGGCCGGTCACGTGATCGTAGATGGCGTCCACACCTTTCTGATGCGTAAGCCGGAGGTGCACCGACTCACGGTCGCATTCCTCCGCGAGGGGCGATTCCCGTCGCGCGTCACGACGTCCGCTCCCCCGTGAGCGCGCAGGCGCCGCTGCTGGTGTACGACGGCAACTGCGGGTTCTGCACGCGGGCCGTGCGATTCGTGCTCACGCATGACACACGTCGCGGCACCGCACGGTTCGCGGCGCGGGATGGTGAGGCGGGCATGGCGGTGCGCACGCGACACGGGCTGCACGGGGTCGAGTCGCTGCTGTGGGTGGAGACCGTGGATGGCGAAGAGCGCGTGCACATCTACTCCGATGCCGTGCTGGCCGTCGCCATCTACCTCGGGGGGATCTACGCCCTGCTCGGTCGGGCGGGTCGCATCATGCCGCGGGCGTTGCGCGATCCGGTCTACGCCGTGATCGCGCGCGTGCGGAAGTCGCTCTCGCGTGGGGCGTCGCAATGCCATCTCCCCTCGTCGCAAGAACTTGCGCGCATGTTGCCGTAGCTGAGCCGCCAGAAACGCGCGCGCGTGCCCGCTCGCTGGCACAAAATCACGCCTTGACGACATCCGTCGCCGATGGCATATCGAATGCTCCCCCCACCCGTTCCCGGAGCGTTCATGCGATTCGCCCTCCTGACCCTCGTAGGCGCCCTCGTGGTTGGTGCGCCCCTGGGCGCGCAGCGACTCGGGCCGGAGATGCCGCGCCCCCGCCTCGCCGCGTCCGCCGACACCAATGATCCGCTGGCCTATCTCGAGCACGGGATGGCCATCATCACCGAGCGGGCCGAGGAGGCCGCGGACGCGTTCTATTGGGCGGCCCGGATGGATCCCTCCTCGCCGGGGGCACTCTACGGACGGCGCGTCGCCCTGTTGATGCGCCGGCCCGGAGACCTCAACAACTACATGATCGGGAATCGCCGGGCCCGCGAGAATCCGGAGTTCCGCGCCATCGACTCCCTGCAACTCCGGGCGCAACAGCTGAACCCAATGATGTATCGCTCGCTCGATCGCGTACTCCTCTACACCTGGTACTACAACGACCATCGCCGAGCCGGCGGGACGATGTCGCGGCGCGAGTACGAGCGTGAGATCCAGTACATCCTGTCGTCGTATCCCCCTGCCTCGCGCGCGTTCCTGATGTACGGCCTCGGCCAGTTCGACCAAGCCATCATCGAGTACGAGGAGGCCATCAAGCGTGTCCGCAATCCGATCGGACTCCGCATCGAACGCGCCCGCGTGCTTGGCCTGCGCGAGCGGTATGGCGAGGCCATCGAGGAGTTCAGCAAGGCCCTGACCGCCCTCAAGGCGCGCGATGAGCGCCGCGGCGAGTACGTGGTGTTCTACGATTCCAAGGCGCTCGTGGAGCACAGCATCGGCCTGATGCACCTGCGGGCGGGGGCGAAGGATTCGGCGCGTGCGGCCTTCGGACGCGCCATGACCGAGGACCTCGCCTACTATCCGGCCCACCTTGAGCTCGGACAGCTGGCGCTCAGCGAGAACGATTCGGTCACGGCGGTCGCGGAACTCGGGCTCGCGTCCGAGTTGGCGGCGGACGAACCCTACGTGCACTTGCTCTACGGCAAGAACCTCGCGGCCACGGGGCAACACGAGGAGGCGCTCGGCGCGCTGCGCAAGGCGGTGACGATGGAGCCGTACTATGCGGCCGCGCACTTCGCCTTGGCGGCCTCGCTCGAGGCAACGGGTGATCAGGCCGGGGCGCGTGCGGCCTACCAGCGCTACCTGGAGATCGCCCCCAGGCGCGACGCCGCGCAACGGGCGACGGCGACGGCAAAGGTCGCGAGCCTCGCGCCGTGATGCTGCGGCGAGGCCACGCGGTCCTCTCGTTCTTGGTGTTGGCGGCGCTCGTCGCCGCACCGGGTGCGGACGCCCAGCAGGCGGTGACGCGTCCGCGCACGGCCGCCGAGGACCTGCAGCTGTTCAGCCAGGTCTTCAACCAGATCCGCGTCAACCATCCGGATTCACTCGACTCGCACCGGCTCTTCATGGCGGCCATCCAAGCCATGGTGCAGGCGACCGATCCGCATTCGTACGTGATTCCCGCCGTCCGGCTTCAGCCCGGCAAGGAGGATGAACTCCGCGCCGGACGGCTGCATCCGGTCCCCATCGACTTCGCCTTCGTCGGGGGATCGGCCATCGTCGCGACGGTCTATGCCGGCACCGAGGCCCGACGTCAGGACATCCTCTCGGGCGATGAACTGACGCTCATTGACGGCAAGCCGATGACGGCGGAGAGTCCGCTGGAGCTTGAGATCATGCTGGCCGGCCCACGCGGTAGTCGCGTGGCGCTGACCTTCGAACGGCGTCGCGCCGACGGCACCTACGCGACGCTCGAGCGCACGGTGAAGCGCGAGCGCTTTTCCGAAGAGTCCGCGGTGCCCGCGGCGCTGATGCTCGACTCGGCCACCGGCTACGTGCGCATCACCACCTTCATGGGAGAGAAAGTCGCATCCGACCTCCGCTCGGCTCTCCAGCGCCTCGAGCGCGACGGCATGCAACGGCTCCTGCTCGATCTCCGACAGAACGGCGGCGGCAGCGTGGACGAAGCGGCCACCATCGCCGGGGAATTCCTTCCCTCGGGTGCGGTGGTCTACACCTCCGAGGGACGCCGCGCCGCGTCGGTGGACACGGGGCGTGTGCGCCGGTCGTTCTTCCGGAACGAACGCCGGTATCCCATCGTCGTGCTCATTGACGACGGCACCGCCAGTGCGTCGGAGCTGGTGGCCGGTGCGCTGCAGGACCACGATCGCGCCCTCATCGTGGGCCAACCCAGTTTCGGGAAGTCACTGATGATGCGCGGGTTCCCGCTGTCCGACGGCTCTATCCTCGTGCTCGTGGTCGGCCAGTTGCGGACGCCCTGCGGGCGGGTGGTCCAGCGTCAGTACCGCGACGTGACGGTGCGGAACTACTACCGGCTCGCCGCCGCCGAGCGCGATACGGTCGGACGTCCCACCTGCAAGACCAGTGGCGGTCGCACCGTGTACGGCGGCGGAGGGATCTACCCTGACGTGCGCACGCCGCGACCGATGCCGAGCCCGGAGTGGGTGCGTCGGCTGGGAGAGCTCGATGTCCCCATCGCCTGGGTGGGCGGCTTCCTCACCGCACAGGGCGCGGCCCTCGGGACCCTGGAACAGTTCGCGGCGGCGCCGAGTCTCCCGGCCGGCACGGCCGACGCCTTCCGCGCCTTCGCCCTTGGGCGCGGCGTGACGATACCACGCTCGGAAGCCGACGACACGCGACTCGATCGGCTCCTGCTCGGGACAATCGCCTATGCGAAATGGGGAAGTCCTGGCCTCTACCAAGTCGAGGCGCGGCTCGATCCGGACATCCGTGCGGCCTTCGTGCATTTCGACGGCCTCGAGGCCAAGGGCATCCGCTGACCGTCGCGCGAAATCAGCGCACCGCGTCGTAGTCGTCGGGTGTGTCCACGTCCTGCAACGCCGCCACGGGCCACTCGTGGAAGCGCGCTTCGCGTTCGTGCGCCCGCACCACGGCCTTGCCGCAGCCCTCGCCGTGCCACGCCAGCAGCTCCGGCCAGAGTGAGCGCCTGAAGAGCAGGGGCGGCGCCAACACGTCTCCGTAGCGCGACACCCCGAGTGGTTCATCTCCGCTGAGCGCACCCTCGACCAGCGCCCGCAGCATCGGTGTCGTGACCTGCACCATGTCCGCGAGCATCACCAACGCCGCGTCCACCTCGATGGGGAGGGCCTGGAGCCCCGCATGCAGCGAGGCGCTCGTTGGACCGGTGGGATCGGGACTCTCGGTGAACGCGACCTCAAGCGGCGCGAGCGCGTCGCGCACGCGCGCCGCATCGTGCCCGGTCACCACGAGGATTGGATCGCAGCCGGCGTCGCGCACGCGGCGCACCGTGCGGTGGACCATCGCCTCGCCCTCCACCGGGAGCAGCAGCTTGTTGGTTCCCATGCGCCGCGAGGCGCCCGCGGCCAGCACCACCGCCGCGATACGCAGCGGCGGGCTCACTCGGCTGACGCGCCGACGTCCACGTCGGTGTGGATGGGCGCGCTGCGCTCGCGCAGCGAGCGTGGGCGACGCCCACTGCGCACCGCGAGCATCTCGGCCACCACGGCCAGCGCCACCTGCTCGGCGCCGTCGGTACCGATGTCGAGGCCGACCGGCCCGAAGATCCGATTCGCATGCACCGTGCCGTCAGTGCCCAGCAGACGCAGGATGCGCTCGGTGCGTTGGCGGGGACCGAGCACGCCGAGGTAGCGCGCGGGGCCGCGCAGCAGCGCACGGAGGTACTCGGTGTCGTCGGCGAAGTGGTGGGTCATCACCACGGCGAAATCATCGGCGCCGAGGACGATGCGTTCGCCGAGGCGCGCGGCATCCGTCTCGACCAACCGAATCGGGACGGGAAAGCGCTCGGCCGTCAGCAGTCCCGGGCGGTGGTCCGCCACCACCACGCGGAATCCCACCGCGCTTGCCAGCGTCGCCAGGTGCCGCGCATCGTCGCCCGCACTGACCACCAGCAGGCGCGGCGGTGGCCGCAGCACGTCCGCAAAGATCGCGCGCCCCGCATCGTGCACCAGCCGCGATTCGCCGACCGCCAGCAGGGCCACGGCCTCCTCGCCGTCGACGGTCTCGCGTGCGCCGGTCGTGAGGTCGGTGAGCACCACGAACGGCAGTTCGGCCTCGATGCGCGCGCACTCCATCACGCGGGCATCCGTCACCGGTTCGATGAACAGTTCCACCACGCCCTCGCAGCCGACGCCGAGGTCCCAGGCGGCGATCTCACCGGCGCTGCCGCAGTACTCGCGTCGCTCCGCCACTCCGGTACGGATCACGCGCAGCGCGACTTCCCGCACATCCGCCTCGAGGCAGCCCCCGCTGACGTTCCCGACGTGCCCTCCGTCGGCCGCCACCACCATCTTGGCGCCCTCGTGACGGTATGCCGAGCCCTGTACGCGGATCACCGTGGCAAGGGCACAGGGCACACCCGCCCCGTGCCACGCCGCCAGCTGCGTGAGGACCTGACGCGTCTCCAGCCACGCCTTCATGCTAGGCCCACGAGAGGTTGTGCTTGCTGAGCGGCAAGGAGCGGATCCGCTTGCCCGTCGCCGCGAAGATGGCGTTGGTGAGTGCCGGCACCACCGGCGGCAGTGCCGGCTCACCCATCCCCGTTGGCGGGAACTCGGTGATGCGGAACTGCACCTCCACCGGCGGCGTCTGGATGAGTCGCAGCAGCGGGAAGTCGTTGAAGTTGCCCTGTTTCGCCGCTCCACCCTCGATCTCGACTTCCTGCGCGAGCGCCTCTCCGATGCCATCGAGCACCGAACCACGCACTTGGTTCGTGGCGCCGCTCGGATTGATGATCACGCTGCCGACGTCACCGGCCACCCACACCTGGTCCACCTTCAGTTGGCCCCGACGCGAGACCGTGGCCTGCACGACCTCGGCGAAGTAGCCGCGGTGGCTGAAATGGAAGGCCACGCCCATGCCCGTACCGCGGGGGAGGACCTTGCTTCCCCAGCCCGACATCTGCGCCACCAGGTCGAGCACGCCGCGCATGCGCTCGGGGTTCATGTACTGCGGCGCTGGTCCGCTTCCGGTGTGCGCGGGCGGCGAGAACGACGCCAGCAGGTCGCGCCGGAACTCGACGGGATCCTTCCGGGCCGCGTGCGCGAGCTCATCAATGAAGCTCTGGAACACGAACGACAGCGCGTTGCTTCCGGGTGCGCGCAGGAAGCCGGTGGGGACGCCGAGTGGCATCACCGAGGCGCCCACCGACACGTTCGGTACGAAGCCGACCGGGAACTCGGCGGGTGAGAGGTTCGCCGACGGAGCCCAGCCATTGCCCTCGCCGAAGCTCACGAAATGGTTCTCCCAGGCGCTCAGCTTGCCCTGGGCATCGACGGCGCCGCGCAACTTGTGGAAGCCGGCGGGACGATAGAAGTCGTGGCGGATGTCGTCCTCGCGGGTCCAGACCAGCTTGACCGGCGCGTTCACGGCGCGCGAGATCCACGCCGCCTCGACCATGTAGTCGTTGTTGAGCCGCCGCCCGAACCCGCCGCCGCTGCGGATGATGTGGATGGCGATGTTGGCCGGTTCGATGCCAAGCGTGTTGGCGCAGAGCGTGCGCCCGGACTGCGGATTCTGCGTCGGCGCCCAGACCTCGAGCTGGCCGTCCCGGAAATGCGCCGTGCAGTTCATCGGCTCGAGGGTGGCGTGTGCGAGGAAGGGATACTCGTAGCGCGCTTCCACCACCGTGGCGGCCCCCCAGGGCGCCCGCCCCGCGCCGGACCTGGGCCAGGCCCCCCGCCGGGGGGCGGGGCAGAACCACGGCGGCCATGGGCCGGACCC
>JANJUF010000124.1 GCA_024710705.1 Gemmatimonadaceae bacterium | reverse complement strand
CACGGCCGTGGAGCCCTGCGTGGAGCCGAGCGGCGCGAGCTCCTCGAAGCGGGACATGCCGCCCTCGATCGTGGCGAGGAACCGCTCTTCCTCGGCGCGCGTGGTGTCGAGAATGTGCTTCTCGCGGCTCCCCAACTCCGGGAACTGCCCTCGCATCATCTCGATCACCTTGCCCACGACGTGCACGAGCGTGGGCTCGCGGCGGCCGAGGAGGTAGGCGTGGCGCACCGCGCGACGCAGGATGCGGCGCAGCACATAACCGCGCCCTTCGTTGCTGGGAAAGACGCCATCGGCCAGCAGGAAGGCCACGGCGCGAGCGTGGTCGGCCAACACACGGAAGCTCGCCGAGTTGTCACTGTGGTACGCATACGGCTTGCCGGTCACCTCAGCGACGCGGTCAAGCAGCGGCTTGAAGAGGTCGGTGTGGTAGTTGTTGTAGACGCCTTGGAGCACGGCCGCGATGCGCTCAAGCCCGGCGCCGGTATCCACGCTCGGCTTCGGCAGCGGGACAAGCTCGCCACTGGGCTGCCGGTCGTACTGCATGAACACGAGGTTCCAGATCTCGAGGAAGCGCCCTGCCTCGGCGCCCTCCACGAACGCGTCGAGCGAGAACTCCTTGGCCTTGCGGTCGGTCCAGTCGCCGCCGGCACCGGCCGGGAACTCGAAGTCCTTCGCGAGATGCGCGAGGTCCACGTAGATCTCGGAGCACGGACCACAAGGGCCGGTGTCGGCCATCTGCCAGAAGTTGTCGCGCTCGCCGAGTCCGTACACGCGGCTGGCGGCGATGCCCGTCTCCTTCACCCAGAGCTGCCGGGCCTCGTCATCGTCCTTGTACACGGTGACGCGGATGTGCTCCTTGGGGATCTTCAGTTCCTCGGTGACGAACTCCCAGGCGAAGCGGATCGCATCGCGCTTGAAGTAGTCGCCGAAGGAGAAGTTCCCGAGCATCTCGAAGAAGGTGTGGTGGCGCGCCGTATGGCCGACCTGCTCAAGGTCGTTGTGCTTGCCGCCGGCGCGTACGCACTTCTGGCTCGTGGTGGCCCGCCGGTTGCCCTCCGGCGGCGCCTCCTGGCCCAGGAAGACCTTCTTGAACTGGACCATCCCCGCGTTGGTGAACAGCAGGGTGGGGTCATCCCCTGGAACCAGGGTCGAGGAGGGGCGGATGGCGTGGGACTGCCGGGCGAAGTACTCGAGGAACCGGCGGCGGATTTCGGCGGCGTGCATATCCTTACAAGGTATGCGGTTGCGTCCCGGCCAGATAGCGGGGACGGCACCAAACTTGCGCGGTAACGGCCCGGCACCATTGGTCGTCTGTGGGGGTACGAGCGGAGTATTTGCAGCCCTTGCGTGACCCCGCGCACTTCCACCTGCGGTGCGATGCTGTAGCGTTCACCGTGGCGGTCGCTGGGGCGTGTGACCCATAGCGAGACGGTGATCTCCGCTGCACGTTCGTCACACGCAAATCTCACCGACCACCCTCCCGCACGCGCACTTGTCACCGATCGAAATGCTCACGCAGCACCTGACCGCACTCCTGATGGGGTTCGGCGGCACGGTGCTGTTGATCCCGTGGATCATCCGCCTGTCGGTGCGGTACCGCCTCCTGGACCAGCCGGACAACGACCGTCGCGTCCACACCACAGCTGTGCCGCGCCTGGGCGGCGTCGCCATCTTCATCGCCGCGGCCGCCAGCGCCGCTGGCATGATCGTCTGGTCGTTCGGACGGGGCGACTTTGCCCTCCCGTACCCGACCATGCTCCCCGGCATCGTCCTCGGGGCTGTCATCATTTTCCTGACAGGCCTGTTCGACGACCTGGTCGGCATCTCGCCGCGTGGCAAACTGGTCGCGCAGACGCTCGCCGCCCTCTGCGTCGTCGCCTTCGGCTTCCGCATTGAGCTCGTTGCCCTCACGCCCTCGTCCGGCGCGCTGGCCCTGGGTGCGCTGGCCGTGCCCATCACGGTGCTCTGGATTGTGGGCATGACGAACGCCTTCAACCTGATTGACGGCGTGGACGGGCTGGCCGGCACGGTGGCGCTCATCGCCCTGGCCACCTCCATCGGCGTGGACCTCTACCTGCACGACATCCGGTCGCTGTTCATCACCACGGCCATGCTCGGCGCGGTGTTCGGTTTCCTGCGGTTCAACAACAGCCCGGCCAAGATCTGCCTCGGCGACTCGGGCTCGATGACCCTCGGATTCTTCCTCTCGATCCGCCTCGTCATCAGCGCCACGGCCCCGAACGGGCACCTCTACGCGCTGGTGCCGATCTTCGCGCTGGGCTATCCCCTGCTCGACACCTTTATCGCCATCGCCCGCCGCTGGCTGCGCGGCCACCCCTTCTCGCGCGCCGATGGGCGGCACATCCACCACCAACTCCTCGCCGTGGGGCTCGACGCCCGGCGGACGGTGGAGATCCTGGGGTTCTTCTTCCTCGGCATTTCGGCGCTCGGCGTGTCCGTCGTCTTCGCGCCACCGCAGATGACCTTCGCCTTCATGCTGGGCGCGGCGGCCCTGCTGTTCTCGACCGCGTTCTACGGCACCCGCTGGCTGGGCTACGGTGAGTTCGCCGAGTTCGGTGCCAGCGTTGCGTCGGTGGTGCGGAACGCCCGTATGGTGGTGCGGGAGAAGATCCGGGCCAACGAAGTGGCAGAACAGATCCGGAACGCGACCACGCTCGAGGAAGTGCGGGCGATTCTCGAGACGCTGGTGGACGATGTGCGTGTGCTGGACGTTGAGCTCGTGGCGGGCGACGTGCACACGCACGGGCCGGAACGCCAGCAGATCTCGCCGGTGGACCGGCTGCCGGTGCGCCTGGACTTCCCGTTCGCCTGGCACACCGAGGGAGGCGTGCGGGAAGTGATCTTGCGGCTCTGGAGCGCGCGCCCGCAGCGCGGCGGCCATCCTGCCACCGAGCGCGTCGCCACCCGCATCGGCCCGGCGCTCGAGGACTGGTTCCAGCGGAACTCCGGTGCCGCCACGCCGGCATTCGGGATTGATGCGCAACCAGCGGCCCGGCGTACGCCCAGCGCGTTCCGGAAGGCCGAGAACTAGCCGCCGGTCCCCGCGGCCTCGGCTGCGGACAGATCCCCCACCATCCGCTCAAAGCACTGCTCACACATCCCATGCGTGAGCATCTGCCGCTCCGGATGCTCCAACAACCGCAACCGCGGAAACGCCTCCTCCATCTCCCGCCACGCCCCGTCCGCGTAAAACCGGTTGCACCACCCGCACACCCGCACCAGCCCGGGCTCCAGCTCCTCCGCCCCCACTGACCCGTCCCCCTGCGACACCGGCGCCAGCTCCCGCGCCACTTCGGTCAGCGTGGACGTCTGGAACTCCACCCCACCTGCATCGCCGTGCAGCCGGATCTGCATCTCCAGCAGCCGCCGGCACGCAGGCGAATCGCAGCGGAAGCTGTAGCTCATCCGACGCCCCGTCCGGATCCGCGCCAACACCTGGCGATAGATCTCCTTTGTCGTGTCATCGCTGATGAAGTCCCAGAGCGGCCGCCCCAGCACGTCGGCGGCCGTCACCCCGCCGGACGAGTTCTCGCCGGCGAACACATCCCAGCCCTCGCTCACGTAAGTGATGCGATCGCTGGCGTCGATGCGGTAGACGATCGCAGGGGAAGGCATACGCAATGAGTGGAGGACGCACGTTGAAAATGCAACGCCTCGCGTTCGATTTTCAACGCACGAGCAACCCCAACCGCCGCCCGCTGCGCGTCCCCGGCATGACCTGTAGCAGCCGGTTGAGCCAGCCGTCGGCGCTGCCCACTGGCCGGTCCAGCCCCGTCTCCAGCACGGCCTGCCCATTGAAGTGGCTGCGCGTGCGGTGGTGAGATAACCCTATATCATGTCATAACTTGACATCTATATACCTCTTAGGTGCCTCTTTCAGGCCGAAGAGGTATTGTTATACCTGTCCACAGCATCCGAGCGATGGGCGCCATCACCCTCTCACGTATTTCCGTCCCCCGCCCGATACTTCGCCCGATGCCGATCCTCTCGGACTACATCCTCAACGCCTCGCTCCTGCTAGCCGTGGCGTTGCTGTTCGACCTGCGGACGCCGCTCACCGCCGATCGCCCGCTGAGTGTCCGCCGGGCCCTGCTCGGCATCCTTATCGGCGCCGTGGGCATCGTCATCATGACCTACCCGGTCATCGTCGAGGGGAGCCTCGTCCTCGACACCCGCGGCATCCTGCTCGCCATCACGGGCCTGTACTTCGGCCCCGTCGCCGCGCTTGTGGCCACGGCGATGACCATCGCCTACCGCGGCCTCGTCATCGGCGGCAGCGCCGCCCCGGTTGGCATCCTGTTCATCCTGCTGAGCGGAGGCCTGGGCCTGGCCTGGCGCGCCCTGCGCGGGCCGGTGCGCGGCGACATCCCCTGGGGTGAGTTCGCCGCGGTCGGGTCGCTGGTGGCGCTCATCCAGCTGGGACTCGCCAAGTATCTCTTGGGGGCTGACCCCACGGGCGCGCTCCGCAGCCTCGCCCCCGTCCTCATCATCGTCTCGGCCGTGGCGATGACGGCCCTGGGCCTGCTCCTGCGCGCCCGGGTACGGCGCCGCCTCGCCCAGCGCAAAGTCACCGAGCGCGAGGCCAGCTACCGCACGCTCATCGAGCAGATTCCGGCCATCGTGTATCGTGCCGCGCTCGACGAGATGAGCTCCACGCTCTATGTGAGCCCGGCCGTGGCGGCCCTCGGCGTGAGTCCGGAGGAATGGGTGGAGCGGCCTCAACTCTGGGCCGAGTTGCTGCATCCGGATGATCGCGAGCGCGTTCTTGCCCAGATCGCGCTCGACCGCGCGAGCGGCAAGCCCACCGACCTGGTGTATCGCCTCCGCCGTGCCGACGGTGCCTGGCGCGTGATCCACGACTCGGCCCAGATCGTGAACGACGCCGAGGGACGACCGCTGTACCTGCAAGGCCTGCTGTTCGACATCACCGAGCAGGAGGCGGAAGCGACGAAGTCCCTGCTCCGCTCCACCGCGCTCGACGTGGCCGCCGATGCCATCGCCATCCTCGACCGCAACGGCAACATCGAGTGGGTGAACAAGGCCTTCACGGCGCTCACGCTCTACCCTGCGCACGAGGTGATCGGGAAGAACCCGCGCGAGCTGCTGCGGTCCGGCAAGCAGGATCACGCGTTCTACGAGCAGATGTGGGGCTCCGTGCTGGCCGGCAAGCCGTGGAACGGCGAGTTGGTGAACCGGCGCAAGGATGGCAGCCTGTATACCGAGGAGCAGAGCGTCACGCCGGTGCACGACGCGGCTGGGAATGTCTCGCATTTCATCGCCATCAAGCGCGACATCACCGCCCGCAAGGCGCTGGAGATGCAGTACCAGCAGGCGCAGAAGATGGAAGGCATCGGCCGCCTCGCCGGCGGCGTGGCCCACGACTTCAACAATCTGCTGACGGTGATCAACGGCACCGTGGAGCTGGCCCTGCCGGCCGTGCAGGACCGCCCGGAACTGCGCGACGACCTGCTCGAGATCCGCCGCGCCGCCGACCGCGCCGCCGCTCTCACCCGCCAATTGCTGGCGTTCAGCCGCCAGCAGGTGCTGCGGGTGGAGGTCCTCGACCTCAACCGCGTGATCGGTGACATGCTCAAGATGCTCACCCGGGTGATCGGCGAGGACGTGCGCTTTGTGTCCGACCTCGCCGGCGACCTCGGCCACGTGCGCGGCGACGTGGGCCAGCTCGAGCAGGTGCTGCTCAACCTCACGGTGAACGCCCGCGACGCCATGCCCGAGGGCGGCACGCTGACCATCCAGACGCGGAACATCGAGATTGACGCCGACATGGCCAGGCGCCACGTCACCGTGGTCCCGGGCCCGCATGTCATGCTGCTGGTGGCCGATACTGGGGTGGGAATGGACGCGAAGACCCGCGACCGGATCTTTGAACCCTTCTTCACCACCAAGGCCCCGGGCAAAGGCACCGGGCTCGGCCTGCCGACCGCCTACGGCATCATCAAACAGATCGGCGGGAGCATCTGGGTGTATAGCGAACTGGGCCACGGCACGATCTTCAAGATTTACCTCCCGCGCGTGGACGCGCCGATCGTGGAGCGCCCCTCCGGCCCCTCGCGCCTGCTCGACGCCGGCGGCAAGGAGACGGTGCTGGTGGTGGAGGACGAGGACGCGATCCGGCAAGTGGCGATGCGCGTGCTCACGCGGCAGGGGTACACGGTGCTCGACGCGGCGTCTGGCCCCGAGGCGCTGGAACGCGCCACGGCGCACAAGGGGCGGATTGACCTGCTGATGACGGACATGGTGATGCCCGGCATGACGGGGCCGCAGTTGGCGCAGGAACTCCTGTCGCGGCAGCCGCTGCTGAAAGTCCTGTTCACGTCGGGGTACTCGAAGGACGCGGTGGCGCAGCAGTTCGGCATGACGGACGGTCACTTCATCTCGAAGCCGTACGGGTTGGCGGAGCTGACTCGCGAGGTGCGGCGGGTGTTGGACGAGTAGTTCGGTTTGGTTCTGCGCGCGGTCGGTCTGGGCAC
>JANJUF010000087.1 GCA_024710705.1 Gemmatimonadaceae bacterium | reverse complement strand
GTGAGCATCGATGCTTCCTGCACCTTGGCGATGCCAAGGTCGGTGAGCACCACCCAGCCTTCCTTGTCGAGCATCACGTTGCCGGGCTTGATGTCCCGGTGGACGATGCCATTGCGATGCGCGTAGGCGAGGGCGTCGGCGACCTGGGCGATCACCCGCGCGGCGAGGGGAATGGGCAACTGGCCGAATCCGCGGATGACGTCATCGAGCGGCTTGCCGTCGATGAACTTCATCACGAAGAAGATCAGGTCCGGCGTCTGGCGAATCGCGTAGACGGGGATGATGTGCGGATGGTTCAGCCGCGCGCCGGTGCGCGCCTCGCGGAGAAAGCGGTCCACGAGGACGTCGCCGGCCGCGAGGAGATCTGCGCCCATCACCTTGATCGCGACCTTGCGATCAAGCGAGATGTCGTGCGCGAGATAGACCGTGGCCATGCCACCGCGACCGAGTTCGCGTTCGACGCGGTACTCACCCTTCGTCGCCTCGGCGAGTTTGGCCATCGCCGGATCGGCGCGCAGCTCACGCGGCGTCTCGGTCTTCGGTTCGGAAGCTGGCGCGGAGGCGGAGGGAGTTTCGTCGGTCATTGCAGGGAGAGCGCCAGGCACCGGGAAATGGCGCTTTGTGGCCGGGGAAAGGTCCGCCCCAACTATGTACTGCGCAAGGTGTTTTCTCCCTGAATGTTCGATTTCGGACCGGGTGTAGCGAAGTGCGACAGTCGGGTTCTGTTCGGGGCGGTTCCTAGCTCCCTCGGCGTCCAGATTTGGCCGAGGTGGATTGCGGCTTCACCGACTGCACGGCGTTCGGGCGCGGAGGCGCTGGCGAACGTCCCGTAGGCGTGGTCTTGGCACGCTTGGATGAGAAATCCGGAATGGGGTGTTTCCGCTTCTTTGACATCGCGCTCCTCACAACCGCGGTTGACGTGACGCGAGCTGCCCCGACCCCGCCTGACCGACCAAGCGCCCCGATTCCACCACGACCTCCCCTCGCCGGATGACAGTCGTCGGCCAGCCCGTCACCGTCCATCCTTCGTACGGCGAATAGTCGGACCGGGAGTGGTCGTCGGCGGTGCGCACCAGAGCGCGGCGTTGCGGATCCCAGATGGCGATGTCGGCGTCCGAGCCGACGCGGATGGCGCCCTTCTGCGGATACAGCCCGAAAATGCGTGCGGCATTGGTGGAGCTGGTGGCGACGAAGCGCTCGAGGCTGAGCCCGCGCTGTCCGACGCCTTCCGAGAAGTACATCGGCAGCATGAACTGGAGGTCACTCGCCCCCGGGCGCACGCGCGCGATGCTGAGGGCGGGATCGAGCTTCTGTTCGCGCGTCCAGGGTGCGTGGTCGGTGGCGAGCACATCCACGCTGCCGTCAATCAAGCCGCGGAACATGGCCTCCACGTCGGGGCGCGGGCGCAGCGGTGGCTGCCCCACGTAGAGCCGATGGTCTGGTCCGCGGAGCCTCGATTCGTCGAGATGGATGAAGAGGGGTCGCGTTTCGAGGAAGATCGGCAGTCCGGCTGCGCGTGCACCACGGCAGGCTTCGAGCGCACGGGCCGAGGACATGTGCACGAGATAGATCGGCGCGCGCGTGTCCTCGGCGAGTGCCGCCGCCTGCTGCGTGGCGACGACCTCGGCGATGACGGGTCGCGACTCGGGGTAGTGCTCGAGCCCGGTGCGGCCGGCGGCGGTGAGGCGTCGTACCGCGGCGCCGAGCAGTGCGGCGTCCTCGCAATGCAGCATCGTCACGACGCCCGCATCGCGCGCGACCTCGAGTGCGCGGACCACGAGGTCCATCTGCGCCGCGAAGTCGGGGCGCATCATGTAGTACTTCACGCTCGGCTGGCCGCGCGCCGCGAGCGTGGGGATCGCGGCGATGCGCTCCGCGGAGAGCGGCCAGAACGCCGAGTGGAGGATGACGTCGGCGATGGCATCGCGGCGGACCAGCTCCTCGGTGCGATCAATGGCAGCGGAGAGCGATTCCTCGCGCGCCGGGAAGGAGAAGGTGCCGACGGTGGTGATGCCGCCGGCGAGGGCGGCCATGGAACCGCTGGCGAGGTCGTCGGCGAATCCACCGTGGAGATGCGTGTGCGGATCCACGCCACCGGGCATCAGGAGCAGTCCGCGGGCGTCGATGACGCGGGCCAGTGGGCCCGGCGTGAGGGCACGGCCGATCTCGGCGATGCGCTCGCCGATGATGCGGACGTCGGCGTCGACGATGCCGTCGGCGTTCACCACGCGGCCGTTGCGGATGAGCAGTTCGGTGGAGCGCATCCAGGGAACCGCGCTGGCGGCGGCGACGGCGCGGAGCAGGTCGCGACGGGAGAGGTCGCTGGGCATCGGTGCGCTACTCGATCGCGTAGTTCATCATCATGCCCATGTCCTCGTGCACGAGGTTGTGGCAATGCATGAGGAAGCGGCCGCGATGCGCGTCGAAGGTGGCGGCGACGGAGATGGTCTCGCCGGGATACAGCAGGGCCGTGTCCTTCAGTCCGCGCTCCCACGGGAAGATCGCCCCACGCCCGCCCCTGCGCTCGAGGATGCGGAACTGCACTTCGTGCATGTGCACGGGGTGCGGAAAGTTCGACTCGTTCGTGAATCGCCAGATCTCGGTGCTGCCGAAGCGGACCGTTTCGTCCATCCGGTCCATCTCGAATTGGCGTCCGTTGATCGTGTGCTGCATGCGCATGTTTTGGAAGCGGAACTCGCGCGTGCGAGCTGCCTGCGCCGGATCGGGAAGGCTGATCGCCGGGAACGGCGTCGGCGTCCACCTGCGTTCGCGCACCTCGCGCGTCACCGTGAACTCGAGGAGATCCATCTCGCCGCCCTGGCGTGTACCGCCTCCCATTCCCATGCCGCCCATGCCGCCCATGCCGCCCATGCCGCGGTAAGGTGGCGGGAACGCCAGCGACTTGAGCATGACGCTGCTTCCAGCTGCCATGCCGCTGAAATCCACAAGGAGGTCGGCGCGCTCACCGGTGCCGAGGTCCACGTGATCCACCGCCACCGGAGCCGGCAACAACCCGCCATCCACGCCGATCAGCGTCATCGTAGCGCCGGTGGAGAGTGCCACGCGCGTGATGCGCGAGGCGGTCACGTTCACGATGCGCAGGCGGTACATCGCCGAGTCCACCGCGATGCCCGGCGATGGCGTGCCATTGCCGAATGGGACGTCGCCGAAGAAGCCTTCCATGCGCTCGTGCATTTGCGGGTCGAACGAAATCTCTCCCTCGGCGGTGAGCCGGCGGTCCTGGATGAGCACCGCGACCTCACGTGCGCCGCGCGGCAGGTCCAGCGCCTCCTCTTCCTCGTCCTCGACGATCAGCAGCCCCGCCATGCCGCGCACTACCTGCGGGCCGGTGCGGTGGTGGGGATGCGAGTGGTACCAGTAGGTGCCCGCGCGATCCATCACGTCGAAGCCGTACTCGTAGCGTTGGCCGGTCCCGATGGCGAGCCGCGGGTGCCCGTCGGCCTCCTCGGGGACGCGCAATCCGTGCCAGTGGAGGATCGTGGGTTCGTCGAGTTCGTTGAGCAGCGAGATCCGCGCGCGTTCGCCACGCCGGATGCGGAGCGTGGGGCCGACGGCGCCATCTCCGAGTGTCATCGCCATGCCGCCGTTGCCGACGCCGGTATGCACCCGGTGCGCGTTGGCGCGGAGTGAGATGGCGGTCGCGGGGCGGAGTTCGGGAGGACGCCAGAGTGCGGTGCGCGTCGCGGCGGAACGTGTGGACGGCTGCGCGAGGAGGTGGCGGCTGCCGACCAAGGCAGCCGCGCTGAGCCCTACGAAGTCTCGGCGTTGCATCTCAGGGTACCTGGCGATCCCACTGATGGACGACCCGTGCCGCGCGGAAGAGCCCGTCGCCTGCCTGGAGCATCTTGCCGCGCAGGCGCGGTAGATCACGTGGAAGGTACTCGATCGCCCGCGCGACCTCCTCGGCCGCCGCCACCGACTGATGCCCGTCGAGCACGGCGTTCATCCAGCGCAGCGGGAAGAAGATGTCCCCCGTGCGCTGGATCTCCGCCACCAGCGCGAGGCTCGCGCGCAGCTCCGGCAGTGCCTCGTCCGCGCGCAGCGGATGGTTCATCAGCCCCACGGCGTCGAGCACCCAGGACTCGCGACGGCGGTTCTCCACGGCCTTGAACGTCTCGAACAGCCGCGCCCGTTCGGCGTGGTCGGCGCTGAGGGCCGGGCGGATGAACCGGAAGCGGGCCTTGCGGTCGGGGTTGGTGATGCGCGCCTCCTGCTCGTCGAGGATGGCCGCCGTGTTGGGCACGGTGCGAATTGCCAACGCCTCGGCCAGGTTCGTGTACTGCTGTTCCGAGAGCGGAAGTCCACGCGGGGTTTCCTCCTTCCGCCAGATCCGTTCGAGTCGGCGCGTGGACTCTTCGGTGAGCGTAACCGAGACCAAGGCGCCAAAGTAGGTCCCCTTCCGTCCCGGTGCCGCGGCGCGCTCGAGGGCCTCCCAGAGCACGCGTTCCATTTCGGGCGCGCGTGCGCGACGGTCCGCTGCGCTCAGGAAGCGCCAGTAGATGCCGCGCGCGAGCCCGAGCACCTGCGTGTTCACGAACTCGTTGCTGTCCTCGCGGATGCCGACGAGCGCCGCATCCAGCAGCGCGGCTGGCGCCAGCGCGCCGTCGAGCATCTCCTCGTAGAGGGTCTGCCACGCGACGGCCCGCTGGGTCGCATCGCGGAGACCGTGCACGCGGCTGAGCAGCGCGGCGCGGGAGCCGGAATCCAGCACGAAACGTCCGTAACTCACGCCATCGACGCCGCCAAGCACGAAGGTCGGAGTCGCCGCGCCATCGGGTAGCCGCGCACGGGCGGAGTCGCCGCGCAGTTGGGCGCGCACCAATACGACGGAGTCACCCACACCCAGCGCGACGGTGGTCAGCTGCGGCCAGCGCAGGGCGCGTCGCGGCCAGGTGTCGCGCTGGGTGAGGACGAGCGCCGAGTCCTGCACGCGTGCCGCCATCGTCGGACGCCCCGGCTCCTCCACCCACACGCGGCTCCAGGCCGCGAGGTCGTCATCGCTCAGGGCGTCGAGGATGTCGATGAGGTCTGGCCAGGTGGCGTTCGCGAACTGGAAGCGCGCGAGGTACGCCTGCAGGCCTTGCCGGAACGTAGGTTCGCCGACGAGCGTCTCCAACTGCTGCATCACGATCGGGGCCTTCTGGTAGATGATGCCGCCGTAGAGCGAGCCCGCCTCGCGGAGATTCTCGAGCGGCTGGCGGATGGGATTCGCGCCGAGCGTGCGGTCGATGCCGTAGGCGGTGGGGTGATGCGCCTGGAAGAACCGCAGCCGCAGGTCAATGTCGGGGAAACTCGGCCCGACGATCTTCGCGGCCATGAAGTTCGCGAACACTTCCTTCATCCATACGTCGTTGAACCAGCGCATGGTGACGAGGTCGCCGAACCACATGTGCGCCGTCTCGTGGGCAATCAGGCTGGCGCGCCCCAGTTCCTGGTTGCGGCTGGCGGTCTCATCGAGGAACAGTGCGTCGGCGCGATACCAGATCGCGCCGGGATGTTCCATGCCGCCGAACTGAAAGGCCGGGACGGCCACGAAGTCGAACTTGCCGAAGGGGTAGGGGATGCCGGTGTAGTCCTCCAGCCAGGCCAGCGCGGCGGCGTGCAGGTCGAAGATCGCGGGGACGTTGCGACGCACCTTCGCGGCGTCGGTCTCGCGATGGTACATCGTGAAGGCGCGGCCATTGCGGACGGCGCGCTCCTCTTGGAACACGCCGGCAGCGAATGCCATCAGGTAGGTGCTGATGGGTTCCGACTCGGCGAAGCCCACCACGTGACGCGCGGCGTCGCTGCTGTCGCGGCTGCTCAGTCGCCCGTTGCTCACCGCCTTCCACGCGGCAGGGATGCGCAACGTGACGGTGAAGCGCGCCTTCAGATCGGGCTGCTCGAACACCGGGAATGCGGTGGAGGCGCGGTCGGGCACGAACAGTGCGTAGAGGAACTCGTCGTTGCGGTTCAGGGCGGCGTCCGAGCTCCGGAACTTCAGGGACACGGCCTGCTCGCCGCGCGACAGCGCGGCGGCGGGAATCACGATGTGGTCGGGGACCACGCGGTACGCCACGGGCGCGCCGTTGAGCTGGACGTCGAGGACGTGGTCGGCGGGCGCGCGGAAGTCGAGCACCAGCGGTTCGGAGGCATCACTGAGGGCGAAGCGCGCGGTCACCTCGCCCGTGACGCTGGAATCCTTCGCGGCCGGAATGTCGAACGTGACGGCGTAGCGCAGGTCGGAGATGACGCGCGCGCGGTGCTCGGCGAGGGCGAGGGGCACGCCGGGGGCGGGATCTGGCGAGTGCAGGACGCGGTCGCAGGACGAAGTAGCGAGGAGCGAGAAGGCGAGGAGCGAGGACGCGAGGGGTGAGGACGCGAGGGGTGAGAGCGCGAGGGGTGAGAGCGCGAATGGTTTCAGGGAACGGCGGTGCATGGAATCCCGGAGAAGGCGAGAGCGGGAAGATGTCGCTGCCTCGGCGACGTGGCTACCTCAGGCCACGGCGCGTCTAGCGCCCTCCGTCTTCGCGCCCCAGTATTGGGGCGACCGCGACCGGAGGCTCCCCCCAGTGCATCGTTCGCTGCCGGTGATGGACCAGCGCAAGTTCGGCGAGACCCTCCGTCGAGATGCCTGGTGGCTCCCCAACATCCCGATCGTCCTCATCCTCTCGGCGTTCATCGTGTACGCCACGTGGGCCGCGTTCCAGAACGCGAACTACACGTTCGGGCCGTACCTCTCGCCGTTCTACGCGCCGGAACTGTGGGGCGACTCCCCGCACGCCTGGTTCGGCCCCAAGCCGCTGTGGTGGCCCGGCTGGCTGCCGTTCTCGCCGGCGCTGATCATCCTGCCGATCCCAGCCACGTTCCGCATGACCTGCTACTACTATCGCGGGTCGTACTACAAGGCTTTTTGGGCGGATCCTCCGGCCTGCGCCGTCGGTGAACCGCGCAAGACCTACCTCGGCGAGAACTCCTTTCCGCTGATCCTGCAGAACTTGCATCGCTACGGCCTGTTGCTGGCCTTCATCTTCCTGTTCTTCCTCTGGTGGGACGTGTGGAAGGCGATGTGGTTCGAGGGCGCCGGCGGCGTGGAGTTCGGCATCGGCGTCGGCACAGTGGTGATGACACTGAACGTCGTGCTGCTCACGGGTTACACGCTTGGCTGCCACTCCATGCGCCACGTGGTCGGCGGCATGCTCGACCGCATCTCCGGTGCGCCGGTGCGCCGCCAACTCTACAACGTGTCGAGCGCCTGCAATCGCGGCCACGCCAAGTGGGCCTGGACCTCGCTGTTCTCGGTGGCGCTCACCGACGCCTACATCCGACTCTGCGCCACCGGGGTCTTCACCGACCTCAGGATCTTCTAGCGATGGCTGAATACGAACGCTACGAGCACGATGTGCTCGTGATCGGCGCCGGTGGGGCAGGACTGCGCGCGGCCATCGCTGCCGCCGAGCGCGGCGCGCGCGTGGGACTCGTCTGCAAATCACTGCTCGGCAAGGCCCACACGGTGATGGCCGAGGGTGGCGTGGCCGCAGCGATGGGCCACGTGGACGACCGCGACAACTGGCAGGTGCATTTCGCCGACACCATGCGCGGCGGGCAGTACGTGAACAACTGGCGCATGGCCGAGCTGCACGCCAAGGAAGCGCCGGACCGCGTGCGCGAGCTCGAGGCCTGGGGAGCGGTATTCGATCGCACGCCCGACGGCCGCATCCTGCAGCGCAACTTCGGTGGGCACCGCTATCCGCGCCTCGCCCACGTGGGTGACCGCACCGGGCTCGAGATGATCCGCACGCTCCAGGACCACGCGATCCACAAGGGGATCGACGTCCATATGGAAGTGACGATCGTCCAGTTGCTCAAGGACGGCGATCGGGTGTGCGGCGCGCTGGCCTACGACCGTGAGCGCGGACGCTTCCGGCTCTTCGCCGCCGGCGCGGTGGTGCTGGCCACCGGCGGCATCGGCCGCGCGTTCAGCGTGACGAGCAATAGCTGGGAGTACACGGGAGACGGCCACTCGTTGGCCTACGCTGCCGGTGCGGAATTGATGGACATGGAGTTCGTGCAGTTCCATCCCACGGGGATGGTGTGGCCGCCGAGCGTGATGGGCATCCTCGTCACCGAAGGCGTGCGCGGCGAGGGTGGCGTGCTGCGCAACTCGCTCGGCAAGCGCTTCATGTTCGACGACATCCCCGACAACTACAAGAACCAGACCGCCGACAACGAAGAGGAAGGCTGGCGCTACACCCAGGGCGACAAGACGGCGCGCCGCTCACCCGAGTTGCTCACCCGTGACCATGTGGCGCGCTGCATCCAGCGCGAGGTGCGCGAGGGGCGGGGCAGCCCACACGGCGGGGTGTACCTCGATATCGCCTGGATCAAGGAGCGCATCCCCAAGGCCGAGGAGCACATCAAGCGCAAGCTGCCGTCCATGTACCACCAGTTCATGCAGCTGGCCAACATCGACATCACCAAGGTGCCGATGGAGGTGGGGCCGACCACGCACTACGTGATGGGTGGCATCCGCGTGGACGGTGATTCACAGATGTCCACCGTGCCGGGGTTGTTCGCGGCCGGCGAGTGCGCGGCAGGCTTGCACGGCGCGAATCGGCTTGGCGGGAACTCACTGTCGGACCTGCTCGTGTTCGGGCGACGGGCCGGCGAGCATGCGGCTGACTTCGCGGCGACGAAGCGCGGCGGTGCGGCGTCGAGCGAGAGCGCGGCGACCGAGGCCATCCGTGTGGCGCTCGCGCCGTTCGATCGCGGGGCCTCGGCCGGCGCTGAGTCGCCCTATGCCATCCAGCACGATCTCCAGAAGATGATGCAGGAGTTGGTCGGCATCGTGCGCGTGGAAGAAGAGATGTCGCGCGCCCTCACGGGCATCGCGGCGCTGCGCGAGCGGGCCAAACGCGTGGGCGTGTATGGCAATCGCGAGTACAACCCGGGGTGGCACACGGCCATTGATCTCGAGCACCTGCTCTCGGTGGCCGAGGCGGTGACGCGCGCCGCCATTGACCGGAAGGAATCGCGTGGCGGCCACTTCCGCGACGACTACCCGGACAAGGATCCAGCGGCTGGCGCGTTCAACATCGTGTTGCGGAAAGGCGGTGGCGGGGAGATGCAGATGGAGCGGCGTCCGATTCCGGCGATGCCGCAGTACCTGAAGGACATCATCGAAGCGCAGAAGGCCTGACGCGCGCTTGGCGGACTAACCTCTTCGGGAGAGGGGGATGGGCGAAACGACGTTTCGGGTGTGGCGCGGGGAGCGGGGCAAGGGCGACTTCGCCGACTATCGCACCGAGGTCGGCGAGGGGATGGTCGTGCTCGACGCCATGCACCAGATCCAGGCCGAGTCGGCGGGCGACCTGGCCGTGCGCTGGAACTGCAAGGCCGGCAAGTGCGGCTCCTGCTCGGCCGAGATCAACGGCAAGCCGCGGCTGATGTGCATGACGCGCATGGACGAGCTGCCGGCCGGTGAGGCCGTGACCGTGGAGCCGATGCGCGCCTTCCCGCACGTGCGCGACCTCGTCACCGACGTGAGTTGGAACTTCGAGGTCAAGAAGAAGGTCAAACCCTTCAAGCCGCGTGCCCCCGATGCGCCCGATGGTACGTGGCGGATGCAGCAGGAGGACGTGGATCGGGTCCAGGAGTTCCGGAAGTGCATCGAGTGCTTCCTGTGCCAGGACGTCTGCCACGTGCTGCGCGACCATCACAAGCACGATGAGTTCATCGGGCCGCGGTTCTTCGTGCACAGCGCCGCCTTGGAGATGCATCCGCTGGACGTCGAGGACCGGGTGCACGAACTCAAGGAGACGCAGGGCATTGGCTACTGCAACATCACCAAGTGCTGCACCGCGGTCTGCCCCGAGCACATCACCATCACCGACAACGCCATCATCCCGCTCAAGGAGCGCGTGGTGGACGAGTTCTACGACCCGGTGATGAAGCTGGTCAAGCTCTTCCGGAGGAAGCCATGAACGACACCGCACCGACGGTCCGCGCACTGAAGCGCATCACCCGCGAGGGCGTGGCGGCGGCGCTGCAGAAGGCGCATCGCTATCGCGTGCTCAACGATTCGGCGGCGGCCGAGAGCATCTGCCTGGATGTGCTGGCGGTGGAGCCGGAGAACGTGGAAGCATTCGTGATGCACGTGCTGGCCATCACCGACCAGTTCGGGGCGGGCCACGCCGAGGACCTGAAGCGCGCCGAGGGCGCGGTGGCGCGGCTCAGCGACCCGTACAAGCGCGCGTACTACCGCGGGATCGTGTGCGAGCGCTGGGCCAAGGGCATCCTGGCGCGCAACGTGCCGCGCGGGGAGCAGATGGCCTGGGAGTGGGTGGATCGCGCCTTCGATGCGTATGCCGAGGCGGAGCGGCTGCGGGCGGCGGGCAACGACGAGGCGATCCTGCGATGGAATGCCTGCGTGCGCTTGCTGGAGGCGCATCCGCACGTGCAGCCCGGGGGGAAGGAGGCGTGGGAGCCGGCGCTGGAGTGAGGCTGGGAGGGCTACCCGCAGACCCGCAACGAATCGAGACGGAAGAATCGTGCGGCATTCCGGCAGCGGATGTTCTCCCGCTGCTCTGGTGTAAGGAACTCCATCTCCTCGAGCGTGCTCAGTGCGCGGCGGAACGCGTTCACGCCGCTGTCTGAGCCGAGCATGATGCGATTGGCATAGCCGGCCTCGACGATGCGGCGAACCGCGTCGCGGTACGCCGGCCGGGGTACGGCACCGTGGAGCACGCCGACGTCTACGTACACCTGGGGGTGCTGGTAGAGCATGTAGATCGTCTCGTCGATGAGGGGCCATCCCGCGTGCATGATCCACACACGCAGGCCGCGGTGCCGGAGCAGTGCGTCCTCCAGCAGAAGCGGACTGCCGGCACTCGCCCGGAAGTTCGGCGACTTCACGCCCACCGGACTGGACGGGTAGGCGGCACCCGGAGGGCCCAGTCCCAGGTGGATCGCGACCGGTACGTCGTACTCCAGCGCCAACGCGTAGTACGGATCCAGCCGCGCGTCGTTGGATGCGATGCCGAGGTACTGCGCCGTCACCTCACCGAGGAAGCCGATTCGCTTCGCGCGGAGCTCCTCGCGCAGCCACGCGGTGTCCGGCCACACGGCTCCGTCGGCGTAACACGGCCGCCCTCCGTTGGGCGCGATGCCGTTCTCGCAGGGGAAGAGCAGTCCAGCGATCACGCGGTCAGGATACTCGTCACGCCAGACCGCAATGGCGTCGGGGACCCCGTTCACGATCAGCAGGCGGACGTTCATGGAATCCAATGCGGCGAAGGCGGCGCGGCGGCTGTTGACGGCTTCGGCGCGCCGCACGTCGCTCGGCGACAGCGTCGAGTGCCAGTGCACGTCGATGCTTGGCGGCGGACGGTGGGGCTCCGTCTGTGCGCTGAGCGCAGGGCTCACGGTCGCCAGCAATAGCACTGGAAGTTGCAGCGCTCGCATCAACCTCCTCCGGTGTGTACGTCACGCGTTGCCGGCAGGGACCCCACTAATAGGCAGTCCGAGGGTACAACACACCAGCACCGTCTGCGTCGAGGCACCAACTTCCCGCGACGGTGTTGTCGGGGGACCGTTGCCCCTCCGGAACTCCTGTTCGCCAGCGTCACCGCGCGGGGAATGGACGGCCCCCGGGGTGCTGGAGTGACCACTATCACGCTGTGACGGTCTTTCGGGCGCCCCGGTGTCGTCTGCCGCACTCTGTCGTCGTGACGGCGGATATGGAGTGTGCCGGCAAGGCATGACAGTCGCGGAGGACGTATGGCGAACGAGCAGCAACGCGGTCGCAGGCCGACGTTCGGACTCGAGATCGAGAAGCTCCTGAAGCAGGTTCCGCAGGGTGATCCCTTCCTCCGCGGCGAGGACGGAGCGGCCGCGTCAACGACGTCGCCGCGCACGACGTCGGGCCACCGGTCGTTCGACTTGACGGAGAGCACCGTGCCGGGGCTGCAGGCACAGGGAGCGCGCATCGATCGGGCCCTCACGTGGCTCATCGCGCTTGCTGCCGTCGGGCTTGGGGCGGCCCTGACGCAGTGGCCCTATCCATATCCCTGCGACTGGCGCCTCGGGCTCTATCTCGGTGCCGTCGGGGCGCAGATGGTCACGAGCGGCTGGGCCGCGCTCGCGTCGTGGCGGCATCACTATGCCGTTGCCCACACCGTTGCGCTCATCTCGTTGTTCTGGGGGATCGTACTTGCCGCCGAGCAGATCCTGCCACGGGTGGGCTACGCGGCGACCGAGGCGGCGTGGCGGTGCGGGACGCTGTAGCCGACCTAGGCACGCCCTTCCCCCATCCTCTGTCGGGCGATATCGTCGGGGCACAAACTCCCCCCTGAGGCCCCGTGATCGGTCGCCGCTCGCTTGTTGCTGTCGCCGGCGCCATCGCCCGCCGCCCGCGCCTGGCGCTGGTTGGGCTCCTGCTCGCCCTCGCACCGCTGTTCATCGCCGGCGCCGGCCTTCGCCCCGACAACAGCCTCAGCGTCTGGTTCGTGGACGACGATCCGGCGCTGGTGGCCTATCGTGACTTTCTCGCGACCTTCGGCAACGACGAAGCCATCGTCATCGCCTACGAAGCGCCGTCAGGTTGGACGCCGGCAGAGGCGGCGGCACAGCGCGCACTCGCCACCAAGCTGCGTGCGATGGATGACATCGCCGAGGTGATTGCGGCGGGAGAGATTCCTGGAGCCACACCGGCGCTGCTCGCGCAGTCGGGACTGGCGTCCGCCGACGGTCGCACGCTCGCGCTCGTCGCCCGCGTGACCGCACGGGAAGACATCGACCTCGTGCGCGGCGCGTTGCTCGACGCGGTGCGCGCGGCCGCATCCGAAACGCTCGGCGCCAGTGGTCGCCGCCTTCGCTACGCCGGCACCGGCGTGCTCTACGAGGAACTCAACCGGCAGACGCTGCGGGACACGGGCCTCTTCCTGATGCTGGCGCTGCTGCTGATGGTGACGGTGCTGCGGGTGGCGCTGGGACGCTGGGGCACGGTGGGCGTGGCGCTCGCGCCGGCGCTGGTGGCGGCGCTGGCTTCGCTCGGCCCGCTGGCGCTGGCCGGCCGTCCCCTCACGATGGTGACGGCCGGATTGCCGACGCTGGTGCTGGTGATCGCCCTCGCCGACGCCATTCATATGATTGCGCACATGGACGAGGCCTGGGCGCAGGACGCCGGCTCGCGCAGCTGGCTGGATGTGGTGGCCGAACGCGCGGCCTCAGTGGCCGTGCCCTGCTTCTATACGTCGTTGACGACGGCGGTGGGGTTCCTCGCGCTCATGACGTCGAAGCTGGCGGTCGTGCGGGACTTCGGCGCCTTCGCGGCGATTGGGATGCTCATCGCGTGGGTGGTGGTGATGGTGGCCGGAACGGCACTGATGGTGCTGCGCGCGCCGCCGGCGGTTGGCTTGGCAGCACCCGGTTCCGGTGGACGCGTGGGCGTGCGTGTGGGCGGACTGATGGACGCGCTCCAGCGGCACCGCATCGGCGCGACCGTGCTCTGGGTGGCAGCGATCGCGGTGCTCTCCGTCGGCGTGACGCGCATCCGGGTGGACACGCTCACCATCGGGATGCTTCCCTCCGACCACGCGGTGCGCGAGGACAGTCGGTGGATTGAGTCGCGGCTAGGCAACTACACGCCGCTGGAATTCGTGGTGCAGGACGCTGCGGCGGATTCGGCTGCGGCGAGCGTGGCCCGCGAGCGCTGGCGCGCTGCCGTGCTGGCACGCCCCGAAGTGGACCGCGTGGTCATCGCCGGCGCGCGTGCCACGGCCTTCGTGCCGATGATGAGCGCGGCGGGATTCGACACGACCTCCACCGCCATCGTCGCGCTCGCCGCGGTGGAGATGCCTGGCGCCCGCGTGGAGGCGAGTGGCTACCTGCCGCTCTATGTGCGAATCACCGACTACACGGTGCGCAGCACCATCACCGGGCTCGGCATCGCGTTCCTGCTCGTCTTCACGATCCTCGGCGCCCTCATGCGCTCGGTGCGGCTTACGCTCGCGGCCCTTCCGGCCAACCTCTTTCCGGTCCTGCTGGTGTTCGGCGTGATGGGATGGTTCGGTATCCCGCTCGACATCGGCACGGCGACGGTCGGCGCCATCGTGCTCGGCCTCGCGGTGGACGACAGCATCCACCTGCTGGTGCAGTTCCAGCGCGAGCGCGCCGCGGGATTCGCGCCGCCGGAAGCGATGCGACGCACGGCCGTGGTTTCCGGACGCGCGGTGCTTCTCACCACGGCGGTGCTCGCGCTAGGATTCGGCGTGATGATCACCTCAGGGTCGGCGTCGGTGGCGTCGTTCGGGTTGGTGACGACGGTCGCGGTGCTGGGCGCGCTGGCTGCGGACCTGCTGCTGCTGCCGCTACTGCTCGTACCGCGGAACGCGGGGCGCGCCACGTGAGCCCGGCGTTGCAGGTCGAGCGCGCGGCACGTGCCGAGGACCTGGACGGATTCCTGATCGCGCTCAAGCAGAAGGAGCCACTGGCTGCGGGCGCCGAGTGTTGGGTGGCGCGCCGCGGCGCCGCGGTCGTGGCTGGGCTCGCGACGTATCGCTTCGATGACCTACACGACGCCCCGGGACTGAGCGGCGTGCTTGGCCACTACGGTGCGCGCGACGCTGAGGGCGGCGCGACACTGCTCCGTGCGGCGGCGGCTGCACTCAAGGCCGACGGTGCCGTGCGTGTGCTGGGCCCGATGAACGGCAGCACTTGGGCGCGGTACCGACTGGCGTTGCCGCCAGAAACGCCGGACGAGCGGAACGAGCCGCCGTACTTGAGCGAGCCGGTGAATCCGCCGGAGTACCTCGAGCACTTCGCCGCTGCCGGATTCGGGCCGACGGTCGAGTATGAGAGTCGCATCCAGCGCGATCTCTCCATCGTCGATCCGAAGGCGGAGGCCGCCGCCCTGAAAGTCGCCGCGGCAGGCATCCGCATCGAAGCCCTCGCGCTCGACCGATTCGAGGAATCGCTCGCCGAGATCCATGCGCTGAGTCTCGAGTCGTTCGGCGACAATCCCTTCTACCGCCCGATCGCCCGCGACGCCTTCGTTGCGATGTACACGCCGCTGCGGCCGATCATCGATCCGGAGCTCGTGGAGCTCGCCCGCGATGCCTCGGGCGCGTTGGTGGGATTCTCGTTCGCCTTCCTGGACCCGCTCGGAGCCGCCGCCGGCACGCCGGGTCGCGTGGTGCTCAAGACGCTCGTCACCAAGCCCTCGCTTCGTGGCGTCGGGCTCGGCAGTCTCCTGATGGACCGCACGCGCAGCCTCGCCGTGGCCAAGGGGCACCGCGCCGTGATCCATGCGCTGATGCACCTGAGCAACGCCTCGAAGCGAATGTCCGAACGTACCACCACACGCTTCCGGCGCTACGCGTTGTTCGAGTGGATGTCCCCGTGACGCCAGCGACGGACGCGAACATCGCGGCGCGACTGCTCACTCGCGCCGCGTTGCATCCCGAGCGGCCAGCGATCGTCGAGTACCGCGGCGGAAAGGCCCGGCGCACGAGCTTCGGCGAGCTCGCCGCGCGCGTCGGCAGCATGGGCGCCTCACTCCGGGCGCACGGGGTGGGGCCGGGCGACTGCGTGCTCATCTTCGTGCCGATGTCCGCCGAACTCTATGCGGCCATGCTGGGCGTGCTCCACGCCGGTGGCACGGCCGTATTCGTGGACGCCTGGGCCGATCGGAAACGCCTGGACGCCGCCGTGCGCATGGCCGCACCGAAGGCCTTCGTCGGGTCGTGGAAGGCGCAGATGCTGCGGCTCCTCTCGCCGGCCCTGCGCGGCATCGAACACCATTTCGTGGTCGGCGGACGCGCCCTTCGCTCGGCGCCACCCGACGGCGCTTGCGTCGCCACCGCCGACGCGCCGGCGCTCATCACGTTCACCACCGGCAGCACCGGTGCGCCCAAGGCTGCCGTGCGCACGCACGGCTTCCTCTGGGCCCAGCACGAGGCGCTGGCCGCGCACCTCGGTCTCCGCGAAGACGATGTGGACATGCCGACGCTGCCCATCTTCGTGCTCAACAATCTCGCGCTCGGCGTGCCGAGCGTGATTCCCGATTTCGATCCGCGCCGGCCGGCCGACATCGATCCGGCACGGGTCTGGGCACAGCTTGTCGCCGAGCGTGTGACGACGACCACTGGATCGCCTGCCTTCTACGAACGGTTGGTCAGCCACGCCGAAGTCACCGGCCAGAAGATTCCGGTGCGGGCGCTCTTCACCGGTGGCGCGCCAGTGCTACCTCCATTGGCGACGCGATTGGTCGCGAACGTGGAGGGCGAGGCGCACGTGGTGTACGGCAGCACCGAGGCCGAACCCATCTCCGGGATCGCCATGCGTGCCCTGCTCGCGGCCCGCGACGATCGCCCGGAAGGAGAGGCGGGCGGCGGTATCTGTGTCGGGCCGCCCGTTCCGCAGGCCACGGTGCGCATCATCCGCGCCGAGGATGGTGTGGTGGATCTGCCCGCGGGCGGCATCGCCGCGCTGGCAGTGCCGCGCGGCGAGACCGGCGAGATCGTCGTGGCGGGTGACCACGTGCTTCGTGGCTACCTGAATGACCCAGCCGCCGAACGCGCGGCGAAGCTGCGCGATGGAACGCGGGTATGGCACCGCACGGGCGATGGGGGGCGCCTTGACGCGGACGGACGCCTCTGGTTGTTGGGCCGCGTGCGCGAGCGCGTGCGGCGCGAGGATGGCGTCTGGTGGGGGCTGCCGGCGGAGACCCGGGCGCTCACGCACGCCTTGGTGCGCCACGCGGCCTACCTCGGCGTGGGCGAGCCGGGCCGCCAGCGTGCGGTGTTGGTCGTGGAATCGCCCACTGCACTGGATGCGGACTCGCGCGCCGAGATCATCGCGCGGGTGGCACCGCATCCGGTGGATGAGTTCCGGCGCGTGGAACACATCCCGCGGGACCCGCGGCACGCCTCCAAGACCGACACCGAGACGCTGCGGGCCCTGCTCGGCTGATCGCTCAGCGCCGCGCGAGCGCGGGCAGCAGCGCCGCCAGCACCGTCGCACTCCCCAGCGCCACGCTCGCCATCGCGAGACGGATGTTCCAGGGCGGATGCTTGGGCCACCACGCGAGATGCCGCGCGCCGTGGTAGATCGCGGGCCCGAGCAGGGCCACCGACGCGGCAACAGCGATCGAGGGCCACCCAATCCCCTTCGCGTAGGCCCCGGGACCGATCACCACGACCAGCGCCGCGAACGCGAAGCCAACCGCCAGCGACCACTCGTGCGGCGGCCGCGCGCTGGACTCGGCGTTCCATCCCGGCATCCCGAGCGCACTGCCGCCAGCCGTCGGCTCGAGGTTCCACGCCGCGATCGCCAGCTGCGCGGCGCAGGCCCCCAGGAACACCGGATAGAACGGATCGCCAACGGCCAACCACTCCGGGCGCAGCAGAATCGTCTTGAAGATGTTGTTCGCCAGGAGCAGCAGCGTTGGGACGATGCAGATGTAGAACGCCGCGATGACCTGGTACTTGGGGTTCGAGGCGCGGAAGTCCTCGATGCGCCGCGCAAAGAGCAGGCCGAAGGCCGCGATGCCCACCGTGGGCCCCACCACCCATTCGGGATCGCCAAGCGAGTATGCGCCGTACACGAACAGCGTGAGTGCTGCCGCCCCACTGCCGGTCACGAAGGGAATCCGCCACGCCATCAACCCGATGATGGAGATGATCACCAACTGCGCCACCAGCTGGAGTTGCAGCGTCTCCGGCATCTGCTGCGTGAGCTTGAAGAGCAGGAAGTAGGTGGCCAGCGGCACGAGGAGGTTGTCGTTCCCCTCGATGCTGATGGCCTCGAACAGCGTGACGATGAGGGCGATCTGCAGGGCGGCGAGCACGCTCAGCGTGCGGTCAATGTCCGTCAACAGCAGCAGCGAGAGATGGACGATCAGGAAGGTCGCCACGAAGAAGACGGTGGAGCCTTCGAGGCTACGCTTGTCGCGCTCGACATCGTAGGTGAGGCGACCGTAGGCCGAGCCGAGCACGGCCGCCGCCGCGTCGGCCACCACCAGCACGAGCACCGAGATGAAGTACGCCACCGGCCGACCGGAGCCGAGTAGGAACACGACATAGATCGCGATGGGGAAGTAGATGCCGCCCTCTGACCTCCGCGCCACGCCGTGCACGCTCTGCAACAGTCCGAGCCGCCTCGTGCCCCAGAGGATGCCGAGGAAGGCGGCGCCGAGCGCGAGGACGGTCCAATGGCTGGTGATGAGCCAGGGGAAGAGCGCCGCGATCACGCCGCCGCCGAAGTGGACGAGCTTGCGCGTCCACTCCACCGGCGGGGCGCCGAGCTTCCGCCACAGCTCGGCGGCCACGAACAGCGCGATGAACGCCGCGCCGATCAGCGCCGCGCGCGTGAGCTCGGTGACGAGGGCAGCGCTCATGCGCCGCGCACCTCATCCACGTGGAAGGCCCCGTAGAACCACGCGCGGTCGCGGTGGTGCAGGGCGTCGGCCAGCTCACGCAGGGCGACCACGCCGTCGCTGAGCGCATCGGGGATGCCACGCGGCGCGAGGAGGTTCCAGTAGGCGATGCGCGCGCCCGGCCGCGCCAGCGCCGCCAGCGCGCGGTAGGCGCCGGCGTGGCCCGCCGGACTCATATACTCGAAGATGTCCGAGAGATTGAATCCGTCGAAGCGACCCGGCGCACGCTCGGCAGGCGCGTGGAGCAAGGTGACGCGGTCCACGCGGTCCCGGATCGTGGCGTAGTGCTCGGCGCGCAGATACGTCGGAAGCGCGCCCTCCGCGAAGTTGCCGGTCAGGATGTATGTGAGGTACGGGTTGGTATGCGTCTCGATCGCGGTGAGCGCGTGCCGGGTTCGTGACAGGATCCGCTCGCCGACGCTGCCTTCCACGTGCGCGAAGAACTCGGGATCGCGCCCAAGACGCCCCATCACGAAGCGGCTGAAGAACAGGCGAAAGATGAGGCGCCAGCGCCACGAGTCCCAACGCTCGTCGTAGAACCGCTCGCGCCCAGCGGCGTCACGCGGCTCAAGCAGCGCCTGCACCCGGCTCCGTCCGTGCACGATCGGCAGCACGAAGCGCCGGAAGATGCCGAAGAAACGCTCGAACTTCCCGGCGTGTGCCGCGCCGAGGGCGATGGCATCGGGGTTGAGATCCCAGAACGTGCGCGCACGCTCGCTGAGGGCGCCGCGGATTGCATCGTAGGTGCGGGCGCGCTCATTCGATGGCGTGATGCCGAGAAAGGCCAGCAACGCCGCGCGGTCGAGCTCGCGGAAGGCGACAACCCGCAGCTCCACCGCCGCCAGTTGCGGCTCGCTCAGGTCCACCGTCACCACCTCGGCGGGATCCAGCGTCAGCAACGCCAGTGCGTTGTCGCCAGCCGAGGCGATCGAGAGGATGCGGCCGCCCGCCACGCTCGGCCGCAGCGCATCGCAAAGGATGTCGGAATCCTCCCACACACTCGCATAACGCAGGAAGTCGAACTTGGCCCGCGCACCGATCTCCGAGCCGCTGGCCGCCCGCGCCGGCATCCGCGCGACCACGTGCGCGCTCACGCGGCAGCCTCGGCGCCGAGGCGCCGCACCATGCCAGTAGTGCCATCCATCTCTACCATCTCCCCGTCCACGAGCGTGTCGAGCAAGCCGGGAATGGCGACGACGCAGGGAATGCCCATCTCGCGGGCAACGATCGCCGAGTGACTGAGGAGACTGCCGCGCTGCACCAGCAGGCCCGACGAGGTGGGGAAGAGCAGCGTCCACCCCGGATCGGTGCGCTCGGCCACGAGGATGCGTCCGCGCAGGTCGCCGGCCTGCGAGGGATCAAGCACCACGCGCACCGGTGCCCGCACGATGCCGGGGCAGCAGCCGATGCCTTGGAGGTTCTCCCCATCGCCGAGCGCCGCGCTTGCGGACGTGGGAATGGAGTTGCCCGGCATCCCACGCGTCGTGAAGCGGTCGGGTGGCGCCGGCTCGGCCTCGTAGCGCGCATACTCGGCGCGCCGCAGGGCGACAATCGCCCGCAGGTCGTGCGTGGGCGCCGTGCCTTCCACCTCGCCGAAGACCTCGTCGCGCGTGAGCCAGAAGATGTCGCGGGCGTCGTCGAGCCGACCGGCCGCGGCGAGCTGCTTGCCGAATGCCACGAAGATGCGACGCACCACGCCGAACACGCGCGTGCGTTCGAAGCGGAGATTCTCGCGGTCGCGGATGCGGACGCGTGCGCTGGCGAGCACGCGCCGGAAGGCCCACTCGCGAAGGCCGCTGAGCCCGGCGGCCACGCGTGTCTCGGCGGCGGCGCGAATGGCCTGCTCGCGCGCGTGCCCGGCCTCGGGATCGATCGCCCCGCCGGCCACGTAGGCGCGGATCATCATCACGACCCACGCCGGATCTTCCGACGGCGTCACCGTCTCAAGCTTGAGCTCGCTCATGCAGCGGTCGCCGAAGCGGCGCAGGTAGTCCTCAAGCTCGAGGCGTAGCGGCAGCGCGGCGTCCTCGGCGGCGATGCGCGCCGCCAGCGCCGCGTTGTCCGGCTCGGAGTCGAACATCGCCACCAGTTCCGGCCGCTCGCGGACCACGCGGGCCAACGCCATCACCCGCCGCGCCGGCTCGGTGGATACGATGCCGCCCTCGCCGCAGAGCAGGTCGTTCACGAGCGTCGGTGGCTCCTGGGGCAGCCACTTCTGCACCAAGCGCCCGAGCACGCCGAACCAGATCATCGCGAAGAAGTCGTTCACCAGCGGCGGTTGCCAATGGCGCAGCAGCCGGTCCTCGAGCCGGCGGTACAGCCGCAGCAGCTCTTCCGGCTGCCGCGCCGAGAGATCCTCGCCGGCGAGCGGGTCGAGCGCCGCCGCCACGCGCGCGTGGAAGGCCGGAACCTCCTTGGCCAGCGCACGGTTGGCCAGCGTCAACCGCACCACCGTGCGCACCAGCCGGCTGAGGTCCACCCAGCGGTTCGCCGCCGGCGGGGGATCGGGCGGCTCGGCGAGCTTCTCGCGCACGCCCATCATCCGCTCCATGAAGTCGCGGTTGAAGGCGTAGCCCGGCAGCATCGCCAGCAGGCGGTACCAGTTCAGCAGGTTGTAGTACACGCGCCCGCGAATCAGCCCGAGCATGTGGGCGAACACGTGTCGCTGGTCGGCGATCAGCGCGTCCGTGACGCCTGAGATGCGGCAGAACTGGATGTACACGTCCTCATAGACGCTGCGCGCGAAGCTGAACGTGAGCGGCGACGTGAGGCCGCCGTAGCTCTCGATGATGTTGCTGTTGTCCCAGACGCGGAGTTCGCCGGCAGGGGAGCGCACCCCGGCGGCCGTCACCGGACGCGCCTGCAGGATCAGCAGTCGGTTGTCACCGCGGGAGATGGCCCACTCCACGTCCTGCGGGCGGCCGAGCGCACTCGCCAGCGCGCGCGCCGCCTCGGCGACGGCCAAGGCCTCGGCGTCGGAGAGCGCCGGTGCGCGCCGCTGCGCCTCGGTGAGGGCGACGCGCGCGGTGCCACCTTCGGCCGTGCGCAGCAGTGCGTGCGTCTTCTCGGCGATGGTGGTCGTCACCTTCGCGCGCGAGCCGCTGCCGACGACGCGCCAGGTGTCGGCGTCCTGCTCGCCGGACACCAGCTCCTCGCCGAGTCCGATCACGGCGCTCACCACGGCCGTGTCGGTGTCGCCGCTCACGGGATCGATCGAGAACACCACGCCAGCCGCGCGCGCATCCACGAGCTCTTGGATGAGCACCGCCATCGGTGGCGGCGGGGCGAGACTGCTGCCGCCGGCGTACGCGAGCGCGCGGAGTCCGAACGCCGACGCCCACACGCGGCGGATGGCGTCCCAGAGCTTTGCGTCATCCGCAGCGGTGGCCACCACGCCCAGCACGGTCTCGAACTGTCCGGCGAACGACGCCGAGGCACCGTCTTCTATAGTTGCGGACGAACGCACGGCGAGGGACTGGCCGTGGAGCCGCAGGCGCCCGAGCTCGCGCTGGACCGCCTCGCGCAGATCCGACGGAATCTCCATCGTGAGGACCTCCTGCTGCCGGCGCTCCGCCTGCTCGGCGTCCGTTGCCGTGGATCCGGCGAGCACGAGGCGTTCGTGCACCTCGGCGGGAATCGCAAACCAGCGCGGCACGGGGAGTTTGGCCTCCGCCACCCGCAGCAGATTGGAGGCCTTCCCGCCGAGCTTCTTGCCAGCGAGCGCGCTCATCGGTTGAGCAGCCGCAGCGCCCACGGCAGGGCGAGCAAGAGGTAGGCGAGGAGATTCCACACGCCACTCACGGTCTCAATCCGCTTGCCACTCCCCGGCTCTCCTGCCGCCAACGCGCGCGAGGGTATCGCGAGCAGGATCACGGCGACGACGCCAATCGAATAACTCAGCATCGCCGAGAGGCCGGCAACCGTCATCGCCCAGGCGGTGAGTGCTGCGGCCAGGACCAGCGTGGCGAGCCAGATCTGGCGCGCGGGGCCGAGCCCCCAGATCGCCGAGTAGGTCTCCACCTGCGGGCGCTCCGCGGCCGGCTCGCGCAGCTTGCGACCGATCTCAAGGACGAGTCCGTTGGCGTACGTGGCTGCGAGGAACACCGCGATGAAGGGTGGCGCCGCTGCGCCGTCGGCCAGCCAGTCCACCGCGCTCGCATAGAGCAGGATGAGCGACATCACCACCATATGGCTCAGCAGGTAGATGCCGTGCCGCGCGCGGAGCCACTCGGCCACAAAGAACTCCTTCGTCATCAACGCACCCCAGACGGCGACGATGCCGAGCGGCAGCAGCAGTTGCGGTGCCACCCAGGCATTGAGTGCGATCACCACAGCGGCGAGCGTCGCACCCACCCATCGCAGTTCGGCCAGCGTGATGAGGCCACGGGGCACCGGAAGTTCCGGGCGCGCCACGCGGTCGAGCGCAGCGTCCTTGTGCTCGTCGGCCACGCGCAGGAGGAAGAAGGCCACCAGCATCGTGAACGCGCCCGTGCCCCAGCGCCCGCCACTGACGAATCCCTCGGCACCGCGGGCCGCACGCGACCACGCCACGCCAGCCGTCGCGGCGATCGCGATCAGCGGGAGATAGGCGGCCAGCGGGAATCGTTCGCGTTGGTAGGTCGCGAGGCGTCGGAGCAGCGACGCACGTCCTGCGAGAGCGTCGCTCATTTGGCGGACTTGCCGCGGCCCAGCATCGCGTGCGCGCGCGCGAAGTCGCCGGCGCAGAGCGCGCCGACGATCGAGAGCTCGCCCGCCAGTGCCACCGCCGCGCAGATCTCAGCCAGGCGCGACGCCCGGTCGTTGCCCACGCAGTCGAGGATGCGCAGGCATTCCGCCGCGGTGGGGAGCTTCGTTCCGCCACCCACCGTGCCGACGATGAGGTTGGGGAGGCTGACGGCCGCGTAGAGCGAGCCGTCGGCTTCCACCTCCATCCGCGTGATGCCCACGCTGGCCTCGCTCACGCAGGCCACGTCCTGCCCGGTGGCGAGGAAGAGCGCGGCGATCCCGTTCGAGATGTGCCCGCTGACGCCGATGGATCCGCTCTGCACCCCGCCGATGAAGCTCATGCGCCAGTACTGCGCCATGCGTTCGGGCGTGGTGTGCAGTCGGCGTTCCACCAACGCTGCCGGCAGCCGCACCTCGGCGGTGGCATTGCGCCCGCGGGTGGTGATGAAGCTCAGCGCCGTCGCCTTCTTGTCGCCCGACATGTTCGCTTCGAGGAACCACGTGACTGGCTTGATCGGCGTACGCTCGAGGATATCCGCGCAGACGGCGGCCGTGCAGAACGTCACCATGTTCTGCCCCGCGGCATCGCCGGTGTAGTAGGCGAAGATCAGGTACACGTGATTGGCCTCGATATGCGTCTGCATATCCACCAGCTGGCCGTGCTTGGTGGCCGTGGATGCCACTTCGCGGCAACGCTCGAACTGCTCCACCGACCAGGCCGCGAAGAGTGCCGCTTCGGCGATGGACGTGAACACGAACCCCGGCGCCCGTTGGACCTGCTCGGTCGTCACCAGGGTCGCCACGCCACCGGCCGAGGTGAGGAGTCGCGCGCCGCGGTCGAAGCTCGCCACCAAGGCCCCTTCGGAAGTCGCCAACGGCACGTAGTAGTCGCCCGACGCGTGGAGCCCGTTGATGCGCAGCGGACCGATCACGCCAGTGGGGATCTGCGTCATCCCGATGAAGTTCTCGATGTTGCCCTTGAGCCCTGCCGCATCCACGGGCTCGCCGCGCCCGCCGAGCTGGGGGAGCTCGCCGGCGCGTTGCTCGAGGAAGGCGAGGCGGGTCGCACGGGCCTCGGCGCTCCATTCCCCTTGGCCGGGCACGCGCGGGGGCGTGGGGTGCACCTCGGGGTCACGCGAGGCGAGCCGGTCCTTCAGGACCTCGAGCGAGAGTCCGCGGCGGAGGCGTTGGGCGAGCTCGCGGGCGCGGTCGTAGGAGATGGGCATGGTGGCGAAAGTATGGGGGGGACGAAGGGCCCTCGCCACTCGGAGGGAGGCCCATCCCGGCGCCTGACCTAGGGCGGGGGGGTCTCATCCCTCTCGCGTAGCCCGAAGGGGCGATACAGCGCGCCGCACCGTCCCGGTAACCTCCACACACCCCGCGTGACCGCCCCGAGCCCGAGCGACGCACCATGACGATACATCCCGCGCGCGCACGGCTTGTCCACGAACTGCAGGATCTCTACGCGGCCGAGCAGCACCTCCTCATTGGGCTTCCAATGCTGGTGAACGCAGCGGTGCCGCCCAAGCTGGTGGCCGCACTCCGGGAGCACCTCGGGCAGACCCTCACCCACGTCCTTCGTCTCGAGGAATGCTTCTCGATCCTCGGTGCGGAAGCAAAGGTTCGGCACTGCGATGTCGTGGAGGCGCTGCTCGTCGAGGGCTCGGAACGGGCAAAGCAGCCACGCCGGCGCGACGCCGCGCTGACCGACGTGGCGGATCGCCTTGAGCGCTACCAGATCACCGCCTATCGCGTCTGCGTGGAGCTGGCTCACGAACTCGGCGAGGAGGCGGTCGAGATGCTGTTGGGACTGACGCTCGAGGAGGAGCATGCGGCGCAGCGGCGGCTCTGCCCGCTCGCCGACGCGAAGACCCAGGCGAAGCCCCTGCGTGGCACCGGGCGCGCGATCGGCTGACCGCGGTCGCGGCGCTCCTCATCCCAAGGGAATCGCCGCTCGATAAGTTTTCCGGCATGTCCGTCGGGGTCGTGGGGCCAATGCATTCCAGCTCGAGCGCGACGTAGTGCGACTCGGCACGCGCTCGCTCGTCGCGGCGGCAGCCGTCGGACTGCTCGTCGCCCAGCTCGGTCGCATCCCGGGCACGGCGATCGGCGGTCGCGGCGCCGCCCTCACACTGCTTGACCTGACGCTGATCCCGCTCTGGCTGCTCTTGGCGCTCACGCTCATCAGCGGGCGCCGGCGATGGCCGCTCGACCAGGTCTCGCGGTGGGCTCTGCTCTTCGTGGTGGTCGCCATCGCGTCACTCGGGGCGGCGATCCCGAAGTGGGGCCTGGGTGGCGGCGAACTCTTCGGCGCAGCGGCGTTTCTCCTGCGCTGGATTCTCTACGCTGGGTGGTTCGTGCTCCTCGTGAGCGACCCCGAGCCGGAGGCGGCCGCCGGCGATGCCTGGCGGTTGTTCGAGCGGGTGCTGATTGCCGTGGCCGCGTTCGGGATCCTCCAGTCGGCCTTCCTGCCCAACTTCGCGATGCAGGCGAGCGGATGGACCGGACTCGAGTGGGACATGCAGGGACGGCGGCTGGTCAGCACGATCTTCGATCCCAACCACGCGGGCGCACTGATCGCGATGGTGCTGCTGATGCGGCTGGCGCGGGAGAATGAAGGACTGCGCGACCATCGCGGCGTGCTGCTGCTGCTCACCACCGCACTCATCCTCACGCTCTCGCGCTCGGCGGTGCTGGGACTGCTCGCTGGCATCGCGGTGCTCGTCATCGCCCGTGGCGTGCGGCCGTCGCTGCGCCGCGTCGCGATCGGCGGGGCCATCCTGCTCGCGCCGGCCATTCCCGCGGTGATCTGGTTCGCCGATCGGTTCAACAAGCTGCAGGTGGACGCGTCGGCGCTGCAGCGCCTCGTGCCCTGGCTGCGCGGGTGGATCATGGTGCGCGACTATCCGGTGCTGGGCGTCGGGTTCAACGCGGCCGGACCCGCGCAACGCGCGTACGGATGGGAAACCCTCGGCGGCGCCGAGATCTCAATGGACGGCGGTCTGCTGTTCATTGCCGTGCTCACGGGACTGCTCGGGCTCACGGCCTACCTCGGCATGCTCGGCGCGGTCGGTGTCGCGGCGCGCCGAACGTGGCGATCGGCCGAGCAAACGGCGGAGCGACGCGCCTTCGCGGTCGGGGCCTGGGCGGCGACGATCTCGGTCGTGGTCGCCAGTCTGTTCGGCAACCTGCTGTTGATGCCTTTGTTGATGCTGCCGCTCTGGGTGCTCTGGGCGCGCGTCACGGCGATGGCGCGATGAAGATCGGGCGCGCGCTGGCCGTCGTGCTGCTCGTGGGGGTGGCGGCGGCGATCGTGGCGCAGGACCACATGGGCGCGCTGCAATACCCGCTCTTCAACACCGGCGTCCGCGCCATGGCGCTGTTCTCCGGGCTGGCGCTCGCCGGCAGCGTGGCCCTGGCCCTGGCGCTTGGCGCCGAGTGGTGGTGGCAACGCGACTGGCGATGGGCGCGGGCCGCCACCACGGGCATCGGGATGCTGGTGCTGGTTGAAGCGATTGTGTCCCTCGTGGACATCACGCTCGTGAGCCGCAGTCCCACGGCAGTGCTGGGCGGCCCCTACTATGAGACGAAGTCCACCGACGGCTGGGTGTGGCTCCGCAAGCACGGCGACCGGGGCACACCCTCCACGCCGGAGGCGATGTTCGCCGCGCGATTCGGCGAACGGTATGCGTTGGCGCCGTCCGTCCCGCGACTGCTGTTCCTCGGGGACTCGTATACCGAGGGTAGCGCGAGTGCGCTTGAGCACAACTATCCCAAGGTCGCCGAACGCACGATCGCCCGGGTGCTCGGCCGACCAGTGGAGGTGATGAATGCCGGCGTGGCGGGCTACGGTCCCTTCGACGCGCTGCAGCTGTTGGCGCACCTGCGCACTGTCGGATTCTCCTTCGACGCCGTCGTGTTCAACCTGTATGTCGGCAACGACATCACCGACAACCTGCCGGGCACCGAGCGTCGCATCGTGGCTGGCGTGCCGGGACGATTTCCCGTCTCGACGTCCTTGCGGATGCTGCATCCCGTGAACAGCCGCACGGTCCGCTACGCGCTCGTCGGCCGCACGATGCTCAACGCGGGCGCCGCGATCGCCGCACCGGGGGGTGGCGGCGGTGCGCTTCGGCAGACGTACATCGCCACGATGCGCGAGCGGCTCGAGCTGACGTACGGCGCGCGGCGGGACTCGTTGCCGCTCGAGCACGTGCACGCGGCGCTCCACAGAATGCGCGAGACGGCCGCTGCCTTGGGCGTGCCGTTCGCGGTGGTGGTGCACGCCGACCCGCTCGTGGTGGATCCGGTCCTCCGCGCGGCCGTCGGTGCCGATGCGCCGGCGGCTCCGTACGACCTCGGGCGCCTGGATGCCTGGCTCGCCTCCCTGCCGGCGGACCTGCTCGTGATGACGTCGGAGGCCCTGGCGGAGCGGGGAGAGTGGTTCCTGCCGAACGACACACACTTGAACGATGCTGGCAACGTGCACGTGGGCGAGTACGTCGGGGGGCGACTGGCCGCCCCGCTCGCTGCCGTCTGGCCTCGCGGTGAGACGAACTCGCCCCGATAGTCGTCTCTGGTGAAGCGGAGGCTTTATGAGCACACTCAACTCGCGCGCCGTCGTCTTCGGCGTTCTCCTCGCGGCGTCGCTCGGTGCATCGGCTTGCCGGCGCACCTACGTGATCGTGCCGCGTCCGGCCACTGGCTATACGCCGATGGACACGCTGCGCGGACGCAGCGACGGACGGGATGTGCGCGTCACGTTCCACTTTGACACCACCTGGCGTGTGGATACGGTGGTTCGTCTCGATACACTGTGGCGCGGGGGCACGAGGACCATCGTGCGCGTGGATACACTGCGCATCGCCGCGACCGACACGGCGGTTCGCCGCACTGCCCTGCCGCCGCGACCGACGGGCGTGCCCACCGGTGTTCCGACGGGCCAACCTTCGCGCGTGGACACGGTGCAGGTGATCGTTCGCGACACCATTCGGGTGATCGTCCGCGACACGGTTCGGATGACCGTGCGCGACACGGTCTTCCGCTCGGACACTGTACGCGTCGCCGGACGTCGGATGTTGTTCGTGCCGCCCGGGCACTACCCGCCGGCAGGGCAGTGTCGCGTGTGGATCCACGATCGTCCGCCGGGCCAGCAGGCCCGCGCCGCGCCCTGCAATGCGCTCGGCGCGATTCCGCCAGGTGCCTTCATCCTGTTCGGTGGGGATGCCTGGGACGCGGACTTCGATTGGGTGGCGGAGGCGCAGCGGGGTGGCGTGCCGCCGGAGATTGTGGCGCTCTCCCGAGGACGCGGCGGCCGGTAGCGACACGCCGATCTTGCCGCGGCGTCACGGGGGCAGCGTGCGCACCTCGTGCCCCGTCACCGCCATCCCGCGGAAGATGTCACTGAGCAACTCGTGATCCACCGGGGCAATTCCACGGAACGGCTCGCCGGCGAGCTTCGCCCCACGCGGCGCAGCGCATCACGCCCGCGGCGGCCGCTCGAGCGCCTCCCGCAGCGCCCGCACCAGATCCGCCTGCGTGAAGGGCTTCGCCAGGCGTGCCGCCGCCGCGAAACCCGCAGTGCGCTCGATATTGTGCAGGTGTCCGCTGGCAACGACCACGGGCACGTCCGGCATCACCCGGCGCATCTGTGCTAGGAACGTCGGGCCGTCCATCCGCGGCATCTGCAGGTCGAGGATGATGGCGTGGATCCGGTCGTGATGCTCCGCCACACGCATCAGCCCGTCAGCACCATCGCTGGCCGTGTAGACCTCGAAGCCGAGTGAAGCGAGCACCGTCTGGGCGGCTTGGCGCACGCGCGAATCATCGTCCACGACGAGCACGCCGCGCCCGGCCCCCGCGAGTCCGGCCGCGGCCGCGGGCACGAGCGCTGCGCTCGTCTCCTCGGCCACCGGCAGGAACACTCGGAATGTCGTCCCGTGGCCGACCTCCGAGTACACGTGTACAAAGCCGTGATGGCTTCGGACAATGCCGAGCGAGGTGGACAGTCCGAGACCGGTCCCATGGTCCGCGCCCTTGGTCGTGAAGAACGGCTCGAAGATTCGATCGAGGACATCGGCGGGGATCCCAACCCCCGTGTCGCGGACGGCCACCGTGACGAAGCGGCCGACGCGTCCATCCACCACCGAACTTGCGTAGGTCTCGTCCACATCCATCACATCGGCGTCCACGATCAGGTGTCCACCGTCGGCCATGGCGTCGCGGGCGTTCACGCAGAGGTTCAGCAGCACCTGGTGGATCTGCGTTGGATCCCCACGCAGTTCGGGGAGCTCCTCCGCCACTCGCAGCTCAGTCGTGATTCCCCTCGGGAAGGTGCCCCGCATCATTCGCTCGAGTTCCTGTAGGACCTCGGCGATTGACACCGGGACGCGCTGTCCGTCGCCGCCCCGGGCAAAGACCAGCAGCTGGCGAATCAGGTCGACCGCTCGCCTCGCGCTCTCCTGGATTACGGCCAACGCCTCGTCGTTCGCGCCGGACTCCAGACGGAGCATCTCCGTGGTCAGCAGGACGGGAGCGAGGGCATTGTTCAAGTCGTGCGCGACGCCGCTCGCCAGCGTGCCGAGGGACTCGAGGCGTTGGCTGCGATTTGAGATGCGCTGGATCCGTACGCGCTCGGTCACATCGATGGACAGGATGAATGCCCCCTCGGGAGTCGGCTGCACGCTGAGCTCGAACCATCCCGTCTGCCCATCCGGAAATGTGAATTGGTTCGTCACCGTCTCGGCGTCGCCGCCGTTGATCACACGCGTGATGGCGCCGAAGATTTCCGTGCGCTCGATGCCGGGATAGGCCTCCATCATCGTGCGTCCCAACAGCGCTTCGCGCGGTTGGCGGCCGTGCCGCACGACGGCGTCGTTGACGTACAGGTAGCGATAGTCACGGCCGATGATTTGACAGCCCTCGAGCAGGCGGTCGAGGGTGCGCCGGCAGACTGCGTCGTCGAGGGGGGCGGGGGCCCTGTTGGGTGACTGCGGGCCAGCGGCGAAGTCGGACATGGTCAACCCTCGTACGTATCGGGAGCGTTTCCCCGTCGAAAGAGTAGCACCTCGGTCCCGATATTCGCAACAATCGTGCCACAGAACCTGCGTGAGCGTCAGCACCAGCCCCTTGGCCAGAGCTCCGGCGACGCATCCCGCGCGGCTTCACGCGTGCGGAGGGTTGGTCGCAAACGTCGTTCTGGAGCCCACGGTCGAGTGCACGGCGCTGTGGCCGCCGCCGCGCTCACCAATCGGCGCCACAATCGAGAGCCCGAGCCCCGTCCACTTCTCGGGGCCCCTGGTCGCGAACAAGGGTTGGTCAAGTCGCCGCTTCACGTCCTCGGACGTGTCGGCCGTCGCGGGCGAAGCGTCAGCGCCCACGCACGCGCGCCTGGGTTCAGCGCACCGCCGTCGGCTCCGCCGTCGTGGGATCGATCAACGTCGCCACCTGGGAGATGTGGTTCGCCGGGAATCCTCCGCGCTTCGCGTGCTCCCGCACCATCTCCTCGTTCGGCGCGATGTACACGCAGAACAACTTGTTGTCGGTGACGTAGCTCTGCACCCAGGTGATCTGCGGCCCGAGCTCATTGAGGACATCGCAGGATCGCTGCGAGATGGAGCGAAGCTCCTCAGGGGAGAGCTTGCCGGCCCCGGGAATCAGGCGCTCGATCACATACTTTGGCATTACGGGGACCTCATGTGGTCACGGGACGATGCGACGTTAACGCCCGGACTCCATCTCGGCAACAAGACGGACGAACTCGGGATGACCGGCGAGCGGCTCGAAGGTCCCGTCCATCTTCGCCGCCTGCACCACGCCGCGGAACCCGCAGTCGAAAGCGCGCCGGAGCATCATCAGGGCCGGACCCGTTTCCCCGAGGATGGCCTCGGCGCTGGCGAGGTGGTAGAGGACGAGGCCATCGGTGGGGTCCAGCTCCATGACGCGCCGCAGCACGGCGTGCGTCTCCTCTCGGCCGCCGAACTGCGCGTAGGCCTCCGCGAGCCGGGCGAGCAGCACCACGTCGTCCAGGCTGGCCTCGAGCCGCATGGACGTGATCTCGATGACCTTGATTGCGGCGTCGCGCGATGCGTCGGTGTCGCCGAGCCGCTTGTGGACGGCGGCGAGCCGTCGCCACGGCTCGTCGTCATGCGGCCGCAGGTCAGCCGCCTCGCGGTAGCGGCGCACCGCCTCCGCGAGGTCGCCGCCCGCTTCACGCTCGATGAGCATGCCCAGCCGGATCCGTGAGGGCAGGTGCTGCGGGTCGGCGTCGAGAACCCGCTCGAGCGCGCGCCTCGCCTCGAGCCAGCGCTCCTGATGGTAGTACACCATGGCGATGCCGAACCGGGCGTCCACCGACGCAGCGTCGCGCAGCAGCGCCTGCTCGTTCATCTCGATCGCGCGCGCAAGCCAGGCTGCGTTCCCGTCGTACCACTCGTACATGTACGTGCAGGCCTCCGCCAGCGCGGCATAGGCCCGGGCGAAGTTGCGGTCCATGTCCAGCGCCGCCTCGAACATCCGCAGCGCCGTCTCGGTGTTCCGCTTTCCGCGGCGGAGGAGGAGCTCCCGCCCGCGGAGGTAGAGGTCGTAGGCGCGCAGGTCGTCGGTCGGCTTCTTGGCCAGCGAGGCCTCCTCGGTCTGCGTCAGCGACACCTTCAGCGCCTCGGCGATGCGGCGTGCCACCTCGTTCTGCAGGTCGAAGATGTCGTCCAGCAGGCCGTCGAAGCGGTCGGCCCAGAGGTGGAAGCCGTCCTGCGCGTTGATCAGCTGGGCCGTGATGCGGATCCGGTTCCCTGCCTTCCGCACGCTCCCTTCGAGCACGTAGTTCACCCGCAGCGCCTCGGCGACCTGCCGGATGTTGATCTCCTTGTTCCGGAACGGCAGCATGTCGGTGCGCGAGACCACGCGCAGTTCGCGCACCTTCGAGAGGTCGGTGATGATGTCCTCCGTGATGCCGGCGCAGACGTAATCGCTCTCGCGATCCGAGCTCATGTTCTCGAAGTACAGCACGGCGATGGACTTGGCGGGCGCTGGTGCCGCCACCGCCGCGGCGACCGTCGCGGCGGTGGCACCGCGGAGATGCTCGGCGACCTCCTGCGCCGACACGGGCCGTCGACCCGGCTCCTTCTGCAGCAGCCGCATGACGATCTCGCGTAGGCGCGGCGGGACGTCGTGGCGGTGGGCCTCGAGCGGCGGCACGTCCTCGCTGAGGATCTCATAGAGGATCGCCGCCTCGCGGTCACGCGTGAACGGCGTCACCCCGGCCAGCATCTCGTAGAGCACGATGCCAAGCGACCACAGGTCGCTGCGGTGGTCCACGTTGTCCGCCAACACTTGCTCGGGCGACATGTAGGCCAGCGTCCCGAGCGTGGTCCCGGTGTGCGTGACCTTGGCGTGGTTGCCCTCGAGCTTGGCGATCCCGAAGTCGGTGATCTTGATCCCACCGTCGCGGGTCAGGAGCAGGTTGTCGGGCTTGACGTCCCGGTGCACGATCCCCTTGCTGTGCGCGGCGTGCAGTCCGTCGGCGACCTGAGCGCCGAGCGAGATGACCTCGGGTATCCCGAGACGGTCCCGCCCGAGGCGCGCCCGGAGCGACTCGCCATCCACCAGCTCCATCGCGATGAAGGAACTCGTCTCGGTGTCCCCGATATCGTACACGGTGGCGACGTTGGGATGGTTCAGGGCGGACGCGGCGCGCGCCTCGGTGACGAACCGAACGCGCGCGTCTGTCGCGTAGCCAACGGGAGGCGGGAGGAACTTGAGCGCGACGAACCGATTGAGGCGCGTGTCCCGGGCCCGGTACACGACCCCCATCCCACCCTCGCCGATCTTTTCGAGGATCTCGTAGTGGGAGACTGTGCTACCGATCATGCACGGACCGCCGGCAAGTGGGGGAAGTCCCAATATGGGCGCCCGGTCGCTCGGTTCGACAGGGCGCGGGGCAGGCCGGCCACAGCGGGCGCACGCGCGCTGCAGTACTGGACCGTGAACGGATGTGCGCGAGTGCCCGCCCAGACCTTACAGGGGCCTGGCAGCGGGGGGTTGACATTCGGTGTGATAACACCTAACTTCCTTCCATGACCCCCAACCTCCGCCACGAACTCCGCCAGCAGAAACCGTTCGGGAGCCTCGCCCACGAGGCCTTCCTGAGCGTCGCCCGCACGGAAGCCGTGCTGCGCGAAGGCATCGAGCACCTGCTCAAACCGCACGGCCTCACGCTCACGCAGTACAACGTGCTGCGCGTGTTGCGCGGGGCCGAGGCCAAGGGACTCTGCCGCAATGAGATCCGCGATCGGCTGGTGGATCGCATGCCGGACGTCTCCCGCCTGCTCGACCGCATGGAGACCGCCGGGCTGATCGAACGCACCCGCAGCACGACCGACCGCCGCGAGGTGAACACCACATTGACCGCCAAGGGGCGCAAGCTCGTGAACGCGCTCGATGCGCCGATGGCGGCGGAACACGAACGGCAGCTCGGGCACCTCGATGCGAAGCAGTTGAAGTCCCTCATCGACCTGCTCGCCCTGGCCCGACAGTAGGAACTTTTTTGCCCAAGTACGAGTTATAACACTGAGTCGCACAACACCTACACCAAGAGGACCCCCACCATGATCCACGCTCGCTCCGATTCCCGACACGATGCCGCGCTCGCCACACTCCGCGTCGCCATCGGTGGCATCTTCGCCGCCCACGGCGCCCAGAAACTCTTCGTCTATGGCCTCGACGGCGTCACCGGCGCCTTCGGTGGCATGGGCATCCCGATGCCCGGCCTCGTCGGGCCGCTCACTGGCGTCGTCGAGTTCGCCGCCGGCATCGCCCTCGTTGCCGGCCTGATGACACGCCTCGCCGGATTCGGCCTCGCCGTCATCATGCTCGGCGCCATCAGCTTCGTGCACATCCGGGCCGGTTTCTGGGCCCCGAACGGCATCGAGTTCCCGCTCGCGCTGCTCGCCGGCGCTGCCGTGCTCGCCCTCTCCGGCGGTGGGCGCTACTCGCTCGACGCCGTCCGCGCCTCACGCCGCACTTCCCGATAGGAGCACTCCCATGAAGATCCTCATCATTGGCACCGGCAACATGGGACGTGGAATCGCCACCCGCGCACTCGCGGGCAAGCACCACGTCACCCTACACGACGAAGACGTTAGCAAGGCCCAGGCGCTCGCCAGCGAGCTCGGCGTCGCCGTGGCCGCTGACGTCCGCGAGTCCATCGCCAGCAGCGACATCGTCGTGCTGGCTACGCCCTACGAAGGCACGCTCAAGATCGTCGGCCAGATGGGCGCGTCACTCGACGGCAAGATCGTGGTGGACATCTCCAACCCGCTCAACGACACGTACAGCGATCTCGTGACGCCGGCCGGTAGCTCGGCGGCCGAGCAACTTCGCAAGCAACTGCCAGCCGGCACCAAGCTGGTCAAGGCGTTCAACACCACCTTCGCCGGCACGCTCGTCGCCGGGCAGGTGGCCGGTCAGACGCTCGACGTCCTCATCGCCGGCGATGACGAGGCGGCGAAGGCCACGGTGGCCGAGTTCGTCACGTCCGGCGGCCTGACGGCGGTTGACGTCGGCGCCCTGGATCGTGCTCGGCAGTTGGAGGCGATGGCCCTGCTCGGCATCACGCTGCAGTTCCGGCTGAACTCAGGGTTCGGCACCGCGTGGCGGCTCGTCCGCCCCGCGGCCTGAACCAACGCACGCACGCGTGCAATGGAGGACCCGACCAATGGCAGCAACGACGAAGGACCTCTTTGGCGCCAGCGCCGCGCCGCAACTCGCCCTGCCCGGGAGCTATGGCGAGGCGCCGAAGGGATACCGCCTGCCGGACGCGACGCGACTCGGTGAGGTCCGCTTGCAGGTACGGGATCTCGCGCTGTCCCTCGGGTTCTACGTCGACGTCCTCGGACTTCGCGTCGTCGAGCGCACGGAGCGTTCGACGGCCCTCGCGGCCCACGGGCACGATCAGGTGCTTGTGCGGCTCGAGGCGAAGGAGGGCATCGCGCCGGCGCCGCGGGGACGGCTGGGCCTCTATCACTTCGCGATCCTCGTACCGGATCGCGCGGCACTCGGCCGCTTCGTGCGGCACTTGGCCGATCTCGACGTACGCGCCGGCGCCGGCGACCATCTGGTCAGTGAGGCCTTCTACCTCACCGATCCCGATGGGCTCGGCATCGAGGTGTACGCCGATCGGCCGCGCGAAACGTGGCGGCGCATCGGTCGTGAGCTGATGCTGGCGACCGATGCAGTGGATGTGCCGTCGCTGGTGGCCGCCGCAGGAGCTGAACCTTGGAGCGGCATGCCCGCTGGCACGGTCATCGGCCACGTGCACCTGCACGTCGGCGACCTCGCGCGTGCGGCGTCGTTCTACTCCGAAGGACTGGGCTTCGACCGGATGACTTGGCGCTATCCCGGTGCGCTGTTCCTCGGCGCCGGTGGATACCACCATCATCTCGGGACGAATCTCTGGGCTGGACCGCAGGCGCGGCCCGCCTCCGCAACGGAGGCACGACTGCTTGAGTGGACGATTCGAGTGCCTGTGGAGTCGGATGTTCGTGCGATCACGGACAGCCTGACGCGCGAAGGCAGCACGGTGGAGGCGCCCGCGGAGGGCGAAGCCATCGCAACGGATCCCTGGGAAACCCGCGTGCGCATCGTAGCTCACTGAGCGCGGCGTCAGCGGATCTGGTAGGTCAATCGCAGGTCAACACAGGAGGCAGTATGCACGGATTCGACAGCAAGGTCGCCCTCATCACGGGTGGTGGATCGGGCCTCGGCGAGGCCATCGGCAAGCTCCTCGCCGCGCGCGGGGCGAAGGTCGTCCTGACTGACATCAAGCTCGAGGCGGCTCAGCGCGTGGCGCGCGAGATCGTCGCCGCGGGCGGCGTGGCAACCGCCCTGCAGCACGACACCGCGAAGGCGGAGGACCACGAGCGCGTGGTCGCCGCGGTGGTGAAGGCGCACGGCGCGCTGCACTACGCGGTGAACAACGCCGGTATCGGCGGTGCCGCGGCACCCGCCGGCGAAGTGGACCTCGCCGACTGGCGGCGCGTGATCGACATCAACCTCAACGGCGTGCTCTACGGGATGCGCTATCAGATCCCCGAGATGCTCAAGGCCGGTGCGGCCAAGAGTGCCATCGTCAACATGGCGTCGATCCACGGCTCCGTGGCGGCGATCGGCAACGGCGCCTACACGGCGGCGAAGCACGGCGTGGTGGGCCTCACCCGCAACGCCGCGGCTGAGTACGGGCCGAAGGGCCTCCGCATCAATAGTGTTGGCCCTGGGTACATCGAGACGCCACTCCTGGGCGGCTTGCCAGAGGAGTTCCGGCAGGCACTGAAGGCGAAGCATCCGTTGGGCCGCCTTGGCCAGCCCGCTGAAGTCGCGTCGCTCGTCGCGTTCCTGCTTTCGGACGAGGCCTCGTTCATCACGGGCGGGTACTACCTGGTCGATGGGGGCTATACGACGGTGTAAGGGGAGATCGTGCGCACGCTGGTCGTGTCGCGCTGACGGTCAGTGAACGCAGTCGCACCGCACCGGATTCGATCGCCATCACCTGTCGCTGGACGTCCCTCGACGCGGTGGAAACCCGAATACGCTGCGAAAGACGAGCGACGGCACGCAGATGTCGGTGGTGCTGACCAGGGCCGCGACGGCAGTCAGGACGCCGCCGAGCACGTAGCCGGCCGTCAGATACCCGGATGCGAACAGCCACGCCGTCGCCACAAGCCACACTGCCCCCAGTCCGCAGGCGAAGCGCGACGGGGCGCCTCGCCGTGGCAGCGGTCCTGTCCCCGTCAGCCGGCGAAGACCATGGTTGTAGATGAGGTCAAACGGGTGCACCGGCAGGATCGCCGCGAGCGCTGCAATCGGGACGAGCACGAGCAGGAGCAGCGGCGATGCGAACACGGTGCCGATGCCGGCAATCAGGGCGCAGAGCGCGAACGCCAATCGAAGCCACGGCGCCACTGGCGCGAGGTCCGCATCCGCGTAGCGCTCGAAGCCTTGGATGTCGAGGCGGCGACGGGTCGAGGACGAAAGTATTCGCTGCATGCTGTTCTCCTCGCGCCTCCGATCGTCCGAGATCCTGTCAGCCGGTGGGTTTCATTGCCGTGAACAGCACGGCCTTCACTCCATACGCTTCCGCCGAGTTCTGCGTCGCCTGTTTCCGGAACCGGAACCCAGGCACCACGACGGAGCGGACGCGGGTGAAGCCGCTTTCCTCCAGCAACCTGAACATCTCTCCTTCCAGGAGAGCACCCCCAATTCAGCTGGCCCAGAGCTTGGGATCGTTGACGATGGACTGGGAGAGCTGCTTCGCGCTGACGATGTCGGTGAAGGAGAGGCGGCCTCCAGGCTTCAAGACGCGGAACACCTCCTGGATCACCTTCCGTTTCTGGAACGACAGGTTGATCACACCATTCGAAATGACCACGTCGGCGGTCGCGTCGGGAAGGGGAATCGCCTCCATCCTTCCTTCACGGCATTCCATCTTGGTCCCGGAGGCTGCCGCGTGGGCTTGCGCCTTCAGGCACATGGCCGGGTTCAGATCCACGCCGATCACCTGGCCCGTCGCGCCGACGCTCCACGACGCGATGATGGCATCGAGCCCGGCGCCGCTCCCGAGATCCACGACCGTCTCGCCTTCGCGCACCCCGCTCCGGAGATGTGGATTCCCGACTCCGGCGAACGATTCCAGCGCACCGACCGGCGCCCGATCGAGCCACTCGGGCGCATATCCAAACAGTTCGGCCGCCGCGCGCCCGTGGAAGAAGTGGAACTCCGACTGCGGATGCTCGGCGACGTCCTGATACATCCGGATGATCTCATCCTTGAGGACGGCTTCCAACGACTCCTGCGCGGCAACGGGATCGGTCATGTGGCCTCCGTGCGGAACCTCGAGGTGAACGCCCTCGGAGGGTCTGTTGGACCCGGGTATCCATACGGCCAATTGCCCGAGCCGTCAAGCGGACCTCCGCCGCGCCGGCCGTTGGCGACTCAGAGCCCGCTCAGCCCCACGGGCGGCAACACCACCAGCCCCGCCGTCACCGCCAGCACGATCAGCGCCACGACCAGTTCCACCGCCGCACTCGCCCGAAGCCGGCTTCCCCCGGCGACGCTCCCCACGCGCGGGACCACCGCACGCCAGTTGTACAGCCCTGTGAGCGCGACGGCTGAGAGCACAGCCACCTTGGCGATGAGCATCCGCCCATAGTCCGAGTGCACGAGCGCGTCGAACGACCCGACATAGCGCCAGGCATTCGCGGCGCCACTCAATCCGACCACTGCCACGGCCACCAGCGCGACGGCACTGAACGCGCGGACCACGACCGCGCGCAGCGCACCATCGGCACGCAATGCGGGGAGCGCCACCACGACCAACCAGCTCAACGTCCCGATCCACGCGCCGGCGCCGATGACGTGCAGGGCTCCGGTGCCGACCGCCACCGCCGCCGAGGTCGCCGCCATCGCGTGCCCCATCGCCGCCGCGCCGATCCCCAGCAGGCCCACCGCTACGCCGATCGCCGCCGCCGGCGCACGACCTTGCCGGGACAGCGTCAGCGAGAAGAGCGCTCCCACCATCGTGACGATCAGTCCCCGCCCGACGTTCGTCGCCACCAGTACGTCGCGCAGCCCCGCAGCGTCGCTGACGCCGAGCGCCGAGCATTGGGCGAGAAAGCGCAGGACGAGCGCGGCCGCCAGGGTGGCCGCTGCGACGGTGCCGACACGCAGCGTTCGGCGCTCGATGAGGTCGAGCGTATCGGCTGTCGCCCCCACGGCGAGCTGCTGCCGTGCGCGCGGCAGCACCAGCACGAGCGCCGCCCATCCGCCAACCACAGCGAGCAGCGCGACGTACTGCAGCCACCGAATCACCCACGCTGCCGGTCCGTCCACGCGCCCCCACGCTGCCGTGGAGCTCCCGCCCCCCGCAGCCACGGGCTGAGAGCCGTACCGTTCGGGCGCGAGCGCGCTGGTATCCACCGATGGCGGCGTGCTGTCCATCGGCGCGGGCGCGTCCACGAAGAATCGTAGTCGTCCCTCCACCGGATGCCCGTCCGCTCCGGTGATGGTCCAGTGCAGTTCCACCGTACCACGCAAGACGGCCAGCGCCGTGTCGCGAACGGTGACGGTCTTCCGGTCGGCCGAGAGATCGATGGTGGGACGCTCGATGACGAGCCCCACCGAGTCGCGGAGCACGATCCGCACGAACCGTGCCTCCACTGCCTCGGTGAACTCCAGCGTCACGGTGCTGAGGGGAGTTGTCACCCGTGCGCCGGCGGCTGGCGTGCTGCGGCGCAGCGCGCCGTGCGCCAGCGCCGGTGCGGCGGCTGCCGCCAGCAGGAGCGCCGCGCCGAGGCCCGTCCGCAGCGCACGCGCGGGGTTACGGCGCATCGCTCGCGCGCCGCGCCCGGCTGCTCGTGTGGCTATGTCGGATGCGCCACTGTCCGTTGACCCGTTGCAGGATCATCGTGCCGCGCCCGACGTTGTCGATCGTCCGCTCCCCCATCGTTGCGGCGAGCGCGTAGCGGAACATCACCCACGCCTGGTCGCCCTCCACCGTGACCTCGATATCCGAAGGCCGATACCGGAAATCCTTGAACTCCTTCAGCTCCGGGGCGAGATGATGGTCGCGGTAGTTCACCCAGCTGCGATCCAGCCCCGCGCCCTCGATGATGGTCGCGTTCGCAGTGTAGATCGTGTCGAGCGCCGAGAGGTTCCCAGCCTCGCTGTGCGCATACGCCGCCCGCACCACCGCCTCGACCTGCGCACGGTCCCGAGCCGCCCCCGCCTGTGCCTCGAGTGCCAGCGGAAACACCAGCGCGCACACTGCCATCGCCGCCACGTCCTTGAGTCCCATCATCTTTCCTCCGCGTTGAAGATCATGTCCCGCCACCGACCCTCTCGAATCCGCCACTCCTGCAACAGCGACCACACCGCCGGGATCACCAGCAGCGTGAGCGCCGTGGACGATACCATCCCGCCGACCATCGGGGCGGCGATGCGCTTCATGACGCTGGCCCCCGTGCCACCGGACCAGAGGATCGGCAACAGGCCCACCATCGTCGCCACCGCCGTCATCAGCTTCGGCCGCACGCGCTCCACCGCTCCCTCCATCACGGCTTCGTACAGCGCCGAGAGTGGTGGGGTGCCACTGTGATTCGCGACGCGCGCGGCCCACGCGTGGTCGAGGTAGATGAGCATCACGACACCGGTCTCGGCCGCGACGCCGGCCAGCGCAATGAACCCGATCGCCACCGCCACCGACCAGTCGTAGCCCAGTAGCCAGATGAACCACAGTCCGCCCACGAGGGCAAAGGGCAGCGAGAGCAGCACGATCAGCGTCTCGCCGACACGGCCGAAGTTGAGGTAAAGCAACAGCGCGATCACCAGCACCGTGGTCGGAATCACCACCCGCATCGCTGCGCGGGCGCGTTCCATGAACTCGAACTGCCCACTCCACTCGATCCGATATCCCGGCGGGAGCGTCACCTGCGCGGCGACCGCCGCGCGCGCTTCGGCGACATAGCCGCCGATGTCACGGCCCACGACGTCCACGTAGACCCACGAGGTGGGTTGGGCACCTTCGGTGCGCACGACCATCGGGCCGGCCACCGGCGTGATGGTCGCCACCTGTCCGAGCGGAATCTGCGCCACCTGCTCCGCTCCACCCATCCCGATCGGGACGAGCACGGCCGCAAGTTGCTCCGGACTCTCGCGCAGTTCCTGCGGGTACCGCACGCGCACGCCGAAACGCTCGCGCCCTTCGACGGTCTGCGTGACGGTCACCCCGCCGATGGCCGACGCGATCACCGCCTGCACGTCGCCCACGTTGAGGCCGTAGCGCGCCGCCCGTTCGCGGTCGATGGCGATGTCGAGATAATAGCCCGACACCGCGCGCTCGGCGAATGCGCTGCGCGTGCCTGCCACGCCCTGCACGACGGCCTCCACTTCGCGGCCGATGCGCTCGAGCTCGGCGAGATCAGGGCCGAACACCTTCACGCCCACCGGGGTCCGGATGCCGGTCGCCAGCATGTCGATGCGCGCGCGGATCGGCATCGTCCACGAGTTCGTCACGCCAGGGATACGCACCACCGAGTCGAGCGCGGCGACAATCCGCTCCATCGTCATCCCCGGACGCCAGGCGCGTGGGGGCCGCAGGGTGATGGTCGTCTCGAACATGTCGAAACCGGCAGGGTCGGTCGCCGTCTCGGCGCGCCCGGCCTTCCCCCAGACAGTCTCGACTTCCGGGACGGTCAGGATCAACGAGTCTTGCAGTCGCAGGAGGTGGCGGGCGCCCGCCACACTCAGGCCCGGCAGCGTCGTGGGCATGTAGAGGATGGAGCCCTCATCCAACGGTGGCATGAACTCCGAGCCGACCCGTTTCCACGGGATCCACGACACGATCACCAACGCCGCCGTGACGGCGATCAACGGCCAGCGGTGGCGCATCACGAAGGTGATGCAGGGTCGGTAGAGCGTGACCAACCAGCGGTTCACCGGGTTCGCCATCTCGCGGTAGATGCGGCCGCGGATGAACAGCCCCATCGCCACCGGCACCAGCGTCACGGCCAGCAGGCTCGACGCTGCCATGGCGAAGGTCTTGGTGTAGGCGAGCGGCTGGAAGAGCCGTCCTTCCTGTCCCTCGAGCACGAAGACCGGCAGGAACGACACCGTGATGATGAGCAGCGAGAAGAACAGCGCCGGGCCGACTTCGCGCGAGGCCTCACGCACCACCTCCCAGCGCTCGTGGCGACTCAGCACGCCGGTGTCCACGTAGCGGGCAGCGGCGTCGGCCCCGGGCATCGCCATCACGCGGCGTTCGAAGTGCTTGTGCAGGTTCTCGATCATCACGATCGCCGCGTCGATCATCGCGCCGATGGCGATCGCGATGCCGCCCAGCGACATGATGTCGGCACCCACCCCGACGCCGCGCATCGCCACGAAGGCGATCAGGATCCCGATCGGCAGCGTGAGGAGAGCCACCAAGGCCGAGCTCGCATGCAGCAGGAAGATCACGCAGACCAGGCCCACCACGAGGCTTTCCTCGACCAGCTTCTGCCGCAGGGTCGCGATCGAGCGCCGGATCAACTCACTGCGGTCGTACACGGGCTTGAGGACGATCCCGGGCGGCAGCGACGGCTCCAGCTCGGCGAGTCGTGCCTTGACCCGGGCGATGGTCTCCAGCGCATTCTCCCCGCTGCGCATCACGACGATGCCGCCCACGGCATCGCCGCGGCCATCGAGTTCGGCTACGCCGCGTCGCCCGGCCGGCCCCTCGGAGACCCTCGCCACGTCGCGGACACGGATCGGAGTGCCCGTCGCGGTGGCCCCCAGCACGACCTGCTCGATGTCCTGCACCGACCGCAAATAGCCGAGCCCACGCACCATGAACTCGCGCTCGCCGAGCTCGAGCACCATCGCGCCCACGTCGGCGTTGGCCTCGCGGATGGCGTCCATCACCGTCGTGACGGGGATCCCGAGGCCGAGGAGACGCGTCGGATCCACATCCACCTGGTACTGCCGTTCGAATCCACCGATCGACGCCACCTCGGCCACGCCGGGCACCGCCGTGAGGGCGTACCGTAGCGTCCAGTCCTGCAGGGTGCGCAGGTCGGCCAGCGAGGAGCGTCCGGTGGTGTCGAGCACCGCGTATTGATAGACCCAGCCCAGTCCGGTGGCATCGGGGCCGAGGCTGGGGGTCACGCCCTCCGGCAGCCGTCCGCCGATGGCGCTCAGCGTCTCGAGCACGCGACTCCGCGCCCAGTATTGGTCCGTGCCATCCTCGAAGATCACGTATACGAACGAGATGCCGAAGTACGAATAGCCACGTACCGTGCGCGCGCCGGGTACGCGCAGGAGCTCGGCCGCAATCGGGTACGTGACTTGGTCCTCGATGATGCGTGGCGCCTGTTCGGACCAGGTTGTCTGCACGATCACTTGCACATCGCTGAGGTCCGGCAGGGCGTCGAGCGGCGTCTGGCGGATGGCGCGAATGCCGGCGGCCGCGGCAAGCACCGTGAGCATCACGACCAGGAAAGGACGCTTCAGCGACCACTCGATCAGGCGAGTCGGCATGGGCGTCTCTAGTGGTCGAGGTGGTTGAGACCGTCGTCCTTCGGCGTCGTCGTGGGCGCGCTGGGCATTCCGGGCATCGCTGCCATCCCGCCCAGCGCCGTGCGCAGGTTGGACTCGGCATCAACGAGGAAGGTCGCGCTCGCGACGACCACCTCGCCGGCCGCGAGTCCGCTGAGGATCGCCTGTCGGTCGTCGGTGGCGACGCCCAGTGTTACCTCGCGGGGTTCGAGCATCCCATCTTCCATCTGCACAAACACGAGGGCTCGCGCCCCGGAGACGAGGACCGCGCGGCGCGGCACCGAGAGCACCGCGCCGGCGCTGCGCGTCTCGAGTCGTAGGGTGACCAGTGCGCCAGGACGCAACTGCCCGTCTCGGTTCGCCGCTTGCACGCGAATGCCCACGGTGCGCGCGGCCTCATCCACCACCGGCGCCACGAAGGTCACGCGGCCGGTGATCTCGCGCGGCGGGCTGGAGGCCACTTCGACCACCACCGCCGCGCCGAGTCTCGCGGCGTCCACATCGGACTCGAACAGCGCCCCCTCAATCCACACCTGCGAGAGATCGGCGAGCTCGAAGGCGAGCTCCCCCGGCATCAGCGGCTGCCCTGCCACGACCTGCTTGGCGAGCACGATGCCGTCGCGAGGCGCCCGCATCACCAGCGCGCGACGCAGCTGGCGCGACGCGAGAACGGCATCGATCTCCGACGCCGGCACATCCCAGAACTCGAGCTTCCGCCGTGCGGCGCGCAAGAGCTCTGCCGCCGTCTCGCCGGCCTCCCCCCGCGTCGTCGCGTCCTCCGCGAAACGGGCGGCCAAGAGCAACTCCTCCTGTGCTGCCACGAACATCGGCGAGTAGACGGAGAAGAGCGGGTCACCGGCGCGCACCGGTTCACCGGCCGCCAGCACGAAGACGTCCTCGACCCACCCCTCCACCTTGGCGGCAATCACCGAGCGCCGCGACTCGTCCACCGTCACGCGGCCCGGCACCCGCACCGTGCGCGCCAGCGGGCCCGACTCCACGATCGCGAAGGTCACGCCAATGCGTCGCGCGGCAGCGGTGTCCAGCGAGAACATCTGCGGACCGTCGGTGGCCGCGGTGCCGTGCTGGTGCCCAGCCGTCGCGGACGAGGGTGCGCCGTCGCGCGTGAAGAACCAGGCCGCGGCGATGGCGAGGGCAAGGATGCCAACGGGACCGATCGCCCGCGTCCAGCCACTGCGCGCTGCGCCGGGCTCACGTGAGTCCTGCATCGCTGACTTAGTCATCGCGTTCTCCGCGCTCGCGCGGGGATGGGGTGTGAAGGAAGTGTTGTCCGCTGAAGGCTTCGAGCGCCGCCCACGCCAGCCCTTCCGTGGCCTCGAGGCGGAGCAGCTCCTCACGCTCGCGTACGAGGGTCATCTGCGCGTCCAGCACGGCCATGAATGGGAGGCTGCCGGCGCGGTACGCGCCCATTGCCGACTCCAGCGCGCGCTGCGCCGCGGGAAGCACCGATTGCCGATAGAGCGCGGCGATCGTGCGCGACTGCGTCAGTTCGGCGTGGGCCATCCCGATCTCACCCCGCGTCTCGGCGCGGAGCATCGTGCGCTCGGCCTGCGCCATGGCCAGCATCGCTTCGCCCTCCAGTCGCATGGCCCGCTGGCGGCTACCGGCGTAGATCGGGACGCTCGCCCCGAGCATCAGGCTCGCCATCCGCTCCGGCGTCCCCATCAGGTCGCGGCCGTCGGCGACCTGCACGCCAACCAGCAAGTCGGGCCAGCGCTCAGAGCGCGCCACACGCGCCTCAGCGTCGGCGCGTGCCGCGGCGGCGTCGGCCTGGCGCAGGTCCGGTCGGGCGCGCTCGCCGGCGTCCACCAACGTGGCGAGCGGCGGCAACTCCGCTGGCAGCGTGAGTGCCGCCGCCACCGGCACGGGGTGATCGGCAGCGCGGTCGAGCTCGGCGTTGATCTGCGCCGCACGGGCGCGACGCATCGCCTGCATCCGCTCCACGTCCGCACGCATCCGGGCCACGGCGACCTCCGCCCGCAAGACATCCGCCTGTTGTCCCTCGCCCGCGCGCAGCATCGCCGTCGTGGTCGCCTGGAGTTCCTCGGCCAGTCGTTGCGCCTCCAACGCGAAGACGAGGCCCTGGTCGAGTCGCCGCAGTTCCACGAAATGTTCCACCAGTCGGCGGCGCAGGGCGGTGACGGCCACCTGCTCCCGCGCCCTGCCTTCTTCGCGCCCGTACGCCGCGGCGTCGCGCCAGGCGCCCCAGCGACCCGCCAGCGGCACCATCTGCATCACCTGTAGCTGGCGCATCGTGAGCGGCGTCATCGGTCGCAGGCCCGGCACGGCGTAGTTCATCCAGCCGAGTTGGACCTGAGGGTCGGGAAGTCGCGCGACGAGTCCCATGCGCGCCGCAGCAGCGTCGGCATCGGCCCGCGCGGCCTTCAGGCGCGGGCTCGCCGCCCCGTCACGCAGGAGTCGGTCGAGCGAGAGGGAGTCCCCCTGCGCGCGAACGCCAACAGGAGTCACGGCCGTGACGAGCAACGTCAGGCCGATGACGAATCGGAATGGGTAGGGCATATGACCTCGAGGTGCGAAATGGCCTCGCGCGGACGCGCGACGGCCGACCGGTCGGTGCGACCGGTCGCGGACCTGAGGTCAGGCTCGAGGAGGGGGTGGTTCGGCGCTGCGGAGGACGCCGCTGAGGACGGCCGGCGGAGCGCTGAAGCGCTCGATGCCAAGCGCCGGGGCCCACTCCGCGTACGCGGCAGCCATCAGTGAAGCGGCGGCGGGGCAGTGCTGCTCGCAGGATTCGTTGTGGGCGGCCCCGTCGCAGTGTTCGCAGGCGTCGTCCGCGAGGTAGCCGGGAGCGACGTGCGCAGCGCCGTGCCCTGCACTGTGCGCCATGGTGAGCGGCTCGCCGTGCCCCACCGCTGCCACGAGTGCGCGCTCCGGCCCATCGTGCGTGCAGGCGCTGGCCGGCGCGGCGCCGCCGAGGAGGGCCACGGCAGCCAGCAGGGCGCCCGCCGTTCGGGCCAACGTCCGTGGACTGGGGAAGCGATGGCGCACCATGGATGAATCTTAGGGGCGATTGGAGGTGGGGGGCAAGCGGGGCCCGCGCCATCCAACGCTTGCGTGGCGTGGGAGCCCGTCGCAGACTCGGCCGACCGTTTCCTGCCCTTGGATCGCCTTGAACGCTCTCGGCAGTGGAGCTCGTGTCAATGCGAACCGTTCGACTCCGAATGTTGGCCATGGGCATCACGGCTGCGGTGCAGGCCCCCACCAGACGGCGAGCGCCGGTCGCGAGCGCCACCATTCGCCTTGTGGATCACGCCTTCGCCCTCGATAACGACGGGCAGGAACCGCACGACATGAACATGATGAAGATTGCGCCCGGCCGTGCGCTGGAGGACCTGCATTGGCAGCATGGTCGGCAGAAGCTCTCATCATCTCAGCGATGACGCGGCCCTGCCGCATCGCCCCGCCGTCATCCGTCAGGTGGGTGACGGCGGGCGTGTGACGGCGAGGCCGCCATCTGTCTAACGTCCTGTGGTTCAGCGGCGGCGCGAAGAGCCGTCCGCGGCGACCGCGTGGTGGGCTGCCGCTCCGATGCTGCTCGTCGCTGACGCGCCCGCGGGCATTCGCCGCTCCCGAAAGAACTCCCACATCACTGTGCTGGCGTCAACGCTCCGGCTATCGGTTCCCGCAAGCCACCTCGGGAGCGCGCCGCCACTCGGCCACACGTGCCCGTCCCCGTGCAACGTGTATAGCACGACGTCGGCCCCACCCGCACACGCGGAGTACGCACGTCTGGTCACGGTCGCGGACAGCACCGAATCTCGTGGGGTGGCGTCGCAGGCATTCCGCTCCGCCCAGCGCCCCACCCACTGGGGAATGTTCGGCATCGGCCACGGTGCCACCCACGTCGTTCCGCCTTCGTACGGCGCCACGGCATCGTCCGTGCCGTGAAACAGAATCACCGGAACCGAGGGCGCCCCGATGCACGTGCCCCACGGCTCGAAGAGTGCGCCCGCGACGATTCCCGCCGCCGCCACCCGCTCTGCCGCGGCGCAGGAGAGGGCGAACGTCATCCCGCCACCGTTGGAGAGTCCGTTCACATACACCCGGGCAGGATCCACGTTATGCTGCACGATCAGCGTATCCATCAGCGCGATGAGGAAGTCGAGGTCATTCCTCCGACCGGGGCCCGGATGCGTGTCCCACGAACGTGGCGACGCACGCCCAGCCCCCGACGGATACGCCACGATGAACCCCTCGCGGTCGGCCACTTCGTTCCAACGACTGATGTCGCGCTGCGCTGCACCCCACAACCCCCCACCGTGCAGGCTGATGACGAGCGGCGTCGGCCGCGATCGGTCGTGGTCTCGGGGCAGGTGCAGCAGGTAGCCACGCGCCTCCTCTCCCACCACGATGACGCCGCTGCCTCGGTTCGTGGCGTAGAATGCCACACCGTCCACCAAGGCCACGACGCCCGGCAGCGTGATGCAGAGCCACACCGCTGCGAGAGCCCTCATCGGTGACGGTTCCACGCCAGCGCCAGCGGCGCCGCCGAGAGTCGCACGAACGGCACCGCGACGGTCGCGATCAGCAGCAGCAGGAATCGCGGCATGATGGGCGTCGCGAAGAGCCACAGGAGCACGGCGTACACCGCCGCCACGGCGGCAAGCCACAGGGCCGCCCCAGCGAGGAGCGACCGGTCGGACATCAACCGGTCGCGATGCAGCCGCATCGCAATCCAACTCGCGAGTAGCATCCGTGCGGCCACGATGATGCCGAGCGTCCAGAATAGCCCGACCCAGAACCATGCGCGCGCGCCGCTGGTCCACGCCCACTCCACCAGTGGTCCGACGGCGACGATCCCGCACAGCATCGCCAACCCACTGCCCCTGATGAGCCCCGTGCGCCCCGTGAGCCCGAGGTAGAGGCTCTGCACCATCTGCCGCCATGTCGTGAGGATGAGCGTGGCGAGCACCAGCGCGCCGAACCCGATGGCGCGCGGTGTACCCACCACGCCGGCGACGGCCCGGGCGCGGTCGGCGACGATCGGCCAGGTATCCGACAGCAGCAACGCGATGGGGACCGCCGGAATCACCAGCACCCATGCGGCGGCCGCGCTCCACACGGCCATTCTGAGGCGCGCGCCCACCAGCGCGGCGCTGGAGAGCGGCCGCGTCGCCGTGAAGGGACTCACGCCATAGTCATCCCCCGCGCCGGACTTTCGCACCGCAATCGCCGTGAACGACGCCAGGCAGGGCGGCGTCAGCGCCACGATCGCAAGAATGGTGAAGACCAGTGCCGGCGCGTCCCGCGACGCCCAGAGGAGAAGGAGCTCCACCGGCAGAACGATCGCGACCAACGTGGGGAGCGACCATCCGTACCGCTTCCACTCCAGCCAGAACTGAGCGGCCCCAGCGTTGGCAAAGGGTTTGTGATTGAGTCCCCGTCGAGCGAGGGCCGCGCCGATCCGTTCGAACACAGCGCTCCGATCCGTGACGGCGCCGCATCGCGCGCGCGCCACCGCGTGTCGGGCCACGAGGAACGCGAGCGGAAGCTGCGGGGCCAGCAGGGCCACCATCAGCGTCTCGCTTGCCTGCAACTCGATTGCGAGTACCGAGAGCACCTGCACCGACGTGAGCCCGACCACCGTGACCACCACCCGCATCGCCGGCAGCGGGTACGACGCCCACGTGATCGCCTGCGTCCACGCCAAGAGCACGAGCCCGAGCAACCCGGGCCACAACAGCGGAACCGCGATGGGGAGGTTCACCGGCCAAGGCGCGACGATGCGCGTCGCGAGCCACAGCAGTGCAACGCAGGCTGCGCCATAGAGCATCGGCCACGCCGTGAGCGCCGTGGTGGTCACCGGCAACGTGTACTGCCGCGGCGGGTAGATGGACTGCCGACCGGCGAGGTTGCCCTCGGATCCGAAGGTGAACGCGATGATGAGCCAGTAGAGTGCGACCGTTCCCGGCACGACAACGAGAAATGCGAATCCGACGTCCCACTCAGTAGGCAGGCGCAACTCGGTCGTCAACGCGAGGAACCGAACGACGCCCAGCGCGCTCAGATATGCGCCGAGCGCGAGGAAGCCGAACCGGTGCCGCCGGCCGAACGCCCAGGCAAAGGCCGCCGCAGGGGAGCGCACGGCCTACCCGAGCGGGAGAGGCGAGGCCGGAGTGCCTACGAGCGCGTGGAACACGGCGTCGAGGCTCAGTGACTCTCCGTCCACACGGTGCCGCTCCCGGACCTCGGCCAACGGAGCGCTGAGCAGGATCCGTCCTTCGCTGATGATGATCACGTGATCCGCCACCTCCTCGACTTCGTCGAGCAGGTGCGATGAGAAGAACACGGTGCGCCCTTCGTGGGCGATGGTCCGGAGCACCGCGCCGAGTATGTCGCGTCGGACGATTGGATCGAGGCCGGAGGATGGTTCGTCCAGCACCAGCAGTTCCGGACGGTGCGCCAATGCCACGATGAGACCGGCCCGGGCCTTCTGACCCCTGGACAGGTCGCGGATGCGCGCCGATGGGTCCAGTCCGAACGCGCGGCGCAGCTCCTCCGCGTAGCCGTCGTCCCAGGTCGGGTAGAACGCGCGGGTGTACCGGATCAGCTCGCCGACGGACATCCATGCCGGCAGATCGTTCTCCTCCGAGAGGTAACCCACCCGCGACAGGACGGCGACCGGCTCCGCCACGGGGTCCATCCCGAACACGCGCACGGTTCCGCTTGCGGCGCGCAGCAGGCCGAGTATGTGGCGGATGATCGTCGTCTTCCCTGCGCCGTTGGCGCCGACCAAGCCGTAGACGACGCCGCGCGGAAGCGAGAGCGTGACGTCGTCGAGCGCAGTCTTCTGTCCGAAGCGACGCGAGAGACTCGAGAGCTGAATGACCGGGTCGGCCATACTCCTTCCGGGATCAGCCGCAACGGCTTGTGCGGCAGTCAATGACGCAGATGTCCAGGTTGGCAGCCCAACGCGTCGGAGCTGAGCTGCCGCGCACCATGAACAATGCAGCAGGCGAGTGGAGCGAGCCAGCTGCGTCCGAGGCGAGCGCCGTCAGCCTCAGCTCCTCAGTAATGCCGCTCGATACTCGGCGAAGCCCGGAACTGCCTGCCTGCGGCAGCTTCGCGGCGCGCCTGGGCCAACGCGGTCTCCAGTGCATGGCGGACATCAGCCATGGTGGTCTGCGAGTGATTGTTGAAATCCATGAGCGGGTGCGTTGACACACGTGCACGCCAATGGCGACGCACGACTGCGCGCGCAACTTGCAGCGCCGGCTGCCGGAAATGGAAGCGGCCCATGTGCTCCTCCACTGCGCGATAGATCAGGCAGTAGAGGCTGCGATGACCAGCTGCGTCGTTGACGCAGTTCCGATCGTCGGCGCGATCCCAGGTTCTCACGGAATCCAGTGCAACCAACGCGCGCTCCAAGATCAGAACATCGTCGGGCGACGGGTCCGCCTCTTCCGCAGGATCAAAGCTGAACCACGCGGAGTCTCCAGCAATGCGCCAATCCCGGACAACGGCCCAGGAGTGGACGTTTCGGAGCACGTCGCGCTTCCTGCCGTCCGGCAAGTGTTCCTGTGCGAGTTGGAACGAAAAGGAGCGCTGGCTCGACGCAAGGTGTCCGATCCACGATCCGCTCGAGTCCCGCGCAGCGAAGACCGTAACCGTGTCATCGGGCCAAACGGACTCCAGGACCGACCGGTAGTCCGGCCGCTCTTGCGGTAAGCCCTGGCGTACGCAAGCGCCGCGGAATCCGTACTGCCACGGCTGGCTGGCCAGCGCACAGTGAACGACTTGCGCCGGCATTGTCGCCGGGACCATGCAGGAAAGCACCGCAGTGAGTGCGATCCGGGCCAATTGAGAAAGTGCGCCCTCGTGATTCACTCAGAAGCTCGATAGGTGGGCAGCACGTGAGGTTGTGCCGTGTCCGTTCAAACAATTCGCGGCGGCGGGGCCGCCGGATGCCGTCCCATACAATGGGGCGGCGGTCCCGCCACCGCTACCGACGCACGGCCGTCGGCACCGAGCGCCGCTAGCTGGCCGCCACCACGGAGACAGCCGCCGCGAGGGCCGCGCACAGGGGCGTGAAGAGCACCGTGTCCCACCGTGCGAACGTCGTGGAGCGCTCGCGCTTGAAGAACCCGACATACCGGAACTCGCCAACGGCCCTCAAGGCAAAGACGCTGGCCACGACCCACGTCGCGGCTGGCACCCAGCGGCCGTCGTTCGCGGCGACGCGAGCCAGCACGAGGAGCCCGGCGAGGGTGAGGCCGACGGCGACCAGGAGTGTGACCGCGCGACCTGGGCGGAACAGCGGAGTCCCGTCCCTGCGTGACGGGATCGCGGCACTCGGCGATCGTCCGCGAGCGGTCCATAGCACGTGGAGTGCGGCGAGCGAGAAAAGCAGGCTGGCGACGACTCCCGCAAGCAGCCGCACGTGACCTCCGGGACGGTGAGACGAGCGCCGCGCGTCAGGTCCAGCTGACGTGTGCTTCTGCACGGAAGATGACGCCGAGGCGCCGCAACCGCTACCGCACCCCGCGCTTGTCGGCAGCAAGCTTCGTTACACCGCGCCTGAATGGACGGACAAGAGGCGCAGGCGCTGTCGCCGCGCCTCTTGAGAAACGGCGCGGGGGACTGTGAATCACGGGCGGTGCAACCAGCCCCAGTGAGCCAGCGCGTCCTCAATCGCGCTGCGCATAAGCGCCTGACCGGATCGATCGTAGAAACCGAAGAAGTGCGTCGCATTGGGTACCGGCACGAACATCACATCATTCCCGACTGCGCCCGACATCACGCTGAACCGCTCGGCGTCGGTGAAGTCGCAGTACTCGTCATTCGCTGCGTGGATCATGAGCGTGCGCGGTTGACCGGCTGCAATGAGGTCAATCGGCGAGAAGAGTCGCACCGAGGCGCGCTCACTCACGCGTTTGCGGAAGTAGCCGTCCTCCTTGGGGCCCGCGGGATCTACGCACACGCCGCTGGTGATCACGGCCGCGGGGTACCGTCGCTCGGTCGCCACGACTTCGGTGTTGAGCGCATGTGCGGAGTGGCCGCGTGTGCCGAGCCAAAGAGCGAGTCCCGCTCCGGAGGAGAAGCCGGCGACGCCGATGCGATCGGGATCAACGCGGAGGCGGTCCGCATTGCGCTGGACGTACTCGAATGCTGCGCGTGCGTCATCTGCCTGTTCGATCGGGCCGGCGTCGAATCGGTTAGCGGTGCGGTACTCCACGCTCACGACAACGAGGCCGAGCCGCCTGAGCTCGCGGACGACGCCCGGAGAGTGGCTCCAGTTGCCCGACGTTCCGGAGCCGCCGTGGAACCAAAGCATCGCGGGACGCACGCCGCTGGTGTCGCCGGCGGTCGGGCGCAGGATGTGCAACTCGAGCGGTACGCCGTCGATGCGCCGATAGGTGTCGACCGCATGTCCAGCACGCGCGGCGTGGTGGGCGGCGATCAAGGAGTCGACACGCCGGCGCGATGCCGAGTCAGGGCGAAGTGCGACCCACTGGGCGTAGACCGAGTCAACGCCACGTTCATTGTTGTCGTCGAGGTGCGTGAGGAGCATCGTAGTGGTGACGCTCCGCTGTACCGACTCGCTGCGGAACAGTTCCAGCGCCGCTGCGAACTCGGCGCGAAGCCATTGCGCGTCGCCGCTACGCTGTGCCGGGCGGCGCGCGAGCAACGTGCGCGCGTGCTCGTGCACCAGCGCGCCCCTCAACGCGCCATGTTCCGGAAGCGCCCACCAGCGCTCGTCGTCGAGCGGCAACGTGCGGATGAGCGTGTCCAGCCCGACGTCGCGGACCACATCAGTCGCGTCGCTCTCGCGCCAGTGAAAGTATGGCCACAAGACCCGCCCCCACGCGTGCCGCAGGCGGAGGCGCAACAGTTCCTCGTCGAACTGGCTCGCGGTGAGGCGGTCGCGGTATCGCGCGAGCGCCGTGCGCTCAGTCTCGAGCGCGGCGTCCCACGTGCGGCGGAACTCAGCTGGCGTCGTCTGCCACGTCGCCGCAAAGACCGATGTCGCGAGCGCGCTGTTTCGTTGCTGCCATAGAGTGAGAGCCGAGTCGGCGACCGGCGTCTGCGCAGTGAGTGTTGCACTGGCACCGAGCATGGCTGCTGCGATAAGCAGTGCGGCGAACCGACGGCCGACGACACGCGGATGAGAGGTCATGTCCCGCACTACGATTGATCCCCTAACGCCGTTTCAGCGACGGCCCGTTCTACGGCAGCTCGGAGAGGCGGCGTGGTTGAGGTGTGCCGGACAGGATTCGGCGCGCTCCGTGTTGTCGCCTCCACAACTGATCGCAACGCGTCGATGGCAGCGGACGCTCGCGGAATGACGCCGTGCAGCGGGCGTCTCAATCGCGTGGCTGACGGTTGCAGGAGTCGTTACGCTGCGCGCACCCCACGGTGCTCATGGCCAGACAAAGGTGCGGACCGTAGTGCTGAACGCGAGAGGCGCCTCGATGTACGGGAAGTGCCCGACGTCCTGCAGTCGGATGAGGCGGGAGCGCGGGATACGGGCGGCTATCGCCTCGGCGCCTTGCATCGAAAGGACGCTCGAGGTGCCGTGGACGATCAGCGTGGGCGCTTGAATCCGAGGCAGGCGTTCGTGGATGTCATACTCGCCGAGGTCGCCCCACACCCGACCGTTCGTGACGGCCACGTTGGCGAGCCAGTGCGCATCGATCCCGAGCTCGAGTTGCTCACTCTGGCGCGGGTCATGGAAGAACGACCGGAAATACATCCGGTAGTACCGAGTCATCGTGGCCGGGTCGGTGCGGGCACCGGCGGGTGCGAGGAGCGCTTCGAGCTCCCGCCGGCCCGCTTCACCCTGACGCTCCGCGATGGTCCTCCGGAAGTACGGAAAGTTCAGCGCCCAGCTCGCCGGCGACGAGTCGAGGAGAAGCAAGGTGCGCACCGACTGCGGATAGGTGCTCGCGTACTGCATCGCGAGCAGGCCCCCGAACGAGTGCCCGAGCAGGTTCATCGCTCCAAGCCCGAGTGTCACGCGCAGCTGCTCGAGGTCTTCCACGAACTGGGCCATGGTCAAGCGTGTGGTGTCCTCGCGCCCTGAGGATCTGCCGCTGGCCCGCTGGTCGTAGAAGATGAGGCGGTACTCCTGCGCCAGAAGGGCGATCAACTGCGGTGCGAGGTAGTCGTGACTGAGGCCAGGGCCGCCGTGAAGGACGACGAGTGGCGTACCGGAGCCCACTTCGCGCACGAAGAGGCGGGTGCCGTGCACATCGACGAAGCGGCTGGAATCGGCCGGTGCGCCCTGGCCACGCGATGCGTGTGGTGCGAGCAGCAGTACGACACAAGCGAAGGCGGCTGCGATCTGAGCGCGTATCATGTGAAGGTCCGAGCTCGGGATGTCAGTGTACTGTGTGCTTCTACTGCGAGCGATTCCCTCGTTGGCATGAAGCGGCGACTGGACCTCACCCCTCCGTACAGGCGCGAGAGCCAGCTCGGCATCCTCGACGCGGAGGGGCACGCCCCGGAGCGGCATCGCAGTGGCCGGGACGAAGCTCCGCGGATGCCGCGCGACGGCCTATCCGCCGTTACCGTTCCAGGTGACGCGACTGAGTTTCCACGTTCCATCCGTCTGCCGCTGGGAGATCCAAAGGTACTTTCCCGTCTGACTGCTTGCAGCCGCGCCGGACGCGGGCGTCATCGTGAAGCGATAGGTCCCGCGATCGAACCCCCAGTCGCCGAAGGCCACGATCTCCTCGCTCTCGTAGCGAATGGCCAGGCGGCCCGCGTCGAACGTGCGCTGCAGCCGCGCGACGGCGCTATCGATGCCCACCGCCGCCGGCGCGTTCGGTGCCATCATTTGAATGTCCTCGGCGAAGGCCGCGCGGACTTGCTCGATGTCGGAGGCGTTCTCCGCGGCCTCGAACTGTGCGCGCACCGCCGCGATGGCCTGTCGATCGGCGGCCGGGTCCGGTGCGGCTTCGCGGGCGCAGGCGGCGGCGAGGAGAAGGAGGAGCAGGGCGCGCTCCACGGCGAAGGGACGGGGTTTCATGTCGGTGGCGTCGTGTGGGCGGATCGGGCGGGTGTCGGGGGTGTGCGGCCGTGGCGTCGGTGGCCCGGGAATCATGGCGGCGCGACCGGCCGCCCGCCATCTCGCCCCGGAGGGGCAGGACTTTACAGCAGCGCCCGGACGCAGCACGTTTGCCGCGCTCATCAGCGGCCTCCTCCCCCCAATCAGCACCGGGAGTCTGCGTGCACGCTACGAAGCGTGGATGTCCGAAGTGCCTCGTTCGGGGCAGCGTGCTTGTCGCGCTGCTCCTGACGAGTCTCGGGCTGCGCGTGCTGCCGCAGCGCCAGACTGCGACGGAACTTGCCGCGCCGCCGGTACTGCGCAATGAGTCCACGCGCCCTGGCGTCGTCGAGGTGACGCTCACGGCGTCGGCCACCCGGCTGGCCCTGCGCAACGGACAGATCACGGACGTGTTCGCGTACAACGGCAGCTCGCCGGGACCGACGCTCGAGCTCCGCGAGGGTGATCGCGTGATCATCCATTTCCGGAACGATCTCGCCGAGCCGACCACGGTCCACTGGCACGGCATCCATTTGCCAGCGGACCAGGACGGCAGTCCGTTCCATCCCGTCCCAGCCGGCGGACGCCGCGACTTCCGCTGGACCGTCCCCCGCGGATCGGCCGGTACCTACTGGTACCATCCGCACCTGCACCATCGTACCGGACATCAGGTGGCCAAGGGGCTGTACGGGGCCATCATCGTGCGGGCGCCGGATGACCCGCTGCCGCGCGCGATCACCGAACGGCTCCTCGTGCTCGCCGACCAGCGCTTCCGGCCGGATGGTTCGATCGACCTCGCCGAGCCGCGCTCGATGGCGGCGCGCATCGACGCCGAGAATGGTCGGGAAGGGGACGTGCTGTTCGTGAATGGCCAGGAGATGCCGACCATCAGCATCCGGCCGGGCGAGGTGCAGCGGTGGCGGATCATCAACGCAGCCGCCGCGCGCGTGTTCCGCTTGGCGATTCCCGGCCAGCGCATCCTGCACGTGGGCAGCGACGGAGGACTGTTCGAGCGCCCCGTGGAAGTAGACGAACTGGTGGTGGCGAACTCCGAGCGCGTGGAGATCCTGGTGCGCGGCGGCGCCCCGGGCACTCGCACCGTGCTGCGCAGCTTGCCCTACGATCGCTACATACCGCAAACTCGGCCGCGCGATTGGGATCGGCCGCGCGACATCCTCACGATCCAGACCTCGCGCGCTCCGGCCGCGGCGGCGGTCGCCATTCCGGCGGTGCTGCGGCGCGTCCCGCCCCTCGACACCGCCCGCGCCACCGTGCGCCGGACGGTGACCTTCGGGCAGGGCATGATCAACAACCGGCACTTCGATCTTGCGCGCGTGGACTTCACCGCGCGGCTCGGCGCCACGGAGATCTGGACGGTGGAGAACGTCGTCGGCATGGACCACCCCTTTCACCTGCACGGGTTCCAGTTCCAGGTGATCGAGCGCAACGGGGTGCCGGAGCCGTTCCGCAGTTGGAAGGACGCCGTGAACGTGCGGCGGCAGGAAACGGTGCGGTTCGTCGTGCGCTTCGACGACTTCCCCGGGAAGTGGATGTTCCACTGCCACATCCTCGATCACGAAGATCAGGGGATGATGGGCATCCTTGAGGTCAAACGTTAGCAAGGGGGGCGGGATGTTCATGCACGGACGGTCGATCAGCGCAGCGGCGTTGGTCGTAGTGGTCGCCATCGCAGGGTGTCAGCCGGCGGGAAGCGCGGACGCGACCGCAGGTGGGCCACGGCTCCTGAGCGCCGCCGACACGATCGCGTATGGACGCACGGTCGCCATCCATCACGGCTGCGGCGACTGCCACGGCGGTGGCGACAACCCGTCGGCCCCGATGTGGCTGGTGGGATTCCGCGCCGGGACGGATGACACGCTGTTCTGGCCGGCGGTCATTCCCACTCCGGGCGGGAAGTTCAAGACCTGGCCGCGGAACCTGACGCCCGACAACGAGACGGGACTCGGGCGCTTCACCGAGCGCCAGATCTACAATGCCCTGCGCTACGGCCTGCGCCCCGGCGAGACGCCGGACGCCGTGATCACGTCCAGCACGCCGGGCGAGGGAAACTTCCCGGCGAATCCGAAGTACCTCGCGCCGCCCATGCCATGGCCAGCGTTCCGACACATGCCGGAGACTGACCTCTGGGCCATCGCCGCCTACCTCAAGCGCGGCGTCGCGCCGCAGACGAACCGCGTGCAACCCAGCGAAGGGCCACCGGATTTCTGGGCCGGGTTGTACGGCATGATCGCCGGACCGATGCCGGCGCCGGCATTCCCCACGGCCCGTGAGGTGGCGCTTCCGCGCTGAGCGGGCCATCTCGGCTGTTCCACGCGTTGCCGCGGCGACGGACCGCCATCACCTCGAGAGCAGCTTCACCAGGACGAAGACGACGAGTGCGCCCACCGCGAGCATCGGGATCCAGCCGATGACGGTGAACAGAAGGCCGAGTAGCATCACGCCTCCGGCGCCTTGCACGATGCCGACGATTTGGGCCTTCGTGCGGGCGTTCTCGACGTCGACTGCCGAGTAGAGCTTTAGCTCCGATTTGCTCATGGCGCCCGATCCGAGGTCGTCCGGCTGACGTGGGCTTGTGCTGCGAGCGGTCCAATAAGAATGGTTTGGCGGGCGTCCGCAACCGAGCCTAGGTCAGTGCGGACGTCCGGCCGAGCCCAATGCGCACGTTCGTTCGGGATGTTGCTCCACTTTCGCTGACACCTTGGAGTAAGGTTGCCCGTCGTTTGAAGGCAACTGACGAGCGGTGGGCGAGCGCGGAGTGCGTGCGTGGCCACCGTTTTCACCTGCATCCCGGGGACCTGGCTCAGGCGCACCGCGGCGCGCTTGAACTCCTTGGAGTACCTGTGGATCGGGCGCGGACCGCTCCGCGGCATCGGACACCTCCGGAATCGTGGTTAGGTGGAAGTGTCAACCGAACTGGAGCAAGATCCGCTGTCAGTTACCAAGCGTCGTTAGCTTGCCCCACGCCGACACCTCACGAGGGTGGGGACGCTCGACGCGCCCAGAGGTAGAAGCCTAGACCACACGCGCCGAGGAGTCCCCACGGCAGCAACTGCCATGCGAGCGTGTCGTCCTGGGTGATCCATTCGCCGAGACGAGGGCCGACGACTGCCGCAGTCGAGGTCACGATCGTGAACGTGAGTGCCAGCTTGAGGTGTCTGCTACTCATTGCTCCACCCGTCGAAAGACGTGCCGGTCAAGCTAACGTCAGCTTGTGCTGTGAACGCTTCAATAAGAAGCAGTTGTGGGGCGGCCGCTAGGCCGTCCCGTGCTTCCACAGGCGGCCGCCCCACAACCGCCATCTGCACTGCGTTCATCGGCAGGAAGCGTCGTTATCTCGCGGCGCGCCGATGTTTGGAGATCCTCTCGCTTCGCCCTGGGAAGGACGAGTTGAATGGAGGCACCTCCCCAAACTTCATGGCGTACGCCCAGATAATGTCCTTTTCGAGCGCCACAGCCGCCTTCTTGGAATCGCAAGCCTGAATGCGATACTGAAGGTGAGCCTCGGCGAGCAACGAGTCGACGGGTGTCGTACGGCCGAGGACCCAGATGAGGTTCGCTTCGGAGTGTCCGGCGCCAGAGCGCAGGCCGCGGCAGAACTGCTGCCTCCGCTTCTCGAACGCTCCAGTCTCGCCAATGGAGAGTACGCCCGAATGATCGGGGCCGAGCAGGCGAGCCAAGGTGAGAGGCGAGTGATCCTGGACGGCGCGAATCTGGTAGACGGCCGGTCCGTTGTGAGAAGACCGGTTCTCAATGGGCAGCCACTTTCCCCAGCTCAGATGTTGTCTCCGTCGAGGTAACGTGTGCTTCTGCTGCGAGCGCTCCCATAGTTGGTATGAAGCGGCGGCTGGACCTCCGCCCATCGCGGGGTGCAAGGTTCTGCCCCATACCATCTACCGTGCTCACCGTCTCGCGACGGGGCACACTGCGGAGGCCAGCCGCCATGGATATGATAGGGATTGATCTCCACAAGCGCGAGAGCCAACTCTGCATCCTCGACGCGGAGGGGCAC
>JANJUF010000119.1 GCA_024710705.1 Gemmatimonadaceae bacterium | reverse complement strand
GGGCGGCCGGCGCGCCGCCGCCGTTGGTGATTGACCTGGCCCTGCCGCCGAACATCCCTGCCGAGGACGCCGCGGCTGCGGGGATACCTCGCATTGGGATGGATGCCATCACCGCCGCTGCCGAGCTCGAGCGCAGCGAAGCGCTCGATGGGCTCGGCGAGGCTCGGGCGATGGTGGACGAGGCCCTCGACGAGCGCCGCCGCCGGCAGTGGGAGGCGCTGGTGGATCCCGCCATCGTCGAACTGCGCCGGCGCATCGCGGCGCGCGCCGAGGCCGAGGTGGATCGTGCCCTGCAGGATGAGCTCGCCTCGCTGGACGCTGCCGAGCGCGCTGCGCTCCGGCGCTGGGCCGAGGGACTGGTGCAGCGGCTGGTGCATCTGCCCACGCGCGGGCTGCGCGACCTCGCCGGCCGCGCCGGGCCGGCCGCCGCCGCCGATTTCCTCGGCACCGCCGCGCCCGACCTCGCTGCCGCGCTCCGCGCCCGCGCCGCGACCAACGGGGTGCTGGCGCCCGTGGACGGACGCGCTGAGGACGTGGCGTGACCCGCGGACGCTCGCCTTCCACGCGTACCGTACAGGTTGGCTTCCTGCTCCTGCTGGTGGTCTGCGCCGCCCAGTTGGCCTTCTGGATGTTCGACGAAGTGCGCTACACGGGGCTCGTCACCGAGCAGCTGCGGGAGGCCTATACCGCGCTCGGTGCGGGATCCGAGGCACTGGACCGGCTCGACACCGATCGGGCCCAGCGCCTGAATCGCTACGGCTGGGAGGGCGCGTTCTTCCTGGCGGTGTTGTTGGCGGCGATGCTGGTGGTGCTCAAGGCGCTCCGGGAGGAAGCCGAGCTGCGGCGGCGCCAGGAGCAGTTCTTGGCGGCGGTGTCGCACGAGTTCAAGAGTCCGCTGGCCAGCCTGCGCCTTTCCGTGGAGACGCTCTCGTTGCGCGATCCGGCGCCCGCCGAGCGCGCCGAGCTGGTGCGGCGCATCTTGCTGGAGCTGGGGCGACTCGAGCGCATGGTGTCGAACACGCTCGACACCTCGCGACTGGCGTCCGGCGGCAGCGCCTCGCCGGAGCGCGTGCTGTTGTCCGAGGTGGTGGAAGAGATGCGGGAGGAGCTGCAGGAGTTCGCGAAGGAGTGCGAGGTGCGCGTGGACGTGCAGGTGGCTTCGGCGATTGCGCTGCACGCGGATCGCGACGGCCTGCGCACCGTGGTGCGGAATCTCCTGCACAATGCCATCAAGGCCTCGCCCCGCGGCGGCGTGGTGACGGTGCAGGCCCAGGTGGAGGGGCACGATGTGGTGCTGGAGGTGTCGGACGATGGCGTGGGCTTCGATCCCAAGGAGTCGCGGCGGATCTTCGAGCAGTTCTATCGTGTGGAGGGCGATGGCCGCGGACGGATGCAAGGCACGGGACTCGGCCTCTACCTCGTGGAGCGCTTGGTGACGCACGCTGGTGGTCGGGTGCGCGCGCAGAGCGCCGGGCACGGACTCGGCGCGGTGTTCACCGTGCGCTGGCCGCGCCCCGAGGTGACGGAATGAACACGCCGGCGCCAGCTCGCATCCTCCTGGTGGAGGACGAGCCCAACCTCGCCCGCGGCATCCGCGAGAATCTCGCCCACGAGGGCTACGTGGTGGAGCTGGCGGTGGATGGTCCCGCCGCGCTCACCAAGATGCGCGCCCACGACTATTCACTCGTGGTGCTCGACGTGATGCTCCCGGGGCTCGATGGCTTCACCGTCTGCGAGACGGCGCGGCGCGAAGGCATCGATACGCCGGTGCTCTTCCTCACGGCTAAGGGCGGTGCCAACGATCGCATTCGAGGGCTCGAGGTGGGGGGTGACGACTATCTCCCCAAGCCCTTTCATCTGCGCGAGCTGCTGCTGCGCGTGGCGGCGATCCTGCGGCGGCGCACACGCTTCGACGCGCTCACCGGGAGTCGTGACATCCTCCGCTTCGGCGGGAACGAGTTCGATTTCACGAGCTTCCGCGGCAAGTCCTGGGATGGCGCGGAGCAGCAGCTCACGCCGAAGGAGGCGTTGATCCTGGCCGAGCTGGCCAAGCGGGACGGGCGCGTGGTGTGGCGCGAGGACTTGCTGGAGCGCGTGTGGGGTGGGGAAGTGCTGCCGAGCTCACGCACGATCGACAACTTCATCGTACGGCTGCGGAAGCGCTTCGAGCGCGAGCCAGATCGGCCGCGCCACTTCCACACCGTGCGTGGCGTGGGCTACCGCTTCAGCGCCGCCGGCGACGACGGGGCCTGATGCACGAAGCGCCGCGCAAGGTGCGCGGCGCTCTCGGCTGCGGCGGTGCGTTGCGCCTCAGCGCACGGTGAATGCGACGCGCTGCTCCACCGGATAGTTGCGGCTGGCGAGCGTCGCGACGGCCACGTACGAACCAGGCTGTGCGTCGCGCCAGGCCTCGATGAAGCGCAGCGAATCACTGGCGCGCACGACCTTCGCCTGCACGGCCTGGGTGAACAGCCGCCCCTCACTCCAGCGCCACACTTCGCGACCGAGCGTATCGAGCACGACGACGTCGTGCGTGCGTCCGTCGGGGACGAGCAGCTCGAGTTTGCGCGCGCCGTCGTTGGTGACGGCGAAGGCAAAACGAACGCCGTCCTCGACTTTCACATCGAGTGACGGCGAGAGTGGCGTGTTGGCGACGCTCGCTGCGGAGCGACGCGCGGTGCTGGTGGAACGATCAGTCGCCGATTCGCCATGTGGACGCGGCCCGCAAGCGAATGCGAGCACTGCAGTGCACAAAAGGGCGAATGGGACTTTTTCGTTCATGGGACACGCACCGGTGGGGAGTGGTGGCTAACTTATCAACAGCAGGACGATTCGTCAAACGCGTACGTCACGGCTAACTCGCGCTGCCGTGAGCACTTGCGTGAAATCACGAATCTTGGGACCGCTGGAACGGCAGGCACGGAGCGAGTTATTCGGGGTGCCTTCGGTCCGATTTTTAGCTGGACGAGTTGGCCACGGCAGCGGTCACACCGCCCCCATTTTCGGAGGCGTTTTTGCTTGCGAAATATTTCACAAGCTCCTATTTTTCGAGGCTGAAATGACGAATGACCCCACTCCGGAAGGCCCGACGGCCCCCCGTCGCAAGGACGCGGATCCGCTCGCGGCCCTACGGAAGCCCTCCGGTGGGATGGGGTCGCTCGGCGCGGCGGGGAAGTACCTTGGCTTGGGCTTCCAGTTCGCCTTCTCGATCCTGTTCTTCCTGTGGGTGGGGCAGTGGGTGGACCGGAAGCTCGGAACGGACGGCATCTTCTTGATTCTCGGAGTCTTTCTCGGCGCCGGTGCGGCCTTCTACTCGATGTACCGGAACCTGATGGCGGACCAGAAGCGCGACGAAGCCGAGGCTGCGGAACGGCGGCGATCGCAGGGTGAGCGGTGAGACAGGCACTGGCATTCGCCGTCGCGACGGTGCTTCTCACGCTTGGGGGCGCCTGGGGCATCACGCTCCTGCGGCCCGAACCTGAGATCGCGCGGGCGGTGTGGAGTAGCGCGGTGATCGCGCTCGTGGTGCAGCTCGCGGCGTTCGCGGTGGCGCGGCCCTTCGTGGCCACCAACGCGATCGTGGGATGGGGGATCGGCTCGCTGATCCGCTTTGGGGTGCTGGCGCTGCACGCGTTGGTGGGTGTGAAGGCGTTGGGGCTGGAGTCGGCTCCCGCGCTGCTGAGTCTGGTCGCATTCTTCTTTGTCACGATGCTGGTCGAGCCACTCTTCCTGAAGCCATGAGTCTCGCTACGGTCGTCGCGGATTCCACCGCGAAATACGACATCATCACGCCGCACATCACGAACGGCGATCACATGGAGATTCCATGGATCCTGCCGCCGTTCTTCAAGGAGATCACCCTCCCGCATTGGGAGCCGGTGCAGCTCGGACCGCTCGCGCTCGACCTCTCGCCGAGCAAGCACGTGGTGTTCCTGCTGCTGGGCGCGTCGTTGCTGATCCTGGTGATGCTCCTCGTGGCCAGCGCGCACAGGCGCGCGGCAGCGTCGGGTGCGGCGCCCAAGGGCGCATCGAACGCCTTCGAGGCGATGATCCTCTACATCCGGAACGAAGTCATCCTTCCGAATGTCGGCCACCACGGCGAGGGCTTCGTGCCCTACCTCCTCACGGCCTTCTTCTTCATCCTCACCCTCAACCTGCTGGGCCTGGTGCCCTACGGGTCCACCGCCACCGGCAACATCTCGGTGACGGCCACGCTGGCCCTGCTGACCTTCATCACGGTCGAGATTGCCGGTGTCCGCGCGCAGGGCTGGGGCTATCTCAACACGATCTTCTACTGGAACAACGAGCTGCCGATGGTGATGCGGCCGTTGCTCTTCGTGATCATGACCCCGGTGGAAATCATCGGGAAGTTCACGAAGCCCTTCGCACTGGCGATCCGTCTCTTCGCGAACATGACGGCCGGCCACATCGTGCTCCTCGCCTTCATGGGCCTGTTCTTCACCTTCGGCCTCCCGCTCGGCGTACTGCCGCTCGGCATGGCGCTGGCGATCAACTTCCTCGAAATTCTCGTCGCGTTCCTGCAGGCCTTCATCTTCACCCTCTTGAGTTCTGTCTTCATTGGGCAGATTCGGGAGGCGCATCACTAGACGGCAAGACGGAAGACGGAAGATGAAAGGGCACACCCCTTCCGTCTTCCGTCATCCGTCCCAAGTCTAGACCGTACTCCAGCGAGTGCTGGGGGAATCCCACTGGGTCGTCCGACGATCCGATGGTGGGGAGCGCCGATTGGCGCGCCGTACAACGCAGCACCACACACACAGGGTTTCCCGATGATCTCGTTCTTCCCGATGCTTCAGGATGTCGCCGCTGCGGCCACCAGCAATGGCCAGGGTCTCGCCCTCATCGGTGCCGGTCTCGGCGCCGGCCTCGCCGTGATTGGCGCGGGCATGGGCATTGGTCGCATTGGCGGCCAGGCGGTTGAGGGCATGGCGCGTCAGCCCGAGGCGGCCGGCAAGATCCAGACGGCCGCGCTGATCCTCGCGGCCTTCATCGAAGGCGCCGCGCTGTTCGGCGTCGTCGTCGCGTTCCAGATCCAGAGCAAGTTCTAAGCAGAAGGGACGGAGGGGGCGGTCCATTCGGCCCTCCCCCTCCATCCTCGCCCCTCGCTCCTCGCCGTCGCTTCTCTCTTCCTCTCGCTCCTCGGTCCTCGATGCGCACGCTCCTCGCCGCCATCACGCTCCTCACCCTGACCGCTTCGCCGGCGCTCGCCGCCGCCGAGGGGGGCAAGGTCAATCTCCTCGAGCCGCACGCCGGTCTGATCTTCTGGACCATCGTGGTCTTCACGGTCACGCTGCTCATCCTCCGCAAGTTCGCCTGGGGCCCGATCCTCGGCGCCGTGCAGGCGCGTGAGCAGGCGCTCACCGACGCCATGGCCGCCGCCGAGCGCGACCGCAACGAGGCCGCCAAGCTCGTCGCCGAGCAGAAGGCCGCCATCGAGACGGCCCGCAACGAGGCCCAGCGCTACATCGCCGAAGGCCGCGCCACCGCCGAGTCCATGCGCGGCGAGATGCTCGAGCAGACGCGCCAGCAGCAGGCCGAGCTCCTCGAGCGGGCTCGCAAGGAAATCGAGGCCGAGAAGGTGAAGGCCGTCGAGGAACTCCGCCGCGAGGCGGTGGACCTCGCCCTCGCCGGCGCCGGCAAGCTCATCGGCCAGAAGCTCGACGGCGACGCCGACCGCAAGTTGGTGGAGCAGTACCTCGCCTCGCTCGGCGGCAAGTAGATGCGCGACGTCTCGATCGCCCGCAACTACGCCGAGGCCCTGCTTGCCCTCGCGGGCAAGGCGAAGGACCCGACGGGCTGGGGCGCGCTGATCAGCGCGCTTGGCGATGCGGTGAGCCACGACGCAACGATGCAGCGCTTCCTCGAGGCGCCCCAGATCAGCGCGGCCGAGAAGAACGTGGTGCTGGGCAAGGCGCTGGCCGAGCGTGCGCCGGCGACGTTCGTACGCTTCGTGCAGAAGCTGGTGACCAACCGCCGCCAGATGCTCCTGCCGGAGATCGCGGTGGAGTACCACAACCTGCTGGATGCGGCTGAAGGCCGGGTGCACGCCCGCGTCACGGTGGCGCGCCCGTACGATACGGCGGCCACGGCGGCGCTCACCAAGGCCCTCACCAAGGCGCTGAACAAGACCGTGGTGCCGCACCTGACGGTGGACGAGCGGATCATTGGCGGCGTGGTGGTTCGGGTGGGCGACACCGTGATGGATGGCTCGGTGCGCCGGAAACTCGGCCGCCTGCGCGACGCGCTGGTGTCTCACCGGTAGGGCGTTGGAGTGCTGGCAAGAATGGAGGGTCGTCCCGTGTGGGGCGGCCCTCTTATGTTTCCCCGTCGCGCTGGGCAGATTGCACGGATGACAGACGGACCGGGCCCACTCGATCGGCGATCGTTCTTCACGCAGGGCCTGCAGCGGGCCATGCGCGAGGTGGTGGGTGCGCTCAGCGACCGTGTGGCCCCGGCACGGTATGTCCGTCCTCCGGGCGCATTGCCCGAGCCGGCGTTCGTGGCGGCGTGCACGCGCTGCGGGGCCTGCTCCGATGTGTGCCCGGTGCACGCCATCACGAAGCTGGCGCCCTCGCATGGATTGGCGGCGGGGACACCCGTGTTGGACGTGGCCATGACGGCCTGCATCATGTGCGAGACGATGCCCTGTGCCGCGGCCTGCCCCACGCCGGCGCTGGAGGTGCCCCCGTGGGGTTGGCGCGATGCGAAGCTGGCGGAGGTGACGATTGACGCGTCGCGGTGCATCACGTTCCGCGACGTGGAGTGTGGGATCTGTGCGCGCGTCTGCCCCGTGGGTGAGGATGCGCTGCAAATGGATGAACGCGGTCGCCCGGTGATCGGCGCGGCCTGTACCGGGTGCGGGCAGTGCCTCAACGCGTGCGTCACGACGCCGTCGAGCCTGGTTGCTACCCCACTGGAGATGCTGCGATGAAGCCGGGATCGGGATTGACGGACGTGCGGGTCGTGCCCAAGCCCTGGGGACACGAGGTGATCTGGGCGCACACCGAGCTGTACGTGGGCAAGGTGCTGCACATCAAGGCGGGCCATGCGCTCTCGGTGCAGTACCACAACCAGAAGGACGAGACCATCCACCTGCTGCGCGGCGAGATGATCTACCGCATTGATGAGGGCGATGGGCTCAAGGACTTCCCGCTCAAGGCCGGGCAGAGCTTCCGGAACACGCCGGGCCAGATCCACATGATGGAGGCCGTCACCGACTGTGACGTGCTCGAGGCATCCACCCCGCACCTCGACGACGTGGTGCGGCTCACCGACAAGTACGGTCGCGAGGGGACGTCGAAGCCATGAAGGTGATCATTCCGTTGGCGGGGAAGGGCACGCGCCTGCGTCCGCACACGCACACTGTGCCGAAGCCGATGCTTCGCGTGGCCGGCAAGCCGGTGATGGACTATGTGATGGAAGATGTGGCCAAGCTCGGAAACGTCGAGCAGGTGGTGTACATCACCGGGCACCTGAAGGAGAAGGTGGAGGCGCACGCACGCAGCGCCTACACGTTCCCGGGCGTGTTCGTGGAGCAGAAGGTGCAGGATGGCACGGCCGGCGCGGTGGAGCTGGCGCGTCCGTATGTGGACCAGCCGGTGCTCATCATCTTCGTGGACACCATCTTCGACGCCGATCTTTCGATCATCACGAACTCCCCCGATGACGGGATCATCTGGACCAAGGAAGTCGAGGACTACCAGCGTTTCGGCGTCGTCGTGACCGACGCCAACGGCCACATGACGAAGATCGTGGAGAAGCCGAGTACACCGATCTCCAAGCGTGCGAATATTGGCCTGTACTACATCAAGAACTGGGAGCTGCTGTACGAAGGCATCGCCCACACGCTCAAGCAGCCGGCCAACAAGGGCGAGTGGTACCTCACCGACGCCTTCCAGTACATGATCGACCACGGCGCGAAGATCAGAGTGGTGGACGTGGCCGGCTGGTACGACGCCGGAAAGCTCGACACGCTGCTGGAGACGAACCGCGTGATGCTCGAGAAGGGCCGCGCGTCGCAGCCGAAGGACGGCCTCACCAACGTGCAGATCGTCGAGCCGGTGCGCATCGAAGGAGGGGCGACCGTCCGTGATTCGAACATCGGCCCGAACGTGGTCATCGGCGCCGGCTCGGTGGTGGCCGACTGCGACGTCCGCGACGCCGTGATCGGCGACAACACGACCCTCTCCCGCTGCCAGATCCACGATTCCATGATCGGCGACAACGTGGTGCTCGAGGGTGTCGCGGGCGCCGTCACGATCGGCGACCACTCCGAGGTGCGCGTGTAGGGCCGTTGGGTTCCGTTCCGACCCAAGCCACACCAGATTCAGCGCGTCAGGACCCCACCGATCTCCCCCGGAGCGCACGTGTCAGACGCGATGGATCGCCGCGCCCTGCTGAAGCAGGCCCTCGTCACCGGCGCCGGCCTCGCGGCCGGCAGCGCCCTCACTCCGTTCCCAGCGCTCGCCGAGTCCATTGACGCGCTCGAGCACCCCGCCGAGGCGCCGCCGCGCTCGTTGCTGGCGCGCACCATGCGCGGCGTGCCCTTCGAACGGCACGAGACCGTCCGCTTCGCCATCGTCGGCACCGGCCTGCGCGGACGCTCCGTCCTCTCCGAGCTCCTGGCAATCGATGGCGTCCAGATCGTCGCCCTCGCCGATATCGTCCCCGAGAAGGCGGCCCGCGCCGTGCGCATGTGCGTGGAGGCCGGGCAAGCCGAGCCGGCGCTGTACACCAACGGCGAACGCGACTACGAGCGCTTGGTGGAACGCGACGACATCGATTTCGTCTACACCGCTACGCCCTGGGAATGGCACACGCCCGTGATGCTGGCCGCCATGCGCGCCGGCAAGCACTGCGCCACCGAGTGCCCCACGGGCATCACGCTGCGCGACCTCTGGGCCCTCGTGGACGCCAGCGAGCGCTCGCGCCGCCACTGCCTGCAGCTCGAGAACTGCAACTACGGCTACAACGAGATGCTGGTGAACCGCCTCGTGCACGATGGCGTGCTCGGCGAGATCCAGTCTGGCGCGGCCGCCTACATCCACGACCTCCGCACCATCCTCTTCGAGAACCGCGACGAAGGGCTGTGGCGCCGCGACTGGCACACGCGCATCAACGGCAACCTGTATCCCACGCACGGCCTCGGGCCCGTGGCCTGGTATATGGACATCCACGCCGGCGACGCCTTCGACTACCTCGTCTCGATGAGCACCGAGGAGCGCGGACTCTCGCTGCACCGCGCGGCCACCGTGCCCGACCGCACCGACCCGAAGTGGAACGAGCGCTACATCACGGGCGACCTCAACACCACGCTCATCCGCACCAAGCGCGGCCGCACGATCCACCTCGCGCACGACGTCTCCAGCCCGCGTCCCTACTCGCGCCTCAACCACGTGAGCGGCACCAAGGGGACATTCGAGGACTATCCGCCGCGCATCTACGTGGAAGGCAAGAGCGCCGGCCACCGCTGGGGTTCGCTCGACGACTTCAAGGCGACGCACGAGGATCCGCTCTGGACCAACATCGGCGAGATGGCGCGCCGGAAGGGCGGCCACGGCGGCATGGACTTCGTGATGATGTGGCGCCTCGTGCAGTGCCTGCGCGAGGGGTTCGCGCCGGACTTCGACGTGTATGACGCGGCCGCCTGGAGCGCCCCCCTGCCGCTCTCGCAGATGTCGGTGGCGCGCGGCAGCCGGCCGATGCAGTTCCCCGACTTCACTCGCGGTGAGTGGTCGAAGGCCCGGGCATGAGACTCACCGGGCTCGACTGGACCATCGTCGTCCTTGCGCTGGCGGCCGCCTTCGTGCCGGCGGTGATGCTGGCACGGCGAGCGGGTGAGAGCACGGCCGAGTTCTTCACCAGCGGGCGCGCGGCGCCGTGGTGGCTGATCGGCGTCTCGATGGTCGCGACGACCTTCAGCACCGACACGCCGAATCTGGTTACCGACCTCGTGCGCGGCGGCGGCGTGGCCGGCAACTGGGTGTGGTGGGCCTTCCTGCTCACCGGCATGGCCACGGTGATGTTCTACGCCCGGATGTGGCGACGCTCCGGCGTGCTGACCGACCTCGAGTTCTATGAGATTCGGTATTCAGGGAAGGCCGCGAGTTTCGTGCGCGGGTTCCGCGCCGTGTACCTCGGCCTGGTGTTCAACTGCGTGATCATGGCCACCGTGA
>JANJUF010000105.1 GCA_024710705.1 Gemmatimonadaceae bacterium | reverse complement strand
TTGGGATCGTCGGCACGTCGGCGATGAAGGAGGGCTACCTGCAGAACCTCCGCGAGAACCCGTCGACGGCGCAGTATCCGTTCGCGCACGAGATGATCTTCAACACGATGGCGGCCGACTGGATGATCGTCGGGCTGCTCGGCGTGGCGACGATGGCGCTGATGTACTACTATCTCAAGGGTCGCGTCTCGCCGACGCTGCTGAAGATGGCGCTCTTCGGCATCCTCATCATTGTCTTCCTACTTGTCGAGCCGATGGGGATGGTGGAGATCTACCGGCGCATCAAGCGGTACTTCCAGGCCTGGCCCTTCTCGTACTGACGGCTTCCCGTTTCACCCTCGCTCTGTGGAGAGCTCGTATGCGACACCTGGATTGGCGTGCCCGCTGGACCCCGTTTCTCGCGATGGCCCTCGCGGCCTGCGCCGGAGCCGACGCAAGGCCGACACCCGGGGTGTCGGGCGATACGATCACGGTCGGCATCATCGCGCCGCTCAGTGATGCCGTGGCGGTGATCGGTGCGCCGATGTCGGCGGGCATGCAGACCTACGTGGATGCGCTGAATGCGCGCGGCGGCATCGGCGGCCGCTACATGGTCCGCCTCCTCACCGAGGACCAGACCTATGCCAATCCCTCCACCAGCGCGCAGAAGTACCAGAAGATCAAGGACCAAGTCGCGATGTTCGGCATCGTGGTTGGCACCGACCACGTGAACACGCTGCTGCCCCTCTTGAGCGAGGACAGCGTGATGTTGGCGCCCGCCACCTTCGATTCCGAGTGGGTGCGCGAGCCGATGCTCCTGCCCTGGGGTTCCACGTACCAGCTCTGGGCCTACAACGCCGTCGCCTACTACCGAACCGAAGGCGGAGGCGCCAACAAGAACATTTGCGCCATGTCGTTGTCCACCGGTTTCGGCGATGCGGGGCTTGAAGGGGTGACGATGGCCTCGGAACACCTCGGGTTCCCCATCGCCGCCTCGGTACGCTTCAAGCAGGACGACCAGGACGTCGTCGCCCAGATCACGCAGCTCCGCAACGCCCGCTGCGATCTCGTCGTGCTCACCTCGTTGCCGGCCAACACCGGCCGCATCCTCGGCACCGCCGCGCAGGCGCGCTTCGCACCACGTTGGGTCACGCTTTCGCCCGGCTGGCACGGCGCGCTGCTCGAGTCGCCGCTGCGCGACTATCTCACAGCGAACCTCTGGCTCTCCTTTGACGGGGGAGAGTGGGGCGACAGCACCGAAGCCGGCATGCAGGAGTTCATTGCCGCGCGCGATCGGTTCCGTCCCGACCAGAAGCCGGATCTGTACTTCCTCGCCGGCTACACCATGGGCATCAGCATGGAAGCGCTGCTCTCGAAGGCCGTGGAGCTCGGGGACCTCTCGCGTGCCGGACTCATGCGGGCCAGCGAGGCGCTCGGCCCGGTGGACTTCAAGGGCATGATGGGCAACTACCGTTACGGTCCGGCCGCCGAGCGCGAACCGCCGCGCACCACGAACATCTTCCGCGTGGATCCGACCAATCCGATGGGCCTGACGGCGGTGCGCAAGCAGTTCTCCGCGCCCGGGGCGATGGCGTACGAGTTCGTTCGCACGCCGCGCTGATCCGCGAAAACGCACGAGGCCCCGCGAGCATGGCGATCGCGGGGCCTCGTGCGTTGCGCGCTACGGAACGCCGAGCTCGCTCCGTGCACCGGTGCCGTGGCGAAGCAGCTCCATCACGAACGAGCCGTCGCCATCGGATGGAGTGACTTGGTACTTGACCCACCCACCGGGCACCTGCTCGGTGAGCCACCACTCCTGCCGTCCACCCGCACCCCCAAAGCGTACGCGCTTCGCCGTGAAGTTCCCCGAAGGTGTCGTCACGCTCTCCGTGCCAACTGTGGCGCCATCCACGCTCTCCTTGGTCGGGCGCGAACCGAACATGCCGAGCGAGCTGAGCGTGGTCATGTGGTCGGGGACCATCAGTTCATTGGCCTCGGTGTCGCCGGGCATGCGCCCGCGCATGCGCACCAATTGCTGCATCCCCTCACCAGCGGGCTTGAAGAGCCCTTCGACGACGATGGTGTCGGCGCGATTCCCCTGCGCGTAGATGGTCTTGTAGCGCCACCATTCACCGCCGTCCTCGGCGCGGGAAATGAAGGCACGCTCCACCATCGTGGAGTTGTCGTCATCGCTCCCACGCATGGTCCACTGCGTCCACTGGCCGGGCTCGTACTTGCCGTCGAATACGTTTGCGCCCGTCGCGTACATCATGCCGAACATCTGTCCGATGTACATCCAGGAGAGGTCGGCGGTCCACTGCCCGGGAAGCGGACGGCCACCCGCACCCGCGGCACCGCCACCGAGTCCGGCCAAGGCGTCGGCGATGGCCTGCCCGGCGCCGTAGATGCTGCTGAAGCGCTCCGTCCGTGCGTTCACCGCCTCGAGTTCCGACGCACTGAGTCCGGCGCGATCGCCGTATCCATAGATGCGTTCGAGGCGCGTACGGAGGCGTGAGAACTGCGGAACCGTGAAGCCTGACGCGCGTGCGGCTCCTGCGGTGGCGGCTTCGCGAAGCTCGTCCTTTTCCTTGGCGATGTCGGCCTCGCTGTTTGCACCGCAGCGCGCCCGAACACCGGCCCGCGCGGCGATGCCGCCGAGCCGGCTACGCGTCGCCGAGCCGGCGGCCTCGAAGGCAATCTTGCACTCGCGGAAGCGGCGGATGCGTTGGTCAATCTCGCGCAACTGCGGATCGAGTGCGGCGAGGTCCTCGCGCTCCTTGTCGTACGCCGTGACGTAGCGGTCCAGCACGTCGGTGGTGAGTTCAATCTCCTGGGCGCCGATGGCGATTGGGGCGACGAGGAGGAGCAGGGCGACGCGGGAAAGCCGGGCAAGCATGTCAATCTCTTCGTGGAGGGAGCGTATATCTTGATTGAGATGGCTCCGCGGCGACAGAGGGTCGCTGCGCAACACTGTACGGAGAACCCTGATGTCTCGTTTCGCCGCTGCATTCGGTCTCCTGGCGGTCCTCTCCGTCGCCAGTGCCGCGCAGGATCACCAGCACACCCCAGGCATGACGCACCCGGGCGCGCCGGTGCCGAAGGAAGGCGGACAGGCGGCGTTCACCGCCATCGCCGAGATCGTGCGCCTGCTCGACGCCGACCCGCGCACCGACTGGAGCAAGGTGAACGTCGAGGCGCTCCGCCAGCACCTGATTGACATGGATGAAGTGACGATGCATGCGCAGGTTCGCGCCGAGCGGGTGGAGGGCGGTGCGCAGTTCGTCGTCACGGGAACGGGACGCACGCTCGAGGCCATCCGACGCATGACGCGGTCCCGTGCCGCCACCGGCACGCCGGACCAGAGCGTGCGGATGTCCGCCGAGGAAATCCCGAACGGCGTACGCTTCACGGCACTCGCCGGCAACCCGGGCGACGCACGCGCGGTCGCCCGGATCCGCGGTCTGGGATTCATCGGCGTCGTCGCCATCGGCGACCATCACGCCCCGCATCACCTAGGCATCGCCACCGGATCCATGGGCGCAATGCACGGGCATGAGTGAGACTCGAGACGGAAGACGGAAGGCGCGACGAATGAGTGAGCCGCCCTCCTTCCGTCTTCCGTCCTTCATCTCACGAGTGGCTTGAACTTGATCCGGTGCGGCTGGTCGGCGTCGGGACCCTTCCGCTTCCGCAGGTCCTCGATGTACGCCCCGTAGTTCCCTTCGAACCACACCACTTCTGAATCGCCCTCGAAGGCGAGGATGTGCGTGGCGAGGCGGTCGAGGAACCAACGGTCGTGCGAAATGACCACGGCGCAGCCCGAGTAGTCCACCAGCGCCTCTTCCAACGCGCGCAGGGTGTCCACGTCGAGGTCGTTGGTCGGCTCGTCGAGGAGCAGGAGGTTGCCGCCACTCAGCACCGTCTTGGCGAGGTGCAGGCGGTTGCGTTCGCCGCCCGACAGGATCTCGACCTTCTTCTGCTGGTCCGTGCCCTTGAAGTTGAAGGTCGAGAGGTAGGCGCGGGTGTTCATCTCTTTCTTGCCGACCATGATGGTCTCGTTCCCGCCGCTGACTTCCTCCCACACCGTCTTCTTGCCGTCGAGGGTGCGGGACTGGTCCACGTAAGCGAGCTTCACGGTCTCGCCCACCTTCAGCGTGCCGCCATCGGGCTTCTCCTGTCCGGTGATCATCCGGAAGAGGGTGGACTTGCCGGCGCCATTCGGTCCGATCACGCCGACGATGCCGCCGCGCGGCAGCGAGAAGTCGAGCCCATCGATCAACAGCTTGTCGCCGAACCCCTTCTTGAGGCCTTTGGCGATGACGACATCATTGCCGAGTCTTGGCGCCGGCGGAATGATGATCTCGTTCGACGTGATTTTCTCCTGCTGTTCCTCGCTGACCATCTGCTCGTAGTTCTGCAGGCGGGCCTTGCTCTTGGCTTGCCGCGCGCGCGGCGCCATGCGCACCCACTCGAGCTCGCGCGCCAACGAACGCTGGCGCGCCGAAGCGACCTTCTCTTCCTGCGCGAGGCGCGTCTTCTTCTGTTCGAGCCACCCGGAGTAGTTCCCTTCGTAGGGCACGCCGCGGCCGCGGTCGAGCTCGAGGATCCACTTGGCGACGTTGTCGAGGAAGTAGCGGTCGTGCGTGATGGCCACCACCGTCCCGGGGAAACTCTCCAGAAAGTGCTCGAGCCAAGCCACCGACTCTGCGTCAAGGTGGTTGGTGGGCTCATCGAGCAGCAGCATGTCGGGCTGCTCCAGCAGCACGCGACACAGCGCCACGCGCCGCCGCTCGCCGCCGGAGAGGTGCGTCACGCCGGCATCGCCAGGCGGCAATCGCAGCGCATCCATCGCGACCTCGATCTTGTTGTCGAGGTTCCATAGGTCGAGCGTGTCGATGCGCTCCTGCAACTTCCCCTGCCGTTCCATCAGGGCGTCGAAGTCCGCGTCCGGCTCGGCGAACTTGTGCGAAATCGCTTCGTACTCGGTGAGGATCGCGCGCTGGTCCTTGACCGCCAGCTCCACATTGCCGCGCACGTCGAGCGACTCGTCGAGTTGCGGCTCCTGTGGGAGGTAGCCGATCTTCGTGCCCTTGTGCGCCCAGGCCTCGCCCTGAAAGTCGGTGTCTACGCCGGCCATGATCTTCAGGAGCGACGACTTGCCGGCGCCGTTCGGGCCCAACACGCCGATCTTCGCGCCGGGATAGAACGAGAGCCAGATATCGTCGAGGATGATGCGCGAAGGCGGAATCACCTTCTTCAGCGCCTTCATTACATAGATGAACTGCGGAGCCATAGAGGACCTGGTGACAGGAATCGGGGAACGGGAGACAGGGGCCGCGCAGTTACTGGCGGATCGTCCCAGTCAGCAATCCAAGGAATCGGGCGTCGTCGAACTGCGGGCCGACGCTGTTGCCCAGCCGCGCGACCACCATGCGCCGCGACGGAATGATGTAGAGGCGCTGCTTGAACGCGCCGGCGGCGGTCACCATCCCTTCGAGTCCCGGGACACGCTCCATGGCACCGAAGTTGTTCCGCAGCTGTCGCACTTCGGCGCGAAGCTCGGGCGAGATGTCCACGTTCAGCCACCAGGTGAGGCCGTACGCCGGGTTCGCCTCCGTTCCGCGAAACATCGCCTCAACCTCTTCGCGCGGAAGAATCTGCTGGCCATTCCACTCGCCACCGCGCCGGATGAAGTCTCCGAACTTCGCCCACTCACGGGCGTTCATGTATGCGCCTGAGGGAAGCTGCGGCTCTCCCTGCCCCATCCCGCGCCAGAAGCCGGTCTGGATCCCCACCGGATCGAGCAGGCGGCGCTTCAGGTACTGGGCGACCGTCTCACCGCTCGGGGCGAGCTTGCGGCGCAGGACTTCGCCGAAAATCTGAAAGGGCGCCGCACCGTACTGGAAGCGCGAGCCCGGCTCCGCCGTGACCCGCGCCGTCACCGACTCCGCGTAGCTCGGGGGCTCGAGGTTCACCCCGGCCTCGATCCCGCTCGTCAACGTGAGCAGCTGGCGGATGGTGATGCCCGCACGGCGCGGATCGGCACTCCACTCGTGCAGCGTCTCAGAGACGGGCTCGTCGAGCCGCAGCAATCCATCGGCCTGCGCAGCGATCGCCAGCGGACCCACAAAGCTCTTCGTCCCACTGGCCAGGAGACTCGTGCGGGCCGGCGAGATGTTGCGTGCGTACTGCTCGAAGACCACCCGCCCATCCACCATCACGACGATGCCGTAGCCCCGCTCCTCCTCGGAGTAGGCGGCGGCCCGCGCGAAGGCGGCGCGATCGATCCCCTGGGCCCTCACGGAGGAGGGCACCGAGAGCGCGGCGCCGCCGAGAAGGATGGCGGTGAGCGCGTAGATTTCAGGCATGGAGAACGGGCGGGTCATGACGACAGGGAATATCGCCCGGACGATGGGCCTGGCGACAGCCGCAGCGTGGCTCTGCTCCAGCGGGATCGCCGGCGCCCAAGGACCGGCGCCGCACACCATCCCCTCGCGTACGCTGGACTCCGGGCGTCCGGGTCCGACCATCGCATTCGTGGCCGGCGTCCACGGCGGGAAGGTGGCGGCCGTGCGGGCACTCGAGCAGCTTGGCGCCGAGCTGGACGCTGGCTCGCTCCGGCGCGGCCGCGTCATCTTCGTGGCGCCCGCCAACCAGCGCGGGTTCGCCGCCGGACTGGCCCAACGGAGTCCGGACGACGGGCTCAACCTCAATCGGGTCTTTCCCGGTAATCCCGAGGGTCGGCCCACGGAGCGCCTCGCCGCGCGCCTCATGCGCGAAATAGTTTCTGTAAGCGACTATTTAGTGGACCTGCATGGGTCCGACGGCGAGGAAGCCGTCTGGCGCTTCGCCTACGCCGCTCGTCCGGGCGTGGATGCCGCCGTGGACTCCGCGGCGCTCGATCTGGCCGCGCGCTGGGGCACGCCGCTCGTGGTCTGGGACGACGCCGGCCCGCGCACCTTGGCCGAGAGCCGCTTCCTCCAGACCGCCGCCCACTTGAGCGGCGTCCCGGCCATTACAGTCTTCGAGGGTGGCGACAGCAGGGAAGATCCGGCCGCCACCGCCCGATTCGTCGCCGGGATCCGCGCCGTGCTGGCCAGCTTCGGAATGCTCACGGAGCCGCCCCCATCCCGCTCGCCACCGTCGCGCCTGGCACGGCGCGACGTGGTGCTGTCGACGCGGGCCGGACGCTGGATGCCAGTCCATCCTCCGGGCACGTGGGTGGCCGCCGGCGAACTTCTCGGCACCCTGCGCGGTTCGTGGTGGAGGCGCACCCCGGTGCGCGCCGCCACCGACGGACGCATTCTCCATCAACGCCTGCGTGGGACCGCCACGACCGGCGTACCGCTGGTCATCCTGGGCGTGCAGCACGACGCCTTCCCCACCACCGACCGCTGACCCATGGATTTCTCCGGCATCACCGCGCAGCTGTCGTCGAGCCCGATGACCGCCGTCGGGCTCGTCTTCCTCGCGGGGGTGTTCACCAGCCTGAATCCCTGCATCTACCCGATGATCCCGATCACGGCGGCAATCGTCGGCGGGCAGACCGTCGGGAATGCACAGCCGCCACGGTGGCGTACCGCCCTCCTGACCTTCGCCTACGTGTTCGGACTGGCGGCGGTCTACTCCACGCTGGGTATCATCGCCGGCGTGTCGGGTACGATGTTCGGAACCATCAGCACGAATCCCTGGCTCTACTTCGCCATGGCCAACGTGCTGATTCTCTCGGCGCTGGCGATGTTCGACGTGATTCCGATTCGGCTTCCGGCGTCGCTGGCCGCGCGCGCGGCGACGGCCGGGACGGCCGGCCGTGCCAGCGGCGCCTTCGTGATGGGGGCGATGTCCGGACTCGTCGCCGCGCCCTGCGGGGCGCCGGTCATGGCTGCCATCCTGACCTGGGTGGGTTCGCAAGGGAGCCCGGCGCTCGGTTTCGTGTATCTGTTGGTGTTCTCGCTCGGGATGTGCACGCTGTTGGTGGTGGTCGGCCTGTCGAGCGGTGCGCTCTCGCGCCTGCCGCGTGCCGGGAACTGGATGAACTGGGTGAAGAAGGGATTCGGCATCGTGATGCTCGCGGTGGCCCAGTACTACTTGATCGAAATGGGGAAACTCCTGATATGACTCCGATGATTCGCGTCGCGCTTGGCGCAGTATTGTTGGCCGTTGCCGCAACTGCGCCACTCCCGGCGCAGGAAACGGGCCTGCCGATTGGCACCGCCGCGCCCGGCGCGGCCGTCGAGACGCTCACCGGCCAAGCCGCCGATCTCCAAAGCGTGATTGGCGGCGGCACGCCGACCGTGATCGAGTTCTGGGCGACCTGGTGCAGCAACTGCCGCGAGCTCGAGCCGGCGATGGAAGCCGCGCAACGGCGCTTCGGCGACCGGGTGCGCTTCGTGGGTGTGGCCGTCAGCGTGAACCAGTCCGACGAGCGCGTGCGGCGCTATGTGGCCGAGCACCTGCGCGGCTTCACGCACTTCTATGATCGGCGCGGCAACGCGATCGAGGCCTACGACGTGCCCGCGACGAGCTACGTCGTCGTGCTCGACGGCACGGGCAAGGTGGTGTACGGCGGGGTTGGCGGACGCCAGGACATCGAGGCGGCCATCGCGCTCGCGCTGCGATAAACGCAACGCGCGGGCGGTCCGTTCACGATCCGGTCAGCGGCACTTCAAAGAGCAGATCCGGCGGCTGCGGCTCGTGCGTGTGGTACACGTGGAGCAGGCGCACCGTGAACGGCTCCGTGATGCGCACCGCCAGCATCTTCCGCAACTTCTCGGCGGTGAGCGAGGGATAGAGGTTCAGCGTGCAATGCGGCGTGAACGGATAGCGCGCCGGCTGGAACGGGAGCCCGCTCATCTTCAGCCGTTCATGCAACTCGCGCAGTGGTCCGTGCGGATCGAGGCGCAGCGACACGATGTTGCGGCCGACGAAGCGTTCCGGCAGTCCGAACCGCAACGTGATGGGAGCCGTGGTGGCCGCGATGGGGAGAATTGCCGCCTTCAGCACGTCCACCGGCGTGTCGGGCGGAAGCGGGCCCGCCCCAGACGAGCCGGTGAGCGTTACGTGTGGCGGCAGGGCCCGCGCCATCTTGGGGTCGAACTCCTCCTGCAGCGCGTGGATGCGCTCGGCGAGTTCGCCCTCGAGCTCGGCAGTGATGAAGATCCCGTTCATCGCACGCCCGGCACGAGCGAGAGTCCCACCGCCATGTCGCCGCGCGGCGTGGCGAAGGTCGCGGGCCGCAGGAACCATCGGTCAATCACGTTCTGCGGGCGGGTCGCGTGCCAACGCGTGATGGCGAGTGCCGTCACCACGCCGATCCCCCCGCCGACGGTCACATCGCTCAACCAGTGGCGGTCGTCGTGCATGCGCTGCCAGGACGTCAGCCCCGCGAGCCCGAACGTGGTCAGGCCCACCGCGCGAGCCGCGCGCGGAGCGCTCCGCGCCACCTCGGCGGTCATTGCCGTGGCGAAGGCAAACGCCACCGTCGCATGTCCGGAGGGAGCGGACCGGTAATCCTGGCCGGAACCTTCGAAGCCGCGCATCAGCCGCCAATCGTCCCTGTCGCCCACGCCGACGTCCGGACGCGCGCGCCCAGCCACGCCCTTGAGGAGCGTCGTCACCAACCCGCTGACGGCAATGGCTTCCATTCCCCGCAGTCCGGATCTCGCCAGCACCGGGCGATTGGCGAGCAGGCCCGTTCCCCACATGGCCGCGCTCAGTACCGAGACCCCGGGATCCCCGTAGTAGTAGCCGAACCGATTCAGCGCCCCGCCCACGCCCGCCGACGGGGCGCTGCTCCGCAACGCCGTGCGCGCCGCGTCGTCCGCGAGGTAGGCCAGGCCGCCCAAGGCCAGCACGCCGGCGAAGCGACGCGCCTCGACCATGCTGAACGCGCGCGGCGGGGGCGCGTTGTCCGTCGAGTCGTCGCGCACCTCCTGCGCACGCACGGTCGTGCCGCCGCACAGGACGAGCAGGGCGCACGAGAGGGAGCGAAGCATCGTCACGCATCGTAGTTTAGCGGGGCACGGGACACGCGGCGACCCTGCCACCCGACTCTTGCCCTCCGATCCCTCTTGAAGATTCGTCCCTTCGAGTCTCACGACGACCGCGCGCAATGCGTCGCGCTGCAGGAGCTCACGTGGGGGCACGGCTTCACGGAGAAGGTGCCCGCGGCGATGCTGCTGGTCGCGCAGAAGCTCGGCGGCGTGTGTGCCGGTGCCTTCGACGACGCGGGGCGGATGCGGGGATTCGTCTTCGGCGTCACCGGCCTGCGCGACGGCAAGTTGGTGCATTGGTCCGACATGCTTGCGGTGCATCCCGAGGCCCAAGGACAGCGGCTGGGCGAGCGACTAAAGGAGTTCCAGCGCGACCACTGCCGAACGATCGGCGTCGCCACCATCTACTGGACCTACGATCCGCTCGTCGCACGCAACGCCCACCTGAACCTCAATCGCATGCGGGCCAGGGTGGATGAGTTCATCCCGGCGATGTACGGCGAGGGCACCAACTCCCCGCTCCAGGGCGACATGCCGACCGACCGCTTCGTCGTCTCGTGGGCCGTGGACCCGGCCCAAGCCGCGCTCCCGCTCGACGCACTCCCCGCGGATGCCGAGCTCGTGGTCGGCGTGAACGCCGAGGAGCTTCCGCTGGTGAGCGCCGCGAACATCGCCGTCCGCGTGCCCCGCGACATCACGGCCCTCGCCAACACCGACATCACGGCGGCGCGGCGCTGGCGATTCGCCACGCGACGCGCCTTCGGGCACTATCTCGCACGCGGTTACCACGTGCGTGGATTCGCCACCGACGCGCTCGGCGGCACCTACCTCCTCGTCCGGCGATGATGCGCCTCGACCGCATCATCCTGCGCGAGATCCGGCTCCCGCTGCGCGAACCCTTTCGCATCTCCTCGGGGGAGATGCGCGAACGGCGCATCTTGCTGCTTGAGCTCTTCGACGCCGACGGCGCGAGCACCTGGAGCGAATGCGTGGTGGACGACGCACCGAACTACTCGCCGGAGACGCTGGACACGGCCTGGCCCACCATCGTCCGGTGGCTCGCCCCGCGACTGCTTGGCGCGGAACTCGATGCGCCGAGCGGCGTGCATGCGCGGCTCGAGGCGGACCTGCGCGGACACCTCATGGCCAAGGCCGCACTCGAGATGGGGTGCTGGGCGCTCGCTGCGACCAAGCTGGGTGTCCCGCTGTCCACGCTGCTCGGAGGCACCCGGACGCACATCGGCACCGGCATCTCCCTCGGCATCCAGCGCGACATTCCCACCCTCGTGGCAAAGGCGACCGAAGCCCTCGCGGCGGGGTACCAGAAGGTGAAGATCAAGATTGCGCCTGGTCGGGACGTGGAGTGGATCTCCGCCGTGCGCGCATCCTGCGGCGCCGCTGCCCACCTGATGGCCGATGCCAACAACGCCTACACCCTCGATGACGCCGATCTCCTGCAGCGACTCGACGGCCTCGACCTCATGATGATCGAACAGCCGTTGGCGTGGGATGACCTCGTCCGGCACGCGCAGCTGCAGCGGCTGCTCCGCACGCCGCTCTGTCTCGACGAATCCATCACCTCGCTCGAGCGGGCGCAGGACATGGTGGCCCTCGGCGCCGGACGCATCATCAACATCAAGCCCGGGCGCGTCGGCGGGTTCGCGCAAAGCATCGCCATCCACGACTACGCCGCCGATCACGGCATGCCGGTGTGGTGCGGCGGCATGCTTGAGAGCGGAATTGGCCGCGCCTACAACGTCGCTCTCGCATCGCTCCCCAACTTCACGCTGCCCGGCGACCTCTCGCCCAGCGCGCGCTACTGGACGCAGGACATCGTCGCGCCCGAGTGGACCATGGACGGCACCGGCATGGTTGCCGTGCCCCAGTCGGCGCCCGGAATCGGGGTTGAGGTGGACCGGGATCGCGTGCGCGCCCTGACTGTCCGCTCGGAGGAACTCCGCGCCACATGACCGAACCGCTGCCGTCCACCATCTCGACGCTCTTCTCCACGGCCGATCGCGACCGCCTGCTGCAACTGCGACGCGACCTGCACCAGCACCCGGAACTCTCCTGGCAGGAGCGCGCCACGCAGGCGCGCCTCCGCACGGCGTTGCACAGCCTCGGCATCGCTGACGTAGAGGACGTGGCCGAAACCGGGTTGGTGGCGCGAATTCCTGGCAAGGCGCGCGGCGGGCCATCCGTCGCGCTGCGCGGCGACATTGACGCGCTTCCCATCGTGGAGGCGACCGGGCTCCCCTTCGCCTCGCTCAACGCGGGCGTCATGCATGCCTGCGGACATGACATGCACGCCACGTGGACCGTCGGGGCCGGAATGCTGCTCGCTCGCTCGCCGGCCGTCGGGGAGGTGCGCATCGTCCTCCAGCCGGCGGAGGAACTGGGGGAAGGGGCGCCCAAGGTCTTGGCCAGCGGCGCACTCGATGGTGTGGAGGCCATCTTCGGCGCCCACGTGGATTGGCGATACCGCGTTGGCGAGGTGGTCGCCGACGCCGGTCCGCTGGCCGCCAGCACCGACACCTTCGACGTCACCATGCACGGGCGCGGCGGACACGGGGCGCGGCCGCAGGACGCCGTGGACCCCATCGTCACGCTCGCGGCGTTCGTGCTCGAGGCGCAGACAATCGTCTCGCGACGGCTCGACCCAGCGCTCCCGGGCGTAGTGAGCTTTGGAGTACTCGACGCCGGCTCCGCCGCCAACGTCATTCCCGAGACCTCGCGCTGCACCGGCACAATCCGCGCCACCACCCCAGAGACGCGGTACCTGCTCGTCTCGGAAGTCGAGCGGATCGCGCACGCGATCGCCGAGGCCCATCGCTGCACCGCGACCGTCGTCATGCGCGAGGGGACGCCGCCCCTGATGAACGCGGCGCGGGCATCGGAATGGGCGAAGTCGTCGGCCCGTGCGCTGCTCGGGGAGGCCTCCCTTCGCTCGCTCGCGGTCGCGAACATGGGAGGAGAGGATTTCGCCTTCTACACCGAGCGCATCCCAGGCTGCTTCATGCGCATTGGCACCTGGCGCGACGGGCGGTCGGGGGCCGGGGTGCACACGCCGCGCTTCGATCCCGACGAGGACTCGCTGTTCGTGGCGGCGGCGTTGCTGGCTGAATGCGCGCGCACCGCCAGCGCCGCGCTGCATTCATGAGCCGGCGCCCGGAGGTTCTCGCCGTCGAACCGGCCAACCCCGACCCAGCGGTGATCGCACGGGCCGCGGCGACGATTCGCGCCGGCGGGCTCGTTGCGATGCCCACGGAGACCGTCTACGGCTTGGCCGGCAACGCGCTCGATCCGGCGGCCATCGCCCGCATCTACGCGGCCAAGGGACGCCCGTCGCACAATCCGTTGATCGCCCACGTGGCCGACGCCGCGCAGGCGCAAACGCTCGCCGCCGAGTGGCCCCTGATGGCGCGCGAACTGGCGGCGCGCTTCTGGCCAGGCCCACTTACGCTCGTCGTGCGGCGAAAAGCGCATGTTCCGTCCGAACTCACGGCGGGACTCGACACCTTCGGCGTCCGGGTGCCGGACCACCCCGTGGCGCTGGCGCTCATTCGGGCAGCGGGCGTTCCCTTGGCGGCACCCAGCGCCAACCGATTCACCGAAGTCTCGCCCGTCACCGCGGCGCAAGTCGTGCGCGGGCTGGGTGACGCGGTGGACCTGATCCTCGACGCCGGTCATACGCGCGTCGGCATCGAGAGTACGGTGGTGGATGTCAGCGGCGGGCGAGCCGTCCTCCTGCGGCCGGGCATGATCGGCGCGGAGCAGTTGGCGGCCGTCGTCGGGCCGGTGGGGCGCGGCGCGGCTCCCGCGCGCGACGACGCGCCACGCGCCGCGCCCGGGATGGCCGCGCGACACTATGCACCGCGTGCCAACGTGGTGCTCGCCGGCGCCGAATCCTTCGACGAGGCCCTGCGCGCGTCGGGTGGGAGCCGCGTAGGCGCCCTCACGCACTCCATCGCGCCACAGGCGAGCTGGCATTTTGCGCGCCGACTTCCGGCAAGCGCCGCCGCCTACGCTGCCGGACTCTATGATGCCCTGCACGACGCCGACGCCGCCGGCTGCGAGGTGCTCGTGATCGAGCAGGTTCCATCGTCGCCGGAGTGGGACGCCATCCGCGACCGGTTGCAGCGCGCCGCCCATCCGGCGTAGCGCAACGTCGGCGGCGTTCCCCCGAACCCTTGCCCCACGCGTCCGGACCGGACATATCACAGAATGCTCAACATCGACCTGCAGGGAAAGCGCGCCCTCGTGGCCGGCGTCGCCGACGACGGCGGCTTCGGCTTCGCCATCGCCAAGGCGCTCATCGAGGCCGGCGCCACCGTCTGCGTGGCCACCTGGCCGCCAGCGCTGAACATCTTCCTCAACCTGCTCGAACGCGGGAAGATGGACGAGTCGCGGAAGCTGCCCGACGGATCGCTGCTCACCTTCGAGAAGATCTACCCCCTCGACGCCGTCTTCGACTCCCTCGAGGACGCGCCGCAGGAGCTGCGGGAAAGCAAGCGATACAAGGACGTCGGCGACTTCTCGATCGGCGGGCTCGCGGCGCGCATGCGTGCGGATTTCGGCGAGCAACCACTCGACATCCTCGTGCACTCGCTGGCGAACGGTCCGGAGGTGAAGAAGCCGCTGATGGACACCAGCCGCGCCGGGTATCTCGCCGCACTGAGTGCCAGCGCCTACTCCCTGGTCTCGATGGTCCGCCACTTCGGGCCGCTGATGCGCAGTGGCGGCAGCGTGGCCTCGCTCACGTACATGGCCAGCGAGCGCGCCATCCCGGGCTACGGGGGCGGTATGAGTTCGGCCAAGGCCGCGCTCGAGAGCGACACGCGCGTCCTCGCCTTCGAGGCCGGACGCAAGTACGGCATCCGCGTGAACACGATCTCGGCGGGCCCGTACGCGTCAAGGGCGGCGAGTGCCATCGGCATCATCGACGCCATGGTGAAGTACTGCGCAACGAACACCCCGCTGCCGGAGATCCTCGAGGCGCGGGAAGTCGGCACCGCGGCGGCTTTCCTGTGCTCACCCCTCGCCAGCGGAATCACCGGCACCACGGTCTACGTGGACAAGGGCTATCACTCGATGGGCATGGCCGTGGACGGCGCTACGGTGCCGACCTTCGGCTGAGCAGTCCCGTCGTCACCGCGATGCCGGCGAAGATCAGCATACAGCCGGCGAGCATCGGGATGGTGACGCGCTCGCCGAGGAAGATGAAGCCCCAGATCATCCCGAACATCGGGATCAGGTAGGTCACGGCCATCGCGCTCGTGGCACCGGCGCGCTCCAGGAGGCGGAAGTACACGATGTAGCCGTACGCGGTACACAGCAGTGCGAGCGTGACCGTGCTTCCCCACGCCGCCGCGGATGGCATGGCCAGCGGCCACAGGAACAGCGAGGGCACGAGCAGCAGCCCGGCCGAGGCCACCAAGCTGCCCGCCGCGATGGTCAGCGAGGGCACGCCAGGAAGCAGGCGCCGCGTGAGGTGCGCGGAGAGCGCGTAGAGCATCGAGCCCGTCAGCGCCGCCCCGATGGCCAGCGCGCCGCCGGCGACCGTCAGGTCGCGCGCCACCAAGACGAGCACACCAAGGAATCCGATCGCCAGTCCCGTCGCCCGCGTGACGCCGAGTTTCTCGGAAAAGAACGCGCGCCCGAGCAAGGCGCCGAACAGCGGTACGCTGGCGTTGAGCACCGCAGCGAACCCGGCCGGCACCGTGCGCGTGGCGTAGGCGAAGAGCGCGAAGGGGACGGCCGTGTTGATCGTCCCGATCAGGACCAACGCGCCCCAGCGGCCCTGGAATGCCGAGAGTTGCCGGCGCAGCGCCACCAGCGCCACCAGCGCGCTCGCGGCGATGAGCACGCGCACCTCCACCAACGCCACGGGTCCAAACTCGGGGACCGCGATCCGGATGAACAGGAAGGCGGCGCCCCAGATGGCGCCAAGCAGCAGGAGATCGAGCAGGTCGCGACGAGGCACGTCCCGAAGCTAGCGGATTGCCGACTGACGCGACGGATTGTCCTAGGGTTCGTCGCCGCTCGGCCCGTAGATCTGTGGCACCGTCGATCCCATCGGCCGCAGGTAGGTGCTGATCTGCCCGCGATGGTGCACGATGTCGAACAGGAAGCTCCAGGCCATCGGTGCGGCCGGGCGGAGCTTGCCGAAGAATTCCACCTGGCCGGCCCACTGCGCGTCGGAGAGCGCGGCCCAGCGCGCCGGGAGCGTGGTCGCCTGCGCGGTGTAGGCGGACAGCACATCGCGCATCTTCGGCGGCATCGGCGGCGGGGTCCACGCCGCCCGTCCCGTCTCCAGCGCCTCGATGATCATCTGCTCCTCGCAGACGATCTGCCAGGCGATCTCCTGTGCGGTGCGCGACTTCGGATCCGGACGGTAGGTCGCTCCCTCCGGGATCCGGGCGATGACGCTGCGGGTAGTCTTCGCCTCGTTGGCCCAGAACCGTTCGAAGAGCTGACGCTCGACGTTCATGGAAGCTCCCGCGCGAACATCTGGACGGCCTTGGCACCGCCCTCGTATTCACGCACGCCCACACCGTGATAGCCCATGGCCTCGTGGAACGCGATGGATACCGGATTGGGCGGACGCAAGTTCACCTCGAGCGTGATGCGCGGCCACCGGCCCACGGCGGAGGCGTGGAGCTGATCATACAGCGCCCGGCCGATGCCGGTGCGGCGGGCACGCGGTCCGACCACCACCCGATCCAGGTAGAGGAACTCCGGGTAGCGCGCGGTAAACCAGGCATAGTTCTCGCTCCAGTAGTCCAGGCCCGAGGGCAGGCACATCACGAGTCCGATGAGTCCCTCCGCATCCTCGGCCACCGTGAAGTGTCCGCAGCGTGCGGCAATCCACGCGAACTCCGCGTCGGTGAGCGCGTTCACGTGCGGCGTGTGCGCGTTGTTGAGCGCCAGCGCCGCCGCGTGATCGGCGGCGCTGGCAGCCCGGATGCGAACCGCGCTCACGCGGCCGGCATCTCGGTCATGTCATCGTCCGCGACGGGTGCCGGACGCGCTGGCGGGAGCTCGGTGCTCGGCACGATCGGATCCAGCCGCGCACCCTGCACCTGCCGGTTGAACCGGGCGAGATCCTCGCGCAGGATCCGCTCGAGGCGGTCGGTCTGCACCTTGAGCATCGCCGACACCTCATTGAACACGGCGATGGTCTGATCCGTCGGGCGATACGGGCCTGATGCCGCTACGCCCGACAGCGCCGCGATCTTGTTGTTGATCCGAATGGGAAAGTTGAGCGGATCCTGGCTGCTCTGGTTCCGCACCTGGTACACCTCCTCTTCCACCGCCGCCATCGCCCGGAGCAGGGCGTCGGCGTTCCGGCGGAGACGTGGCGCGGCCGCCACGCGCTCTTCGACCTGGGCGCGCACGTTGCGGATGGTGCGCACCGCATTGTTGGCTTCGCTGGTCTTGTCCCGCACCTGGATCAGGAACTCGAACTGGGCGACGAGATCGGCCGCCGTGGCTGTCGTGCGCGGATCGTTGAGCAAGGTGAACCGCTGCGTCTGCGGCGCCTCGCCGGCCACCGTCAACCGCACCGAGTACTCGCCCGCCGGCGCGACCGGGCCGCGCGTTCCACCAGCCCACATGATTATGCCGGGGAAGGTGACCGCATCCGGATACCGCATGTCCCAGGTGAAGCTGTTGAGGCCGAGCGCGGCGCCGGGGCGCGCGCCGGAAGTGGCGCTGCTCTCGTAGGTTTTGATCACCGCGCCGTCGGGCGCGAGGAACTCGAGCGTGACGGCCTTGTCCGCCGTCGCGAGATGGTAGTAGACCGTCACGCCGCTGGGCGGATTCTGCCCGGGACGGCTTGCCGCCGCCGACGCGCTGCCTCCACCGCCACCGAAACCGCCGCCCCATTGGATGCGATACGCATCGCGAGGGGCGAAGAGATGCACCGACTTGGCCGCGACGCTCGGCGTCATCTGCCGCAGCGCCGACACGTCGTCGAGGATCCAGAACGAACGGCCGTGCGTGCCGGCGACGAGATCGCCTTCCTTCACCACGAGGTCGTGCACCGGCACCGGCGGCAGGTTCCGCTGCAGCCGCTGCCAGCGCGCGCCGTCGTCGAAGCTCACCCACACGCCGCGCTCGGTGCCGGCGTAGAGCAGGCCGCGGCGCTCGGGGTCCTCGCGGATCACGCGCGTGAATTCATCGGAGGCGATGCCGTCCACGATCTTCGTCCAGCTCGCACCATAGTCGTCTGTGCGCCACAGCGACGGCGTGAAGTCGTCGAGTTGGAAGCGGTTGGCGGCAACGTACGCCGTGCCTTCATTGAACCGCGACGCATCAATGATGCTGATGCGCGCGAAGTCGCCGATGGTCGGCGGCGTCACGTTCGTCCAGGTGGCACCGCCATCGCGCGTGATGTGCACCAGGCCGTCGTCGCTCCCCGCCCAGAGCACGCGGGCGCTCAGCGGCGACTCGGCCAGCGTGAAGATCGTGCCGTAGGTCTCGACGCCCGTCTGGTCCTTGGTGATCGGACCGCCGGAGGGACCGAGCGTGCGCGGATCGTTGCGCGCCAGCGGCGGCGAGATGATCTCGAAACTCTGCCCTTCGTTCGTGCTCTTGAAGAGCTGGCTCCCGCCCACGTACAGCACCGTCGGGTCGTGCTGCGAGATCACGATCGGGAAGGTCCACTGGAACTTGTACTTGATGTCTTCCGAGGAGTGCCCCATCGGGTTCATCGGCCAGGCATTGATGTTCCGTTCGAGCCCCGTGCGCATGTCCTTGCGCGTGAGGTATCCCGAGTAGCTCCCGGCGTAGATCAGGTCGGTGTTCGTTGGGTGCGGCGTCACGTAGCCGGATTCCCCGCCGCCAGCATCCTGCCAATCGGCGATGGTGATGGTCCCCTCCTTTCGGCTGGGTCCGCAGAGCGTGGAGTTGTCCTGCTGCGCGCCGCACACCTGATACGGGAAGTGGTTCGTGACCGAGACGTGGTACATCTGCGCCGTGGCAAACGCCTGCCCCGTCCAGCTGCGTCCGCCAGTGAAGCTCACGTTCGCACCGCCGTCATTCGCCTCCACCATGCGATCGGGATCGTCGGGGGCGATCCAGAGATCGTGGTTGTCTCCGTGCGGCACTTGGATCTGCTGGCGGAAGGTCCGGCCCCCATCGGTGCTGCGGAAGAACTGCACGTTGAGCCCGTAGACCACGTTCGTGTCCTTGGGATCGGCGTAGATCTTCGAGTAGTACCAGGCGCGCTGGCGCAGCGAGCGGTCGCGATTCAGGTACTCCCAGGTCGCACCGGCGTCATCCGAGCGATACACCCCACCGGAGTCCGCCTCGATGATCGCCCAGACGCGCCGGGAATTGGCAGGGGAGACGGCGATGCCGACCTTGCCCCAGATGCCGCGCGGCAATCCCGGATTCGCCGTCAGCTCCGTCCACGTGGCGCCGCCGTCGGTGGTCTTCATCAGGCCGCCGCCCGGTCCGCCCGAGTTCAGCATCCACGGGCGACGATACGCATGCCAGAACGCGGCGTAGAGCGTGTTGGGATCATTCGGATCCATGATGAGGTCGCTGATGCCCGTGGAATCGTTGCGATACAGGATCCGCGTCCAGGTGCTGCCGCCATCCGTGGACTTGAAGACGCCGCGCTCGGGGTTGTTGCCGAAGGCATGCCCGAGCGCGCCGACGTACACGATGTTCGGGTCGGTGGGGTGCACGCGCACGCGTGCGATATGCCGCGTCTCGCGCAGCCCCATCAGCGTCCAGGTGCGTCCCCCATCGGTCGTCTTCCAGAGGCCATCGCCGTGCGAGGTGTTGCCGCGGATGTGCGTCTCGCCTCCTCCCACATACACGATGTCCGGATTCGACGCGGCCACCGCGATGGCGCCGATGGTGCCACCGAACGCCGCATCGCTGCTCGGCTGCCAGTTCAGGCCGCCGTCGGTCGTCTTCCACACGCCGCCGCCAGTGGTGCCCATCCAGTACTCGAGCGGGCGGGAGGGCGAGCCCGCCACGGCGACGGAGCGCCCGCCTCGGGCGGGGCCGAGCTCGCGCCATCGGAGGGCGCGGAACGTGGTGGAGTCGTTCGGCCCCTGCGCCTCGAGGGCCGCGGGGAGTACGGAGAGCAGTGCGCCCGTGAGCGCGACGAGGCGGGAGACCAGCGAACGAGCGGCCACGCGAACGACCTCCGACAGGGTGGGGACCTCTGGGGTGGGTTGCGATGTTGATGGATGCGGAGGAGCGCCGCAAGGGCGTAGATTCTCCTCGGACCCTTACTCGACCCACGTGAATCCTATGAGACTCGCCTTCATTACGCGCCGCGTCACAATCGCGTTCGCACTGCCCGTCACCCTCGGCGCCGCCTGCGGAGACCGGACGCCAATGGCCGACGCTCCGGTCGCCGTGGTGTCAGCCGGTCTCGCCACGCCCGAATCCGTGCTCTGGGATTCGGTGCGCAACCTTTGGTACCTCTCGAACATCAACGGCAATCCTACGGCCAAGGACGGTAACGGCTACATCCTCCGCCTCACCGCCGATGGCGCGATGATGGATTCCCTGCCCTTCATCAATGGTGCGGACGCCGACATCGTCCTCCACGCCCCCAAGGGCATGGCGTTGGTCGGCGACACGCTGTGGGTGGCCGACATCGACGCGGTACGCGGATTCAACGTGACCACGGGCAATGTCGTCACGAACCTCGAACTCGGCCTGCAGGGGGCGACCTTCCTCAACGACGTCGCCGCCGGCGCCGACGGCACCCTCTACATCACCGACAGCGGTATCGCGTTCGATGCGTCTCTCAACGTGACCCATCCGGGTAAGAGCCGCGTCTTCGCGCTGAAGGATCGAATGGCGCGCGAGGCTGTCGTGCTGCCGGCCCAGAGCGCCGCGAACGGACTCGCGTGGGACGCCGCGCGCGGCGCTTGGCTGATCGTGGGCTTCAACTCACCGAACATCTTTGCCTGGACGCCCGGCACCGACAGTGTGACGGCGCTGGGCACCGGGCCCGGCGGCGGTGACGGCATCATCATCCTGGCCGATGGGCGCGCGCTCTTCTCGAGCTGGGCCGACTCCTCGCTTACGGTCTTCGCCGACGGCGTCTCGACCAAACTGCGGGGCGGGCTCCCCGCGCCCGCCGACCTCGGTTACGACGCGACACGCGGGCTCGTGGCCGTGCCGCTCTTCCAGCACGACCGCGTGGAGTTCTGGACCGTCAAGTAGCCGGACAGGGTTCCCGCATCGCGTCGAGTCCGCCGCGCAACCGGTCGACCGTCCGCGTGACGGTGACGTCGCCGTGCGTCGTCCGGAGCACCAACGTATCGCCTGACTGACGCACGATTGGCGGCTCGCGGAGCACACCCACCAACTCCGGTGGAGCGCTAACGCGCCAGCAACCGCCAAGCGTCGGGAGGGCTTTCTCGACGAGCGCACCAGCGATCGCGTCGGTCAGCGGTGCAGGCGCCGCGGCACTGCGTGCGGGCGCCGCCGTGAGCCGCGAACGCAATACATCGCGCCGTTGCTCCTCTTGCCTCGCGGCGAGGGTGACGGACTCGCTTGTGAACTCGGCGGCACGTCCGGCCCCCGCCGTGGTCGCAACGACTGGTGGTGTAGCCGGAGGCACACCAGCGGCTACGGCCTGAGGCGCCGGCACCACGGGAGTGGACGCGCCCACGCTCGGAGCGGGAGTGGCGCGTTGCAGCGGCACCTCGGCCACGCCGGGCGCCGACGCGCTCTCGGCGCGCACAGGAGCGGGAGGAGCGATATCCCCCTGGGCGGTTGGCTCGAATGGCGACGGCTCCTCGCGCAGCAAGTACGCTGTTCCGGCCACGAGCACAAAGCCGGCCGCGAGCCGCATCCAGGGCCGCACCCGGTACCGAGACGCTGCTGCCGGCGTCGGCGCTGCCCGCGACCCTGCCGGCATCGCCTTCGGCACCGCATCCAGCGCCTGCACGATCCGCGAGCTCGCGGCCACCAACCCACGCGCCTCCGCGACCGCCGCCGCCCACGCCGGATCGGTGGCCACCAACCGCTCGATGCGCGCAGCCTCTTCCGGCGTGCTCTCGCCGTCGAGCCACGTATGAATCAGACCCTCATCAGGACGCGACATGCGAACCTCCCAGGCCTTCGGCCGTCAGCCCCTCATATGCCTCGGCGAGTCGCCGCCGCGCGCGCGACAGCGTCGTGCCCACCGAGCTCTTCTCCACCTGCAACACATCGGCGATCTCTTGGTAATCCAACCCTTCCTCCTTCAGCAACAGCGCCTGACGGTCACGCTCGGTGAGCATGGCCAACGCACGTCGCGCCAAGGCCAGTTGGGCGCCCCGCGCCGGCGACTGGTCTTCGTCCACCGACGCCGCTCCTTCATCTTCGCGCACCTCGGCGGCCAGCAGCTCCAAGTGCCGTCGATTCCGCGCATCGCGTCGCGCCCCATCCCGCACGAGGTTGTGCGCCACCGCGAAGACCCACGCACGCTCGTTCTCGATTGACTCCTGCCGCAGGGCCCGGACGAACGTCTCCTGCGCCACCTCCTCTGCCCAGTCGCGATCGCCCAGCCGGCGCGTGAGATACCGCACCAGCGTCGCGTGGTAGGTGACGAAGAGCCGTTCGGCCAAGTCGTGGTCCACGCGCTCACCAGTCCCGCGTGAAGGCGGCGAGCGCCTGCGCATCAAGCCGCTCCACGCCATCGGAGGCCAGGACCAACGTCACCGCCCGGCCGTGCACCTGCACGCGTTCACCAAGGGCGAGGATCTCCCGCAGTTCGGCAAGATGTTCCATGAGGGCAAAGTACGCCGCCGAGTATGGGCGCACACGAACCGTGCGTGCCTGCGGCGCCGCGGCGCGCGTGTCCGTCCAGACGCTGTCCTGCAGCGTGAACATGCGATTGGCCGTGCGGCGCTCCCGCCGTCCGTCGAGCTTCTGCTCCGACTCGGCGACGCTGCGCGAGCTCCGCATGTCGGCGGCCTGCCGCGCGGCCTCGAACGCGCTCGGCGGGGGCGCTGCGGCGCCGGCGCCAGCGAGATCGCCGCGCCCCATCGGCAGCGGACGTCCGGTGCGGCCGATGGGCCCGGTCGTCGTCGGAACGCTCATGCCCGGCTCGAGCACGAGGTACGACGTCAACTCGGTGGGGATTCCCCAGCGGGTGCCAAGGTCGCGGATCTCCGAGTCCAGCTCCGTGCTCGCGCCATTCCGGCGGCGCTCGGCGCTCAGCCATCCCACGCGTTGCGTGGCCCACAGACGGCCGACGAACGCATCCTGTGTGCGCTGCCGCGGGAAGCTTGCGTCGGTCTCCCAGGTCACCGGGCCATCGGGTGTCCGTCCGGTGATGGTGATGCGACCGCGGGGCGCCGCACCCTCGTAGCGCGCGAGGATCGTGAGTTCCTGACCCGCAAAGAGATCGATGCGCCCGGCCGGCATCACCTGCTGCAGCGTGACGCCGTCGGCGCGCACCCGCAGGTCGGTTGCGACGGGTCGCGTGATGCGCTGCGCGACGACTCCCACCACGCGCTCCACATCCTCCTCCGGCCGTACGAAGTGAGCTGTCCCCGCGCCATCGAGGGCAAGCCGCTCCAGCAACGCCGCGTTCACGTCGCCGCCGAGGCCGAAGGTGAAGACGCGCCGCGCCCCACGCAACTCGCCAGCCCGTGCCGCCAAACGGTCCGGACGACGCTCGCCCACCGTTGGCGCTCCGTCGGTGAGAAAGAGTACCAGGCCGAGACGCTGGGCCGGCGTCGGCTCCTCGAGCGCCCGCTCCAGCGCGCCCCCGATGTTCGTACCCCCGCTCGCCGACAGGCCATCAAGCCAGGCCGCGGCCTCGCGGCGCGAGGCCGCGTTGACACCGGTCCAGCCCTCACGGAAATCGGACACGTCGCCCGAGAAGGCGATGAGCCGGAACCGGTCGGCATTGCCGAGCGAACTGAGAAACCGGAGGCCCGCGGCCTTGGCCTGCGCAAGCTTGCCGCCGCTCATTGACCCCGAGACATCAATCACGAACGTGACGTCGCGCGGCGTCTGCGTGGCCACCCGCGCCGGCGGAGCCAAGGTCAACAGTACGTAGCCCTCGCCGGCGCGCGGTGCGTGCGTGAGCACGGTCATCGCCGCATCGCGTCCAGCGCGGACGGGGAGCAACAGCGTCACCGTGCCGACTGCATCCGTGACGCGCGCGACGCGCTGGCCGTTCTCGCGCGTGACGTGGGCAGCGTGCGTCGGCGACCATGCCTCGCCGAAGCCGTCGCCTGACGGCCAGCGAAATGTCAGTGCGGTTCCGCTTGCCGTCGTCCCCTGGCCGCGCGGCGCCGGAATGTCCACGCGAAGGGCGTCGCCTTCGCGCTCCGCCACCGCGCGAAAGCGCACGACCACCGTGCGCGTCTCGCCCGGTTGGATCGGGAAGATCCGCGTACGAAGCACACCCATCCCCATCCACTCCACCAAGGCGGGATCGCGCTGGCGGCGGACGATCTCTTCATAGACGCGCCGCGCCGCGCCGGCGTCGAGGGCCTCGCCCGTCACCATCTCACCATCGATCTCCAGCGCAAGGTCCTCAAACGCCGCGCCGCGCGGGAGTGGCAACACGTAGTCCGCCTCCCCGATCGCGTGGCCGTGGTTCGTCCAGCGTTCGGTGACTTCGTAGCGCAGCACGCGACCGTCGAGCGCGACCTTCACGTCCCGGCCCGTGCGCTCGACGCGTCCCACGCGCCCGCACGGAGGCGGAGGGCAGGGCGCGGCGACGCACTCCACCGGACGGCAGCGGATGGTCAGGTTCTCCTGCGCGGCCAGGGGTTGGCGGGCCCAAGGCGTCAGCGCAAGCAGCAAGAGGGTCCAGCGGCGGATCGGCAACACGCGGTCTCCCGGTCAGGGTCAGCAAGGAGACGCCGGCGCGCGCCGGACTTGCACACCTACATCGCCGGGTCGTCGTCCTTCACGGCCGGCAGCCGAGTCGGTGTGCGCTCGATCACACGAACCGCCAGTAGGTTCTGGTCGGCCCGATTCATCGTGGACATCAGCGTCTCCCCGGGTTCCCGCACCGCCCACCCCAAGCTGAACGGCACCGGTGCCGTCCGCAGCGCCGAAGAGCGCATGCGCTCGGCCACCATTTGCGCCTGCGTCACGCTGGCACCCCGGAGCACGATCACGAACTCGTCCCCGCCCACGCGGATGACGGGCTCCTCGGCACGCACCTGTCGCATGAGGAAGCGGCTCATCCGAATGAGAGTGTTGTCTCCCATCTGGTGCCCGTGCTGGTCGTTGTACTGTTTGAAGTGGTCGATGTCGATGAAGAGGCAGCCCCAGATCTCGTCACTGGCACTCAGCGCCTCATCGAGGTCCGAGAGATGCCGCCGGTTGTAGCAGCCCGTGAGGGGGTCGCGTACGCTACGCTGCCGCAACTCTTCCTCGAGCTGCTTGCGGCGCGTGATGTCCACGAGAATGCCGTGATAGACGCACTCCCCGGTCTCCGGCTCGCGCACCGCATAGACCGTATCGAGCACCGTGAGAAGCACGCCGTCGGGGCGCACGAGCTGGAGCTCGAAGTCGCGCACAAAGCCATCCCGCTCGATGAGATCCATTTCGGCGAGGCGGCGCGACGGATCCACCACCAACTCGTTGGCCCCATAGTTCGCGAGGTCATCGAGCGAGCGCACGCCCAGGAGCGCGAAGAACGCCGGGTTCGCGTCGAGCACGTTGCCGCGCGCATCCGTGATGTAGATGGCCTCGCGAAGGTTGGCCACCAACGAGCGGAGGAGATCGGCATCCTGCAGGGAGCGGTAGCGCTGGGCAGTCATCGGCGCACCAAGATGCACGATTGCCTCGATGGGCGCCCGTGAATTTTTCGTGTCGTTTTCCGCGTCCGCACAGCGGACTCGCCAACCGTCTCCAGACAAGCCATTGACAATAAAATGGTCACCTCGAGAAACGGGGGCCAGAGCAAACGTCACTTTATGACGATAATCCGTGAGTATGGACGTTGAGTGGTCGAGCGAATATCTCTCCCCGGTGCCGTCCAGCTCCGAATTCCCGGTGCCAACAGCCGCCCCGCTCACCGTTCGCCAGCGGGAGCTTCTCGGGGCCATCACCGAAGTGGTGGTGCCGCACGCGTTTGCCGATCCGGCGCGCGGCGAGGCGTTGCAGGAGGCCCTGATCGCTCGAATCGCCTCCCTCGAGCCGAGAAAACGGCGAGACCTGGGCCGCGCCATCTCGCTGATGGGCTCGCGATGGGCGGCCGTGACGGCCGGCCTTCCACCCGCACCGGCCACCGCGCTCAGTCCCGTCGCCCGCGCACGCGTGCTCGAGGCTTGGATCCACGCACGGATTCCCCTCATGCGGTCGGTTGCGCAGTCCCTGCGCCGGTTGATCCTGCTCGTCGAGTACGGCACGGAGCCCGCGCAGCGCGAGGTGGGCTATCGCGGCCCCTACCATAGCCGCGATCCCCAGGTCGCCTGGGAGGGTGCGCTCACTGGCGTCCCCTCTGACGACGAGCCCATCGCGCGTGCGCCGATCCCTGCCGCGGCCCATCACCCGCCGATTTCGCCGGCGCGGTTTTCGCCCATCGTCCTCGATGGCGGCACGCTCCGTGCCGACGCCGTCGTCATCGGCAGCGGCGCCGGTGGCGCCACCGCGGCGGCGCGCCTGGCCGAATCGGGGCTCGACGTACTCATCCTCGAGGCCGGCGCACTGGTTGCCGGCGCCGACTTTGACGAGCGCGAGGCACCGCTCTTCCAGCGGCTCTACGCCGACGGCGGCCTGCGGTCCACCGACGACCTCGGCGTCTCACTGGTCCAAGGCATCACCGTTGGCGGCAGCACCACCGTCAACTGGATGATCATGCTCCGCACGCCGGACTGGGTGCTCGAGGAGTGGGCGCGGGACCACGGGGCCGAGGGGATGCGCGCGGCCGATCTGGCGCCGGTCTTCGCGCGGGTGGAGGCCGAGCTGCATGCGCGACGCGTTCCTGACGACGCGCATTCGCCCAACAACCGCATCATCCTCGATGGTGCGCGTGCCTTGGGGTGGTCGGCCTTCGCTGGCCACATCAATGCGCGCGGCTGCGTGCGCACGGGCTTCTGCGGTTACGGTTGTCGTACCGGTGCAAAACAGGGGATGCTCGAGACCTATCTGCCGCGCGCGATCGCCGCGGGAGCCAGGCTCGTGGCGAATGCCCGCGCCGAACGCATCGAGTTCGCGGAGCGTGGCGGAACGTTCCCGCGCAAACGCGTCGTTGTGCGCCACACCCCTACCGACGGACGAGCGCGCGACGTCGTCATCGAAGCACCAATCGTCGTCGTCGCCGGCGGGGCGGTGGAGACCCCACTGCTCCTGCAGCGTTCCGGGCTCGGCGGAGGCGCCGTGGGGAAGTACCTCCGCCTGCATCCCGTGGGCGGACTCTTCGGCCGTTACGACCACGAGATCTACGCCGCCGGTGGGATGCCCCTCACCGCCGTGTGCGACGAGTTTCACCGCTTGGATGCGCACGGCTACGGCGCTTGGATTGAGACACCGCCGATCCACCCAGCCCTCGCCGCCTCGTCGGCGCCCGGGATCGGCCACGCCCACCGCGCCCTGATGCTGGACTGCCGGAACACGGGCACGTTGATCGTGCTCACTCGTGACGGGGCCGAGCGAGGCCAGTCGAACGGCGAGGTCCGGGCCCGGCGCGATGGGAGCACCTCCATCCGATACGCACTCGGCCGGCGCGACGCCGAGCATCTGCGGATCGGCATGGAGGCGGCAGCCAAGCTCCACTTCGCCGCCGGGGCCCGCGAGGTAATCTCTGGACACGCCCGCCCGGTGGTCCTGCAATCGGCGGCAGAGGTGGGGCGCCTGCGCGACCGCCCCATGGGGCCCAACGACCTGCCACTCTTCTCGGCCCACGTGAACGGCACCTGTCGGCTGGGCACCGACCCACGCACCGCCGGGACCGATCCCAACGGTGAGCGCTTCGGGGCCAAGGGCGTGTTCGTCGCCGACGGCTCACTCCTGCCGACCGCACCTGGCGTCAATCCGCAGGAAACCATCTTCGCGCTCTCGACAATCGTCGCCGAACGCATCGCATCACGATTCAAAGCCGGATAACTTTCGGGCTCGCGTCGCGCCACTTCGCCCCGCCAGAGAGCCCGCCTGTGTCCCAGAACGTTCCGCTGCAGCAGCTCGCCATCAATACGGTTCGCACCCTCGCGATGGATGCGGTCCAGGCGGCCGAGTCGGGACATCCCGGCACACCGATGGCGCTGGCGCCGCTCGCCTACGCGCTCTACACGCGACACGTCCGGCACAACCCTGCCGATCCGCACTGGCCCGACCGCGACCGCGTGGTGCTCTCCGCCGGCCACGCGTCCATGCTGCTCTACGCGACGCTCTATCTCTCCGGCTACGATCTCTCGCTCGAGCAGATCAAGAACTTCCGCCAGTGGGGAAGCCAGACGCCCGGCCATCCGGAGTTCGGCCACACCGCCGGCATCGAGACGACCACCGGCCCACTCGGGCAGGGCGTCGGCAACGCGGTGGGCATGGCCGTGGCCGAAGCGCACCTCGCCGCCCTGTTCAATCGCGAAGACCACGCCGTCATTGACCACTGGACCTGGTTCGTTGCCGGCGATGGCTGCCTGCAGGAAGGGATCTCGCATGAGGCGGCCTCCTTCGCCGGCCACCAGAAGCTCGGCAAACTAATCGGCTTCTTCGACGACAATCGCATCACGATCGACGGCCGCACCGACCTCTCGTGCAGCGACGACGCAGCCAAGCGCTTCGAGGCCTATGGCTGGCAGGTGCTCCACATCAACGATGTGAACGACCAGGCCCAGATCGACGCCGCCATCGCCGAGGCCAAGCGCGACACCACGCGCCCCACGCTGGTCATCACGCGCACAATCATCGGCTTCGGCTCCCCAAACCGCGCCGACACGGCCAAGGCCCACGGCGAGCCGCTCGGCAAGGACGAGATCGCCAAGACGAAGGAGGTGTATGGGTGGCCGTCGCAGGAGCCTTTCCACGTGCCGACCGAGGCGCTCGAGCACTGGCGCCTCGCCAAGGAGCGCGGCGTGAACATGCAGGCCGAATGGATGCGACGCTTCGCCGAGTATGCGAAGACGTTCCCGAGCGAAGCCAAGGAATTGGGTCGCCGCTGGCACGGCGACCTTCCCGTGCAGTGGGAGAGGGCGATTCCCGAGTTCACCGCCGAGAACGGCAGCGTCGCGAGCCGCGCCGCCTCCGGGACCGTGCTCAATGCCATCGCGCCCGGGGTGCCGGAGCTGATCGGCGGCTCGGCCGACCTGAGCGGATCGAACCTGACGACAGTGAAGGGGAGCGCCGCCTTCTCGCCCACACAGCGTGGCGGGCGGAACTTCTTCTTCGGCATCCGCGAGCACGCCATGGGGTCGGTGATGAACGGCATGGCGCTGCACGGCGGGATCATTCCGTACGGCGGCACCTTCCTCGTCTTCGCCGACTATATGCGGCCGGCGATTCGCCTCGCCGCGTTGATGCGCCAGCAGGTCATCTACGTCTTCACGCACGACTCCATCGGACTCGGCGAGGACGGTCCCACGCACCAGCCGGTGGAGCACCTCTCCGCGCTGCGCGTGATTCCCAACCTCTTGGTCCTGCGTCCGGCCGATTCCACCGAGACCGCCGAGGCCTGGCGCGCGGCAGTCAAGCATCGCACGGGGCCGGTGGCGCTCGTGCTCACGCGACAGAAGTTGCCGATGATCGACCGTGCGACACACGGCGCGGCGAGCGGGGTGGCGAAGGGCGCCTACGTGCTCAAGGACGCGCCGGAGGGCGCCAAGCCGACCGCGGTGATCATTGCCAGCGGTTCGGAAGTGGAGATCGCGCTCAAGGCCCAGGCGCAACTCGCCTCGGACGGCGTCGGCACCCGTGTCGTCTCGATGCCGTCGATGGAGCTCTTCGCGCAGCAGCCGCGCGAGTATCAGGACAGCGTGCTCCCGCCCGGTGTGCGTCGCGTGGCGGTCGAGGCCGCGCACCCCATGAGCTGGCACCGCTGGGTGGGGACCGATGGCGCCGTGGTGGGCATCGAGACCTTCGGCGCCTCGGCTCCGTATCAGAAGCTCTACGAGGAGTATGGCATCACGGCGAAGGCCGTCGCCGACGCCGTGCGCGCGCGCCGTTGATGGCTGCATGCTTCGCTCGAGTCGCCTGAGGCGTTGATGGGTCGCTGGTGGGCTCCTTTTCCGGGGCTCTTTCTCGCCATCGGCGTCGCGGTCGTGGCGCGGCGGCTCGGTGGCGTCGCCGCGCAGCAGTTCGGGCACGCCTTGGTCGACCCGTTGGTGCTCGCCATCCTGCTCGGGGCCGCCGTACGCACCGCAATCGGCAATCGGCCCATTCTCGATCCGGGCGTGGACTTCAGCGCCAAGACGCTGCTCGAAATCGCCATCGTCCTCCTCGGTGCCTCGGTGGACCTGGGAGCACTGGTCGCGGCGGGACCGCAGCTCTTTCTCGCAATCGCGCTCTTCGTTGGGCTCGCGTTGCTCGTGGGATTTGCGGTTGCGCGCGCGCTTGGGCTCCCCGCACCGCTCGCGATTCTCCTCGCCGCCGGCAACGCCATCTGCGGCAACTCGGCGATCGCCGCCGTGGCTCCGGTCATCGGCGCCGAGCGCGAGCACACGGCCGCCGCCATCGCCTTCACCGCCGTGCTTGGCGTGGTCGCGGTGGTCGGTCTTCCCTTCTTGATGGCGCCGCTCGGACTCACGCATACGCAGTACGGCGTGCTCGCCGGTCTCACTGTGTACGCCGTGCCCCAGGTGCTCGCTGCCGCCTTTCCGGTGAGCGCCGTCGCTGGGGAAATGGCGACGCTGGTCAAACTCACGCGCGTCCTGTTGCTCGGCCCGGTGGTGCTCGGCTTCGCGCTGGCGCGGCCGCGGCGCGGCCCCGCGCGCCCGCGACCCGCTCTCGGTCAGCTGGTGCCCTGGTTCATCGTCGGATTCCTGGTGCTCGCGGTGGTACGTTCCAACGAGGTGCTCCCGGGGGCACAGGTCTACCAGATGCAGCTGATGGCGCAGACCCTCACGATCCTGGCGATGGCTGGCCTGGGCCTCAGCGTGGACCTCCGCGCCCTGCGCCGGATCGGCGCACGGGTCGCGCTGTCGGCCGGACTCGGGTTGCTGGCGTTGGTGGGGCTCGCTGTGGCGTTGATCCACCTCCTGGGCATCGCCTAGCGCGAGGTTTGCCATCCCCTGTCCCCGGGGCGACATTCCGGGTCCGTCCGCACGGCCCCGCCCCACGGAGACGCCCCGCGTATGACTTCCCGCCGCGAGTTCCTCGCGTCCGCCGGCCTCGCCGCCGGCACCATCGCCCTCGCGTCACGGCAGATCGAAGCCGCTGAGCTCCGGTCGCCGATCCTGACCGCCTCCACTGAGCCCGATCCCGCGGTGAAGGTGCTGCTGCTCGAAGCGCTCACGGCTGCGAAGCTCGCCGGCGCGTCGTGGGCCGACGCGCGCGTGCAACGCCAGCGCCGCCAGAACCTCGGCACGCGCGAGCAGCAGGTCACCAACGTCCTCGACACCGACACCATCGGCTGCGGCGTGCGTGTGCTGGTGGACGGTACCTGGGGATTCTCGGCGACGCGCCAGCTCACCGCGGAAGGCGTGGCACGTGCGGCCCGCCAGGCTGTCGCCCTCGCGCGGGCCAATCGCGTGGCCCGCGACCGACAGGTGACGCTCGCGCCTAGCCCGGTGCACGCCAATGCGTCGTGGAAGTCGAGCTACACCGTGGACCCGTGGAGCATCCCGGTGGAGGAGAAGGTGGCGCTGCTGCTGCGCGCCAACGCCGAGGCCATGAAGGTCCGCAACATCCGCTTCGTGAACTCCAGCCTTTCGTTCGTGAAGGAGGAGCGCTCCTACGCGAACTCCGAGGGCTCGATGGTCGCGCAGGACGTGGTGCGCAGCTGGGTGACGATGTCATCCACCGCCATCTCCGACGATCGCACCGAAGTGGCCGTGCGCGGCCCCGAGGTCGTGCAGCCGATGGGCCGTGGGTGGGAGTACGTGCTCGAGGCCAACATCGTCGGCAACGCGCCACTCTGGGCCGAGCAGGCGCGGGAGAAGCTCACGGCGAAGCCGGTGGAGGTCGGACGCTACGACCTCATCCTCCATCCCTCGCAGCTCTTCCTCACCATCCACGAATCCATCGGGCACCCCACAGAGCTGGATCGGGCGATGGGCTACGAAGCGAACTACGCCGGCACCTCGTTCATCGCGCCGCCCGACGATGTGCTCGGCAAGCTCCGGCTCGGACCCGACCACCTCACGATCCGTGGCGATCGTTCGCAGCCGAACGCGCTGGCCACCATCGGCTACGACGACGACGGCGTCCAGCCCGACGAGTTCGATATCGTCAAGAATGGGGTGTTCTGGGATTATCAGACCACGCGCGAACAGGCCGAGTGGCTGCGTCCGTGGTACGAGCAGAACGGCATGCCGGTGCGGTCGCACGGCTGCTCCTATGCGCAGAGTTGGTCCGACGTGGCGTTCCAGCGCATGCCCAACGTGTCGATCGTCCCTGACCAACAGGTGGACCGCACGTGGGATGACCTCATCGCCGCCACCGATCGCGGCATTGCGATGATCGGCCGCGCCTCGTACTCCATCGACCAGCAGCGCTACAACGCGCAGTTCGGCGCGCAGGTCTGCTACGAGGTGCGCGGCGGCAAGATCGTGGGCCAGCTCAAGGACGTGGCCTACGTGATGCGCACGAGCGAGTTCTGGAATGCCATCGACCTCATCGGCGGCAAGTCGTCCTATGAGCTCGGCGGCACCTTCAACGACGGCAAGGGTCAGCCCGGACAATCCAACGCGGTGAGCCACGGCTGTCCGCCCTGCCGATTCCGTGACGTGAACGTCCTGAACACGGGGCGTGCCCTGTGAAGCGCCTCATCGACGAGCCGATCATCCTCAGCCGGAGCGAGTGCGAAGGCATCGTGGCGCGCGCGCTCCGTGCCAACACCGCCGATGCCTGTCGCGTGACGGTGAACAGCAGCTACGACACCAACGTGCGCTTTGCCGACAACCAGATGTCCACCAGCGGCATCTCCGACGATGCCTCCGTGAGCATCACCTCGTTCGTCGGCAAGCGGAACGCAACCGTGCTCACCAACGACATCACGGACGCCGGACTGCAGCGGGCGGTGGCGCAGGCCGAGGCGCTCGCCCGGCTCGCACCGGAGGATCCGGAGCAGATGCCCGAACTCGGCGCGCAGGAGTATGCGGCCGTACCCGGTGCCTGGTCGGATCGCACGGCGACGCTCTCGGCCGCGGAGCGGGCGCGGGCGGCGCTCACCGCGCTGGAGCGGGCCCGCGGCACCGCGGACCTCACGGTGGCGGGTTTCATCACATGCAGCGCGAGTGCGCGTGCCATCGGGAACAGCGCCGGGCTCTTTGCCTTCCACCGGAGCACCAGCGCCAACTACACCCTGACCATCCGGACCCGCGACGGCACGGGCTCCTCGTGGTCCGGCGCCGACGACCCGGACTGGGCACGCATCGACTTCGGCGCGATGGCCGAGCGCACGGTCGCCAAGTCGCGGGCCTCGCGGGATCCGCAGGCGCTCGAACCGGGACGCTATGCGGTGATCTTCGAGCCGCAGGCCACGGCCGACCTTGTGGGCGCCGTGCGCGGCAGCTTCAACGCGCGCGCGTCGGAGGAAGGGCGCACCGCGATGTCGAAGCCGGGCGGAGGAACCAAGCTCGGTGAGCGCATCGTGGATCCGCGCGTCAGCTTCGTCTCCGATCCGGCCGACCCCCAGCTGCTCACCGCCCCCTTCGACGGCGACGGGCTCCCCTTGCAGCGTGAGCTCTGGGTGAAGGACGGCGTGCTCCAACAACTCGCCTACGACCGGTTCTGGGCGGCGCGGAACGGGGTGCGCCCCACCGGCAACGGCGGCGGATTCAAGATGCTCGGCGGCGAGACCTCGTTGGACGCCATGATCGCCAATGCCGAGCGGGCCATCCTGGTGACTCGGCTCTGGTACCTGCGCCCCGTGAACGCGCGGACGCTCGTGTACACCGGCCTCACCCGCGACGGCACCTTCCTGGTCGAGAACGGACGCATCGCGCGCTCGATCAAGAACTTCCGCTTCAACGACTCGCCGCTGATCCTGTTGAACAATCTCGACGCCCTCGGCCCCTCGGTGCGCACCGAGAACGGGAGCGTGTTTCCCCCGCTCAAGGCGCGCGAGTTCAACTTCACGTCGCTCTCGGACGCGGTCTGATGCGTCGGGTCCGCCGGCTCCTCGTCGGCCTGCTCCTCGGCGCGCTTGCGACCGACTCCCTCGGCGCGCAGGCCACGCCGCGCGCACTCGAGGACTCGGCGCGGGCGCTGCTGGCCTCGCGTGAGGTCCCGGGCGGTCAGGTCGTCGTCCTGCTCGACGGACGCGTGGTCGCGGATGTGGCATTCGGATTGGCGCACGTGGACTCCGGGCTTCCCGTCACGCCACACACCCGGTTCCGCATTGGCAGCATCAGTAAGCTGTTCACCGCCACCGCGGCCGCCCTGCTCTGGGAATCGGGGCGGCTTGACCTTGATGCGCCCGCCGCCCGACTGGTACCCGAGTTCACGCTCGGGGATTCCGCGGTCACGGTCCGCCGACTGGCCGGACACCTCGGCGGGGTGCGGCACTACATCCCTCGGGACTTCGCGCGTCCCCCGACGCGCTATGACGACGTCATCGCGGCGCTGGCCATCTTCGCGGCCGATTCGTTGGTCGCCGCGCCGGGCTCCCGGTACTTCTACACCAGCTACGGATACAACCTGCTCGGTGCCGTGGTGCAGCGCGCCAGCGGCGAGGAGTTTCGCGCGCACCTGGCACGGGCGGTCTTTGGTCCCGTCGGCATGGCGGCCACCGTCGCCGAGCGAAGCGACAGCGTGGTCCACGCGCTCGCGGCCGGCTACACCCTCACGCCGAGCGGTCTCCGCAGCGCGCCGCGCACGGACTTGAGCGATCGGTGGCCCTCCGGGGGATTCCTCTCCACGGCGCACGACGTCGCGCGCTTCGCCGCGCGCTCGGTGCACGGCGACTGGCTGTCCCCGCCTGTGCGGGCGTTGCTCTTCACCTCCATGCAGCTTCCCGACGGCCAACCGACCGGCGTCGGGTTCGGCTGGCGCGTGGGCGCCGATCCGGACGGGCGTGTCATTTACCATCATGGCGGGGCGTCCACCGGCGGCCGCGCCGGACTCGTCGTGTGGCGGGACGTCCCGTTGGTCGTGGCGATCACCACGAACCTGTCCGCCGCCCGCATCAGCGAAGCCGATGTCATCGCGCTCGGCCTCCTCGCGTTGCGTGGGCGCTGAGCGGTGCCGGCCCGCTTTCCCTGGGCACGCTGGTCGGATGAGCGGCTGATGCTGCTGCGCATCCGCGACCTTGGGCTCCGGCTCGAGGGCACCTGGGTCGGCGACTGCGTGCACGAACTCCACACCGAACTCGACGAGCGCGGCCTTCGCCTCAAGCCGCACGTGTGGGTCTCCGACGAGTGGTTCTCCCCGGCCGGCGTGTCGGGCTTCGCCGTGCCGTTCTACCTGCTCCACCCGCGGCTCATGAAGCTCGAGCGCACGCAGCTGATCGAAGTCGAGGGCGGGACGCACCACGAGTGCATGAAGATCATGCGCCACGAGTGCGGGCACGCCATCCAGCACGGGTACCAACTCCATCGTCGTCGCGAATGGCAGCGGCTCTTCGGCAAGTCCTCCACCAAGTACCCCGAGGCATACCGGCCCAACCCCGCCAGCAAGCGCTATGTGCAGCACCTGCGGCGCTGGTATGCGCAGAGCCATCCGGATGAGGACTTCGCCGAGACCTTCGCGGTGTGGCTGCGGCCGCGGGCCGATTGGCGACGGCGCTACGCGGGCTGGCCCGCGCTCCAGAAGCTCGAGTACGTCGATCGCCTCATGCAGGAGATCGCAGGGACGGTGCCTCCAGCGCGCAACCGCAGCGTCGTCGATCCCCTGCATTCGCTCCGCCGCACGCTCTTCGAGCACTACACGTATCGGCGCGCGATATATTCGGTCGAGTACCCCAAGACCTACGACGACGACCTCTTGCGCCTCTTCTCCGACGACCCGCGGCACCGCAACCGCATGACCGCGGCGGCATTCCTGCGGACCCACCGCGCTGACATCCGCCGCATCGTCTCGCGGTGGACCGGCGAGTACCAATTTTCGCTCGACCAAGTGCTCACCGACATGATCGGTCGCTGCCGCGAGCTCCGGCTCCGGGTGGTCGGCCCCGAACGGCAGGTCCTGACGGACTTCATGGTACTCCTCACCGCGCGCACCATGAGCTTCCTCGTCGGCCAGGGACGGCGGGATTGGATCGCAGTATGAGGAAACTCCGCATCCTGGTGCTGACGCATCCGGATCTGGCGCCTCCCGAGGTGCTCAGTTCGCTGACGCCCAAAGAGGCCTTCGAACGCAAGACCGAGATCGACGTCGTCTCGACGCTCCGGAGACTGGGGCACGACGTCCACGTGCTCGGTGTGCAGTGGGAGCTCCGCCCAATCCGCGAGGCGGTGGACGTACTCAAGCCCGACATCGTGTACAACCTGCTCGAGGAGTTCCACGGCGAGACGACCTACGACCACAATGTCGTGGGATTCCTGGAGCTCATGAAGGTGCCGTACACGGGCTGCAATCCACGCGGTCTCATGTTGTCGCGTGGCAAGGCGCTGTCCAAGAAGCTGCTCGCGTACCATCGCATCCGCGTTCCCGACTTTGCCGTGTTCCCGCTTGGCCGGAAGGTGCGGCGACCGCGGCACCTCGCGTTCCCGCTCATCGTGAAGTCACTCATCGAGCACTCCTCCACTGGCATCTCACAGGCCTCGGTGGTGGATTCCGACGAGAAGTTGATCGAGCGCGTGCGTTTCGTGCACGAGCGCATCGGGACCGACGCCATCGCCGAGCAGTTCATCTCGGGCCGCGAGCTCTATGTGAGCGTGCTGGGCAACGATCGGTTGGTGGCCTTCACGCCCTGGGAACTCCTAGTGGAGAAGGGCGATCCGAGCGAGCCGCTGATCGCCACCGCCAAGGCCAAGCACGATCCCGAGTACCAGACCAAGAAGGGCATCGTGATCCGGGCGGCACAGGAGCTCCACCCAGCGGTCGAGGAGCGCCTGCTGCACGACAGCAAACGCATCTATCGCATCCTCGAGCTGACGGGCTACGCCCGCATCGACTTCCGGCTCGACGCCGAGGACCGCACCTATTTCCTCGAAGCGAACCCCAACCCCGACATCGCCGAGCACGAGGAGTTCGCGGCGGCGGCGAACTTCGACGGGGTGGCGTATCCCAAGCTGCTCGAGCGCATCATCCGCCTCGGGTTGCGGACGGTCGAGTGATGCGGCGGTGGCGGCTCTGGATCTGCGCAGCGTTGCTGGCGTGCGCGCCGGCGGCCTCACGCGCGCAGGCGACGCCCCTGCCCGAGTGGCTGACGGTGTTCCTTGATTGCCGCGCCTTCGGCTGCGATCGGAACTTCCTCGTCACCGAGCTCCCCTACGTCCTGTTCACGCAGGATCGACTTGACGCCGAGGTGCATGCGCTGGTCACCGGGCTCGGCACCGGCGGCGGGGGAACCGAGCTCACGATTGAGCTTGTCGGCCAACGCCGGTTTGCCGGACGGGGGGACACGCTCACGGCGAACGTCCCGCCCAACTCGTCGGACGACATGGCGCGCCGGGAGCTGAAGCGGGTGCTTACGGTGGGCCTCGCGCCCTTTGCCCTTCGCACGGCTGCCGGCCGACGGCTTTCCCTCACCTATGAACCGCCAGGCGACAGCGCGACACTGCGTCCGGCGCTTGCTCCGGACCCGTGGAACAACTGGGTCTACCGCGTCAGTGCCCGCGGAAATGTCGGGGCCGAGAGCCAGTCCTCGGACTACAGCATTCGCGGCTCCGCCTCAGCCAGCCGCATCACCGAGCGCTGGAAGATCATCCTTGACGTGGACTACGACTACAACGCCCTGCGGTTCGAACCCGAGTCGTTGCCGGCACAGAACTTCTTGAATCGGCAGGCAGAGTTCGAGGCAGGGGCGGTTCGCTCACTCTCGGATCATTGGTCTGTCGGCGCCGTGACGCGCGCCGGCCTCGACGAGTTCAGCAACCAGGAGTTCGCGGCGGGTCTCGAGGCGGCGCTCGAGTGGAACTACTTCCCGTGGCGCGAGGCGACCAGCCGGCAACTCGTCGCCATCGTCGCCATCGGCGCACGACACTTCCGCTACGTCGAACGCACCATCTACGAGCGAGACTCCGAAACACGCCCGGTTGCCATCGCCAAGTTGGCGACGGAAGTGCGACGCCCCTGGGGCTCCCTCTTCGGCGGGCTCCAGCATACGCGATACCTGCACGACGCCGCCATCTACAGCGCCAGCGTCTATACGTTCGCGGACATCCGCGTCTCCCGCGGCCTCAGCGTGAACTTCGGGGGGAGCGCCAGCAAGGTGAACGATCAGCTCTTCCTGGCGGCTGGCGGCCTCACACCCGAGGAGATCTTCACTCGGCAGCGGGCGCTCCGCACTGCCTTCCGCGTGAACCTGTCCGCCGGCGTCAGCTTCACCTTCGGCTCGATCCTCAACACCGTCGTGAATCCGCGCTTCGACAACTACGACTGACAGCTTGCTGCGTGGCGTCGTCACGGCGCGACCCCGCCAACATTTGCACCACGGTCCGCGTAATTTGCGGACATGTCCGATCCTCACCGATTTCTCCGCCGCACCCTGCTTCGCTTCGCGCTCGCGCTGGCCCTGCCGTCGGCTGTCGCCGCCCAATCCGAGGGCGACGTTCGCGCCGAACCTGCCGCCGAACCCCGGGTCCGCGTCTTCCTAGACTGCCACACCAGTGGCTGCGACCGCAATTTCTTCGTGACGGAGATGCCCTTCGCGCTCTGGACACAGGATCGTCTGGACGCCGACGTGCACCTCCTCATCACCGGTCTCACGACCGGGGCAGGCGGGATCGAGTACACCGTCGCCTTCCTCGGGCGCGGCATGTTCGTGTCCCGCCAAGACACGCTGCGGACCACCGTGCCCCCCAACAGCACCGACGACATCCGGCGCCGCACGCTGGCGGGCGTCGTGCAACTCGGGCTCGTGCCCTACGCCATGCGCGTCAGCGGCGCGGCGCCGTTCTCGCTCCGCTACACCCGCCCCGAGGGACTGGGAAGCCGGGAATCCGTCATCCGCGACCCCTGGGATTTCTGGGTCTACCGCGCCCGCGTGAACGGCAGCGGGAGTGCCGAAAGCCTCAACTCCTCGTACCAGATGTCCGGCAGCATCAATGCCAGCCGCGTCACCGAGGAGCTCAAGCTCTCGTTCAATGCCTACCAGGAGTACCGCGCCAACACGTTCACCTTCTCCGACGGCACCGACGCGACCTACATCCTGCGCAGCGCCGACGTCAGCGCGCGCATCGTGCACAGCGTCTCGGACCACTGGTCCCTCGGCTCCCGGCTCAACGGCGGGCTCTCGGAATTCCGGAACCAGGATGCGTATGCCGGCCTGGACCTCTCGGCGGAATACAACGTGTTCCCGTGGCGCGACGCGACCTCGCGCCAGCTGATTGCGGCACTGGCACTCGGCGGCCGCTATTACGACTACCAGGAAATCACCATCTTCGAGCGCCTCACCGAACTCCGGCCGGTGGCGCGTGCCATCCTCGCCGGCGAGTCGCGACAGCAGTGGGGCACGGTGGATGGCGCGCTCCGCTACACGCACTTCCTGCACGACGCCAAGACATACAACGTCAGCTTCAACGGCCGCGCCCAGGTCCGACTCACCCGCGGGCTGGCATTGGAGCTCCGCGGCGATGCGGCCAAGGTGAATGACCAACTCTACCTGCGCCGTGGCGGGGCCTCCGACGACGAAGTCCTCACGCGGCAGCGGGCACTGGCCACCGCATACCGCCTTGGTGGGTCGGTCGGACTGAGCTTCACCTTCGGCTCGATCTACAACACCATCGTCAACCCGCGCCTCGACGAACTCGGCACCTAATCGCTGACCGCCATCGCGAAGGTGACCGCGTTGCCACCAGGCTCGCGCACGCCGATCTCCTCCATCCCGTAGAACGTCTTCCGGCGCGGGAAGATCACCGGCGCCCCCGCGATGGCCTCAATCGTCGCATCAAGGTCCATCACCTCAAGGAACAGGCAGGTGCCGCCGGTGGGCGTGCCGGCCATCGGCGGGAGGTCCGCTGCGATGCTGGCGCGGGTCTGGTACATGATTTCCAGCCCGCTCTTCTCGAGAATCACGAACCCGAGCCGATCCCCGTGCGGCACGTCGGCTGTGCGATCGAACCCCAGTGCGTCCCAGAAGGCAAGACAGCGCTCGATCTCGTCCACGACGAGGATCGGCGTGATGCGCTTGAGCCAGTTGGCCATGCTCAGCTCCCCTGACGAGACGCCGCGTGCGTGGCGCGGATCCGCTCGAGGCCCGCAGCAATCTCCGATGCCGATACCCAGCGCCCGCGCACCATCACGCCCGCGCGCTTCGTGAGATGCTCCAGGTCGGCGCGCGGATCGGCCTCGAGCAACACCAGGTCCGCCCACTGCCCCACTGCCACCGTACCGAAATCGCCGTCCTGCTTGAGCGACTCTCGCACGTAGCGCCCGACGTTTCGCGTCCCGCTCTCGAGGATCTGGTATGGCGTCAGCCCGGCCGCGCGCGCTACCGCCAGTTCCCGATGCAGTGCATAGCCCGGCACATTGAACATCTGCGGCGAGTCCGTGCCCATCAGCAACGGCGCACCGGCGTCGGCCAGCGCCTTGAGCATCTCGCGCCGCAGGGCAAGGTACCGCGCGCGACGCTCAGGCGTCATGCGCTGGTTCTCGTCCGCCAGCGCGCGCCCGCGCTTCTGGTTCATCCAGCCGTTCACCTGCTGCGGCGACACGTACGCCATCTCGGGCAATGCCGCCAGCTCCTCGGCTGTGCGATCGTTGTAGAAGTTTTCCCAGAGGTACATCGTCGGCACGTTCCACACACCGTGGTCGCGCGACATTCGCGCCAGCGCCGCGAAGCGCGACGGATCGATGGCATCGATCACGTCCCCGAGCTGTCCGCCGCTGGCATAGACCGCCGAGTCCCGCACCGATGCCTCGAGATAGCCGTCTACGTGGTCGATCGTCGCGATGCCGGTGCGCATCGCGTGCACCACGCCGACGCCCATCGGCACGTGTCCGGCGTAGGTCAGCCCCTGCGCCTGCATCTCGGCGACGGCGGCATCCCAGGTTTCGCGCGAGACACCGGGGTGGATCTTCACGAGGTCGTAGCCCGTGAGCTTCGCCTGACGCACCAGTGCGACGGCCGCCGCAGGATTGGGCGCCGAGGTGCCGTTGAGCGAGGGCGCCGCGGCGAAGAACCGGGGACCCAGCATCGCGCCGCTCGCGAGCTGCTCCTTGAGCTGGATCTGGTACGGGGCGCCGAGCATGCCGCGGATCGTCGTGATGCCGTTGGCGACGTACAGGAACATGATGTCGGCGAGCTGCTGCTGCGTCGGGTTTCCCGGCGGCACGTGCGCGTGCATCTCGGCGAGCCCGGGCATCAGGAACTTGCCGCGCCCGTCGATGCGCGTCGCACCGACGGGTACGCGCACGGACGCACTGGGCCCCATGGCCGTGATGCGCCCGCCTTCGACCACCACCGTCTGTCCGGTGAGTTGGCGATCGCCGTCCATCGGCAGGACCGTCACGTCGGTGAAGGCGGTGCTGGTCGCCTGGGCACGGAGCGGCGCGGGGTGAACGAGGACAGTCAGCGTCCCCAGCGTGAGCAGCGGCGCCCGCAGGGCGCGAGTCAAACGGGCAAGCATGCAGAACCTCCGACGACGTTCCAGTGACGCGCCTGGCGTGAGGATGGAGGCGCGCGGCAGATGTGCGTTAAGTTACGCCTCGATGTCCACGACTGCTCAGCCCCGGCCGCCGCGCAGCGGTCTCCTCGGCCTCACCTGGCGACAGCTGATCGCCGTGATCGCGCTTGTCAACGCGCTGGTCGCGGCGTACCTCCATCTGTGGAAGCTGGGGAAGGCCGGGGCGCTTGCCTGCGGAGGTGGGGGCGGCTGCGCGCTGGTCCAGTACTCCCCGTGGAGCTGGTTTCTCGGAGTGGACGTCGCGCTCATCGGCGCGGTGGGCTACGCGCTCTTGCTGACCGTGGCGCTGCTCGGTACGTCCGCACGGTTCGCGGACTCGCGCTGGCCTGCGCGGGCCTTCCTGCTGCTCGTCTACCCCGCGTTGCTCTTCACGCTGCGCCTCAAGTACTTCGAGTTCTTCCGCCTCAAGACCTTCTGTCCGTGGTGCGCCATCTCGGCCGTGTCGATCACGGTGCTCTCGGTCGTCGTCTGGCTTGAGTGGCGACGCGTGCGCAGCCTCGGGGGGTAGCGCCCCGGAACGCGAGAAGCGCCCGGCACGGGGCCGGGCGCTTCTCGGACGTCGGAACCAGTGGCCAGGGCCGGAATCGAACCGGCGACACGCGGATTTTCAGTCCGCTGCTCTACCAACTGAGCTACCTGGCCGCAGTCGGGAAACGTAGTCAGGAGAGCCCCTGTTCTCAAGCCGGGACGCAACCCCGCAGGTCACGTAAGTGCCCAACGGGTGGCACTTTCCGGCCGTGTTGGGGCGGCCCACCCAGTGCCGTCCGTCGCCCATGCTGCGGGCGGGCCAATCCGCCTCCATTGCCGCCCCGACCCCGTGGTCACTGTCCGCAGTGAGATTCGGTAAGTTCCCTCCGGACGCCACCTTCAGCCTGCCCAGTATGCCTCGACGCGCCACGCTCCTCGCCGGTCTCGCGCTTGCCGTGTTCGGCGGTTCCGCCCACGCCCAATCCCTGCGCGTGCCCACCTCCGTCGACACCCTGCCCAACGGCCTCACGCTGATTATCCACGAAGATCGCAGCGTGCCCGTGGTGACCACGAACGTGTGGTACCATGTCGGGTCGGGCGACGAGAAGGTGGGCCGGACCGGGTTCGCCCATCTTTTCGAGCACCTGATGTTCATGGGTTCGAAGAATGCGCCCTACCCGCAGTTCGATCGCCTGCTCGAGGCCGCCGGCGCCAACAACAACGGCTCCACGAACCCTGATCGGACCAACTATTACGAATCCGGCCCCGCGGCCGCGCTGCCGCTGATGCTCTGGCTCGAAGCGGATCGTCTCGGCTGGATGCTCGAGACCATGGACGAGCCGAAGGTTGACCTGCAGCGCGACGTGGTGAAGAACGAGCGGCGGCAGAGCTACGAGAACCAGCCGTACGGTATGGCCTACGAGAATCTCGTGGCGGCCATCTATCCCCGGGGACATCCATACTCCTGGAGCACCATCGGGTCCATGGCCGACCTCTCGGCCGCCTCGCTCGAGGACGTGAAGGATTTCTTCCGGACCTATTACACGCCCAACAACGCCACCATTGTCGTCGCCGGTGACGTGAACGCCGACTCGGTGCGCGCGCTGGCTCGACAGATGTTCGGCGAGATTCCGCGCGGGCCCACCATCGCGAGACCGCGACCTGCCCCCTTCACGCTGCGGGACACAACCATCGTGCTCGAGGATCGCGTGCAGCTGCCGCGGCTCTACCTGGCCTGGCACGCGGTGCCGGAGTACGCGGCGGATGATGCGGCGCTCGACATTGCGGCCTACATCCTCGCCGGCGCGCGCAACAGTCGTCTCACGCAGGCCCTCGTCTTCGAGCACCCGCTGGCAACCGGCGCCAGCGCCTTCAACTCGTCGAAGCGCCTCGATGGCGATTTCCAGGTCGTCGCCACCGCTCGCCCCGGCGTCGGCCTCGACACCCTCCAGCGCATCGTGGACCTCGAGCTGCGGCGTCTCGCCGCGCAGCCCCCCACCGAACGCGAACTCGAGCAGGCCAAGAACGCCATCGAGTCGCAGTTCCTCAACAGCCTCGAGTTCGTGGGCAACAAGGCCGACCGCCTCAACTCGTACTACTACGCCACCGGCACGCCGGACTACTTCCAGCGCGATCTCGATCGCTACCGCGCGGTGACCGGTGCCGACGTCCAGCGCGTGGTGCGCCAGTATCTCCTGGCTGGCCGCGTCACGCTCAGCGTGGTGCCACAGGGCCGCACCGAACTTGCCGCCACGCCGAGGGTGACCCCGTGATCCACGCAACGCCGATGCACCGCATCCTTGGCTTGGCGCTCGCCTTCGCTCCGCTGGCACTGCCCGCCCAGCAGGATGGCTTTGATCGCACGAGGCCTCCGGCGCTCGCGCCGTCCCCGGCGCTGGTCGTACCTGCCGTGAAGCGCGCGCGCCTCGACAATGGCGTCGGATTGCTCGTGGTCGAACAGCGTGAGCTCCCGCTGGTCCACGTCACGTTGCAGCTCGCCGGCGGCGGCCGACTCGACCGCGACCAGCCCGGGCTCGCGAGCTTCGTCGCAACCATGATCCGCGAGGGCGCCGGTGCGCGCGACGCAAACGCACTCCAGTCGGAGCTCGCGTACCTCGGCGCCACGCTCTCGGCGGGCGCCGATTGGGACAATACCTCCATCACGCTCCGTGTCGCGCGGCGGAACCTCGAACCGGCACTCGATCTGCTGGCCGACGTCGTACTGCGCCCCCGATTCGCCGAGACCGACGTACGGCGCCAGCGCGACCTCCGCCTCGCTGGACTCCTGCAGCAAAAGGACCAGCCGCGCGCGCTGGCCTCGCTGGCATTCAGCAGCCTGCTCTTCCCGGCGGGCCATCCGTATAACAAGTCACTCGGTGGCGACTCCGCGTCCACCGCGTCGCTCGACTCGGCGACCATCCGCGCGTTCCATGCGGGGGCGTATCGCCCGGGCCGCGCGACCTTCACCGTCGTCGGCGACATCGCCGACGCCGAGGCGCGTGCCCTGCTGGAGCAGCGGTTCGGCGCCTGGCGCGCCTCCGGTGCCGAACGCACGCCAGCGCCGGTGCTGGTGAATGCAGTGCGCGCCGGCACGCGGCGCGTCTTCCTCGTGGACAAGCCGGGCGCCGCGCAGTCCGTCATCATGATCGGCACGCCGGGACTGGAACGCACCACGCCGGACTTCGCCGCCATCCAGGTGATGAACACCATCCTCGGCGGCTCCTTCTCCTCGCGCCTGAACTCCAACCTCCGCGAGACCAAGGGCTACACCTACGGTGCGAGTTCCGGATTCCAGTGGCGCCCGTTGCCGGGGGCCTTCGTGGCCAGCTCCGACGTCCGAACCAACGTCACCGACAGCGCGCTGGTGGAGTTCTTCAACGAGATGACCCTGCTGCGAGACAGCCTTGTCGGACCTGACGAGCTTGCGCGGGCCAAGGCCTACCTTGCGCTCGGCGTCCCGGGCGACCTCGAGTCCACCGCCCAGATCGCCGGGCAGATCACCGCCCTCGCCGCGTTCAACCTCCCGCTCAGCTGGCTCCAGGAGTATGTGACGCAGGTCAACGCCGTCTCCGCCGACGACGTGCAGCGTGTGGCGCGGCGCCTGTTGCCCGTCGACATCGCGACGATCGTCATCGTCGGCGACTTGGCGCAGATTCGCGCCGGCCTCGAGCGCCTCTCCCTCGGACCCATCACCGTGATCGACGTGGCGGAGCTGACGAAGTAGTGGGCGATCGCGCCCGCCTCCGCATCGCCTTCCAAGGCGAGATCGGCTCGTTCTCCGATGAGGCGATCCAGCAGCTCTGGGGAGGCGACGTGCAGCGCCTGCCGTACCGTGACTTTGCCGACGTGACGGCGTCGGTGGCGGCCGGCGTCGCTGATCGCGGCGTCCTCCCGATCGAGAACACCATGGCCGGCTCGATCGCCGGCGCGCACGATGCCCTCTCGGCGATGCCCGGCCTGCACGTGGTGGCCGAGACCATCGTGCCCGTGCATCACTGCCTGCTCGGGACGCCCAACACCAGCTTCGAGAACATCACCACCGTCCTCTGTCATCCGGTGGCGCAGTCGCAGTGCCAGATCTTCTTCTCGGAGCATCCGCAGCTCGAGGTGCATCCGTCGTACGACACGGCGGGGGCGGCGATGGACGTGTCGAAGGTCGCCGACCTCGCCGTGGCCGCGGTGGCCAGCCGGCGCGCCGCTCTCCATTACGACCTCAGGATCCTCAAGGCCGACATCGAGGATCGCTCCGATAACCAGACGCGCTTCCTCGCGGTGTCGCGTACGCCACAATCGCTCCCGGCTGGCACGCCCGCCCGCACGATGTGCCTCATCACCACCGGGGATTCGCCGGGCTCGCTGCTGGGCGCGCTCACGCCGCTGGCCACGCACGGCGTGAGCATTCGGCGACTCGAATCGCGTCCCACCGGCGAACCGTGGAGTTACCGCTTCTTCATCGAGTTCGACCACCAGGTCGGCGATGCCGCGGCCGAGGCCGTCGTGCGCGACATGGCCGCCGCCACCACAGGGACGCGCCTGCTCGGCACCTTCCCGCGCTGGGGTGCCGGACGCCGCGGCAGCGTCGGGTGGAGTTCCGGATCCGTCTCGCCCAGCTGACCGGGCGACGGATTCAGCGCTTCGTATGCGACGCGCTGATGATGGACTTGATCCCGCCGCGCACGTTGAAGTCGCCGACGACCTTGATGGACCGCGGCTGCACCTTGGCCACCAGGTCGTCGAGGATCCGGTTCACCACGCGCTCGTAGAAGATGCCGTCGTTGCGGAAACTCCAGAGGTAGAGCTTCAGGCTCTTCAGCTCAATGCACTCGGCATCCGGCACGTACGTGATGTTGATGGTCGCGAAGTCGGGCGCGCCGCCCTTGAGGAGGGCAAGCTCGGCCGCATCGGACTCCACGCCGCCGAGCGGGCAGAGCGACGTGAACTCCGGCGTCGTCATGAAGATCTCGTAGTCCCGGTCCGCGTAGGGGTTCGGGAACGTTTCGAGCAGTTCGGGCTGTGGCATGTCGGGGGTGTCAGGCGTCGCGCAGGCGACGCGAATGGTCATCCAGCACCTGGCGCTCGGCCGGCGAGAGCCGGTCGAGTCCTTCGGCGGAAATCTTGTCGAGAATGGCATCGAGCGAGGGCGGCACCTGCGCCTCGGCCGCCGTGGACCGCGGGACGTCCCGACGCTGCGGCGCCCGGCGACGCGGGGCCTCGGCGTTGGTGCGCGCCACCACGTCGTCGATGGATTCACGCTGGGCGCGCGAGCGCGGCAGGGTGCGCGGCACGGCGCGCGGCGGTTGATCCTCGGGCGGCTCGTCGGGCAGGGCCGACACGCCTTCGCGGAAACGCTCCACCAGCAGCACGCTCGTCGCGCGCGCGAACAGCCACGCGGTCGCGAGGCCCCCGAGGTGCGCCAGGAAGGGTACGCCTCCGCCAACGGGTTCCTGCAGGCCGACCAACAGCACGATGGCGCCGACCACGGCCGCCAGCCATCGCACGCGCGCCGTGAAGCCGCCCACCAGCAGGCGTTCCTCGTGGCCCCAGCGAAGCGCGTGGGCACCGAGCACACCGAGCGCCACCGACGTTCCGCCCAACAGCGTGGACTCGGCGCCGATGAAGAGATGCACGATCCAGCCCCCGAGGGCCGCGAAGGCCACGAAGCCGGCAAGCCGCCGGGAGCCCCACAGGCGTTCCAGCCGCGGCCCAAACAGCAACAGCACGTACACGCTCAAGGCGAGCATCGTGGCGCTGGGATGTACAAGTGCGTACGTGGCCGCCGTCCACCAGCGCCCGCTGTCGAGATCACCGCGCCGGAAACCGAACGCCTCGATCAGCACGTCGGGCTGCAACACCGTCCAACGCAGGAAGTGCATGGCCAGCATCCCACCCACCAGCCAGGCCACCACCGGCGTGATCGGCGACGCGCGCTCCGGCGCGGACGTGGGAGGGACGGCGGCGGACATCGCGGTCAGCGCAGCCCGGTCGGCGGCGGCACCTTCAGCGCCAACCGCGTGTCGGCATGCACGGCCATCGCCTGCTCCAGCAACGTCGCCCAGCGGCGATCGAGCACGGGGTTTCCTTCGCCCGTGATGGGCGGGTGGATCACCACCTGCACGCCGGGACTCACCGCGTGCGCCTCCTCCACCACGCGCAGCAGCACGGAGTCGGTGGTGTCCTCACGCGGCACGAGCACGAGCGCGTGTGGCACGCTGCCCTTCGCGGCCGCCTGGATCGTCGCCAACGCATGGTCCATCGCCGCTTCGCCGCCCACGAACTCCACCGTGACCTGCACGAGCGCGAGATGCCCCAGCAGGCCCGGCAGTTCCTCCGGGCGCATGCCGTCGGTATCGAGCATCACCGGAATCGTCGGCTTCACGCCATCCAGCGCCGCTTTCAGGAAGGCCACGCTGCCCAGCGGGTCGCGCCCCCCGATCACGATCGAGTGGAAGGTGGAGCGTTGCAGCTGCCGCTGCATCTCGCGGATCAGCGCCGGCGCCATGTACATCGTCGCCGTCTCGGCCTCACCGGCGAAGCGCACATAGAGTTGGCGGCGTCCGGCCCAGGGGCCGAGCGCCTGCACACCCGCCGGCACGCCCGCGAGCGCGGCAGCCAATGGCATTGCTCCCGTCATTCCACTCCTCCTCGCGCGCGCAGCCCATCGAGGGCGATCCGCTCGCACAGTTCCGGGAACCCAATCCCCGCCGCCAGCGCCGCTTGCGGCACCAGACTCGTTCCCGTCATGCCTGGCAGGGTGTTCGCCTCAAGGCAGAACATTCCGCCGTCCGGAGCCATCCGGAAGTCAATCCGTGCACATCCCCGCAACTTCAGCGCGGCGTAGGTCAGCAGCGCCAGGCGCTGCACCTCGTCCCGCTCCGTGTCGGTAATCGGCGCCGGAAAGAGCTCCTCCGCCATTCCCGCCACATACTTGCATTCGTAGTCGTAAATCTCGTGCTTGGGGATGATTTCGCCAACCGGGAGCGCCTCGTCCCCCAGTACCCCCACCGTGAGCTCGCGGCCCGGAATGTAGGCCTCCAGCATCACCTCGTCATCGTGCTTGAAGGCCTCTACGATGGCCGTGGCTAGGGCGTTCGGCGCATCCACCACCGAAAGTCCCACCGTGGAACCCTGTTTGGACGGCTTCACGACGACCCGCGCCCCCAGCGCCGCGAACGTCTCCACTGCGTACGCCGGTTCCCGCCACGCGGCCGGCGAGCCGGCCGTCAGCATCCTCCAGTCGGCCGTGGGCACCCCCGCCGCACGGCAGAGCGTCTTCGACAGATCCTTGTCCATGGCCAGCGCACTGCCCAACACCCCGCTCCCGGTGTAGCGCACGCCCGCCAAATCGAAGAGGGCCTGAATCGTCCCGTCCTCGCCGACCCCACCGTGCAGGGCCAGCCAGACCACGTCCGCGGCGCGCGCCGCCGCCAGCACCGCGAAGGGATCGGGATGGGGGTCCGCCTCAGTGACCGTGTGCCCCCGCTCGCGCAGTGCCGCCGCCACGCGCCGCCCGCTCGACAGCGAGACCTCGCGCTCGGACGAGTTTCCTCCCATCAACACGAGAATCCGCACGTCAGCGCGCCATCAGGAACTGCAGCAGGTCCGAGCGCGTCAGGATGCCCTGCATCGTCCCGTGGTCGCGCACCAGCACTGCCGGATTGCTGCGCCCGAGCATCTTGACCGCCGCGTCGGCCGGGGTCGCCGCATCCACCACGGGAAAGGGCGCATCCATGACGTCGCTCACGGTGCGCTCGAGCACCTTGGTGTCCTCGAGGCTGCGCACGCTGAGCGTGCTCTCGCTCACCGATCCCACGCAGGCCGCACCATCCATCACCGGCAGCTGCGAGACGTCGTGCAGCCGCATCAGGCCCAACGCCTGACGCACACTTTGCCCGGGCGTCGCGCTCACGAGCGCCGGAATCTCGCCACCCTTCACGGCGAGCAGCTGCCCGAGCGTGACCTTCTCCGCGTCCAGCAGCTGATTCTCGCGCATCCATTCGTCGTTGAACACCTTCGAGAGATAGCGCTCCCCCGTGTCACAGAGCACCGTCACCACGCAGGCGCTTGGATCGTTCACGCGACGCGCCACGCTCAGCGCGGCATGCGCGATCAGCCCCGCCGAGCCTCCGACGAACATCCCCTCTTCACGCGTCAGCCGTCGCGCCATCGTGAACGCGTCGCGGTCGCTGACGGTGATGTAGTCGTCGATCAACGAGAGGTCGAGCGTGCCCGGCACCTTGTCCTGGCCGATGCCCTCCACCTTGTACGGCGCGCCCTGCGGGTGATTCTTGCCGCCGCTGCGCCACACCTCGGCGAGGATCGACCCTACCGGATCCGCCCCGACGATCTGCACCGTCGGATTCCTCTTCTTCAGGTAGCGCGCCACTCCCGTCAGCGTACCGCCGGTGCCGGCGCCAGCCACGAAATGCGTGATCTTTCCTTCCGTCTGCTCCCAGAGTTCCGGGCCGGTGGTCGCCTCGTGTGCGTCGGGGTTCGCCTGGTTGTAGAACTGGTCGGCCAGCACGGCGCCCGGCGTCTCCTTCGCGATCCGCTTCGCCATCGAGGTGTAGCTGTCGGGATGGTCCGGTGCGACCGCCGTCGGCGTGATGATGACCTCGGCGCCGAATGCCTTGAGCAGCCGGACCTTCTCCTGCGACATCTTGTCCGGCATGGTGAAGATGCACTTGTAGCCTTTCAGGGCCGCCGCCAACGCCAGTCCCACGCCGGTGTTGCCGCTGGTGCCTTCCACGATCGTACCACCGGGCTTGAGCTTCCCCTCGCGCTCGAAGCGCTCCACCATCGGCAGGCCGATCCGGTCTTTCACCGAACCGCCGGGATTGAAGAACTCCGCCTTGCCGTACACCGGCGTCGTGATGCCGGCCGTCACGCGGGTCAGGCGGATGAGCGGGGTCCAGGCGATCGTCTCGAGGACGTTTTCGTACGGGGCGCGGTGGCGCGGATGGTCAGGCATGGCTCGAATCTACGTGTGTCTGGTGGGGGGAGCGACGGGCGGGGCGGATTCCCCGCGCGCAGTCGCCGAGAGCTCGGCGAGGAGCGCCAGGGCCTGGAGCGGCGTGAGCGTCTCCACGGTGACCTCGCGCAGGCGCTCCACGAGGGGGTCGGGTGCCGCGAAGAGGGCAAGCTGATCCGCGCTCGGTGCGGTGCGCGACGCAGGACGCGAGGTGCCCGCCAGGGCCGGCACCAAGTGCTCGCCCTCCAGCACCCTGAGCAGGGCCCGCGCGCGCGCGATCACCGGGGACGGCAGTCCCGCCAGCCGCCCCACCTCGATGCCATACGAGCGGTCGGCCCCGCCGGGACGCAGCGTGTGCAGGAACAGGATCCGTTCCCCAACCTCCTGGACCGCCACATTATAGTTGCGAACTGATACGAACTCCTCGGCCAGTTGCGTGAGTTCGTGGTAGTGGGTCGCGAAGATCGTCTTGCAGCGCACCCGCTCGTGCAGGTGCTCGCTCACCGCCCACGCGATGCTGAGGCCATCCCAGGTGGCCGTGCCGCGCCCGATCTCGTCCAGCAGCACGAGGCTGCGCGCCGTCGCCGAGTGCAGGATGGCGCTGGTCTCGGCCATTTCCACCATGAAGGTGGACTGCCCGCGCACGAGGTTGTCGCTGGCGCCGACGCGCGTGAACACCCGATCGGCGATGCCCACCCGGGCCGAGCCGGCCGCGACGTAACTCCCCATCTGGGCCATCAGCACCAGCAGCCCCACCTGACGGAGGATCGTGCTCTTCCCCGCCATGTTTGGGCCAGTGAGGATGATCATCCGCGCGTCGGGCGCGAGCGTCACATCGTTCGGGATGAACTGGTCGCGTGGCATCATCCGCTCCACCACCGGGTGCCGGCCGCGACGGATCTCCAGCACCGCCTCGTCATCCACCACCGGGCGCACGTAGCCCTCGCGGGCCGCCACATCGGCCAACGACGCGAGCACATCCAACTGTGCCACCCGTGCCGCGATGCCCTGTAGCTGCGCAATCGCCTGCCCCGCCTCCGCCCGCACGCCCTCGAAGATCCGTCGCTCCAGCGCCTCGATGCGCTCGGTGGCGTGCAGCACCTTCTCTTCGAATTCCTTCAGCGCCGGCGTCACGTAGCGCTCGGCCCCCGTGAGCGTCTGCCGCCGCTGGTAATCCGCTGGCACCGAGTCGCGGTGCGCGTTCGTGATCTCGATGTAGTACCCGAACACACGATTGTAGCCGACCTTCAGCGAGCCGATGCCGGTGCGCGCGCGCTCAGCCGCCTGCAGGGCCGCGATCGCATCCTTCCCGCCGGTCGCCACGGCGCGCAAGTCGTCGAGTTCCGAATCCACCCCCGGCGCGATGCTCTCGCCGTCGCCGAACGCCAGCGGGGGGCGCTCAACGATCGTGGCGCGGATGCGCGCACTCAGCGAGGCGGCATCGTCCCACGCGGCGACCAGCGGCGCGAACAGGCCCCGCATCGCCGTGCGCCGCACCGCCGCAACAACCGCCGGCAGCTTGGCAAGTGAGTCGCCCAGCGCCCGCAGCTCCCGCGGCGTGGCGCGTTGGGCCGCTGCCTTCCCAGCCAACCGCTCCACGTCGCGTACGCCGTCGAGTGCGTCCCGTAGTGCGGCGCAGGCGCTGCCATCCTGCACCAGCGATTCGACGGCGTCGAGGCGCGCCGTGATCGCGGCGTGATTCGTGAGTGGGGCCAGGATCCACTGCCGCAGAAGGCGCGCGCCCATCGGCGTCTGCGTGCGGTCAAGCACGCCCAGCAAGGTCCCGGCCGTTTCCTCACCGCCACGCAGCGATTCCACGAGCTCGAGGTTTCGGCGTGTCATCTCGTCGAGGGGCATCGCACCGCCGGGCCGTTCGACCGTCGGCCGCGCAAGATGCGGAAGCCCACTCGGCTGCACCTCGCGGAGGTAGCGCAGCAGCGCGCCCGCCGCGCCGAGGGCCGGTGCGTCCTCGCTCCCAACCCCGAAACCCTCCACGGACGCCACCGCGAATTGCTGGGCCAGCGCGTCCTCGGCGCGTTCCGCGTCGAACTCCCAGGGTGCGCGCGCGGTCACCAGCGCTCCCAGCGGCCGCACGAGGGCGTCGGCGGCATCGGCAAGCGTGCCTGGCTCGGTGGCGGGCACCAGCACCTCGCGCGGCGCCAAGCGCGCCAACGCAGCGTCGGCATCGTGTGCCAGCGCCGTGATCAGCCGAAACTCGCCGGTGGAGAGGTCCGCGGCGGCGATGCCCACCCGTGCCTCGTTCGTGCGTCCCGATGGTGCCGGGCGCACGACCACCGCGCAGAGGAAGTTGTTGCGGGCTCCGTCCAGGAGATCGTCGCTGAACGCCGCACCGGGCGTGATGGTCTCGATCACCTCGCGCCGCACGATCCCTTTCGCGAGCTTCGGGTCTTCCACCTGTTCGCAGATCGCGACGCGGAATCCCTGCGACACGAACCGCCGCAAGTATTCGTTGGCCGCTTTTACCGGGATGCCGGCGAGGGGCACTTCGGCCGCGCCGCCGTTGTTCCGCGAGGTCAGTGTCAGGCCGAGGACGCGTGCCGCAACCTCGGCGTCGTCGTAGAACATCTCGTAGAAGTCGCCCATCCGGAAGAAAAGGATCGCGTCCGGATGGCGCGCCTTGATCTCCCGGTACTGCGCCATCAGCGGGGTTTCGCCGCCTCCCTTCATCCGGGCGGGACCTGGGTAAGGAACGCGTCGGCCCGTTCCCTTGTCTTATACGCGTCCATCGCCGCCGCGGCGGCGGCGCGAGTGGCGTAGCGGCCGAAGCGGACCCGGAACGGCGCGGCGATGCCGTCCACGCGCGCGTCGTAGCCCCGTTCGATCATCTCCGCCGCGAACGTGGCCGCCTCATCGGCGGTCGGGAATGCGGCGACTTGGACGCTCCACACGGGCGCGGCTGACGGCGCCACGGGACGTGGAGTGGGCGGTGGGGCCGCTGCCGACGGTGGCGGCACGGCGGCGCAGCTCCCCAAGAGATAGTCGTACTGCCGCTCGAGTTCGAGCGCACCGGGGCGCACGCGCGGGCGCAGCGTGCGCAAGACATCACAACCTTCCACCCGCGTGCCTTGGTCCATCAGCAGGCGCCCGTGCACGAGTCCCGCCTCGGCGCGCACTTCGCTGTCCGGCGCTTCACGTGCCAGGCGCTCCAGGTAGCGCAGCGCGCCCTCGCGGTCCCCGCGGACCAGCTCTCCCTGCGCCAGGCGGAGCATCGCCTGGGCGGCGAAGGGCGAGCGGTCGTGATCGAGCATCACCCGCAGGTAGTCGCGCTGCGCGAATTCCCATGACTCTGCGAGCGTCGCGCGCCAAAAGAGAATTTCCGCTTCGCCGCTGGAGCGCGGCTCGGTGGCGTTGAGGAGCGAGTCGATGATCGCCCGCCCTTCGGTGCCGTTGCCGTCGTTCACCAGTCGCTGGGCACGCTGGATGGCCGCGCTTCGCATCGGGTCCGCGATGGGAGCCGGCGTCTGCGCGGCGAGCGGCCCGATGGCCAGCACCGCCCACACCAGGACTGCACACCCGCCGCGCACGCTCACGCCGCCCGTCGCGCGCCGGCGGCCGGCGTGATCGCCAGCAGCAGCGACGTGACAATCTGCGTCTCGCTTGAGACCTTCGTGTCCTTGAGCGCCGCGTCGGCGGCGTGCAGGTGCGGCAAGGCGCGCGCGACATCCGCCGCCGTCCACTTCGGGACGGCACGCGCCCAGCATTTCACGGCGTCGCCCCACGCACGCCCGGTGTACACGCTTCCCGCCTCCTTCAGCAGTCCGAAGAACTCGCTTTCCAGGCGGGTTGGCGCGAGTCCGCGCGCGCGCGCGGCCACGCCCCAACCGATGGCCAGCATCTGGGCGGTGAGCGCCATCACCGTGGTCACGCCCGACTGCTTGGGCTGTGCGAGCACATCTCCCACGATGGCGATGGCGCCGGTGGTGTCGCGCATGGCAGCGCGGTCCAAGAGGTCCGCGAGCGTGACCCCGGGGCGCACGCCGGTGATGGCCTCCACCGCCACTTCGTCGATGGTCGCGCCATTCGTGAACGCCGCCAGCTTGCGTAACTCCCCGGCCAGGAGCGGCAAATCGCTCCCGCCGTAGCTCGCGAGGCGTTCCGCCGCGCCGGGCGTGATCGTGACACCACAGCCATGCTGCGCCTCATGCGCAATCCACCTCAGCAGGTCGCCCCCCTCAAGCGCCTTGAACTCAAGTACGCTCGCCTTGGACGACACCCACGCGTCGCATTTCGCCGAGCTCGGCACCACCAGCAGCAGTATTGTCTCGGGCGCCGGCTTGGCGAGGTACCGCTCCAGCCGCTCCTTGAGCGGCTTCTTCAGGGCCCCGGGATCACGGAGCACGACCACGCGCCGTTCGGCCAGCATGGGCAGCGCCTCGAGCGCGCCCGACAGCGTGGCGAGATCCACCTCCGCACCGCGCAGGACGTCGCAGTTGAAGTCCCGGGTCGCCGGATCCGTGGCGCGCGAAAGCAGCGCGCGCACGTTCTCCTCCTTCAGGTGGTCATCCGCACCGTGGAAGGCGTAGACCGGGTCGAACTCCCCGGTTGAGAGCGCCGTCTTGAACGATTTGAAGGTCACGGCCGCCATAGAGGGGCAATATAGCCGCCCTCCCGGGGGCGGCGACCGCGCGGAGACGGGCGTGGAGCATCCCGCGGAAGCGAGTGGAGACCGTCAGCGGCGCCCGGTGTCGTGCCAGCAGGAGCCCGGTCCGGATCGCCGCATCGTAGCGGCCGCACGCGCGGCAGCCATCCGCGTGGTTCCGCATCGCTCGCACTCGAGCCGGCGCGAGCGCGGCATCAAGCCACGCCAGGTGAAGTTCTCGGAATCGCGAACAGAGCATCGGAAGAGGGGCGGCGGGGGAAGCCCGAGAAGTACGAAGCGCCCTCCGGTACCCTGGAGGGCGCTTCGCGTTCCGGACTGCCTGCAGGCCTTCGGAGGTCCCACCCCCCTTCCGTGCCTGGACTACGCCTACTGCAGTGCCGGCCCGATCAACTCGGCGAAGCTGCTCCGCGCCCGGTTCAGGCGCGACTTCACAGTGCCAAGGTTGCAGTGCGTGATGTCAGCGATCTCTTCGTACGAACGGCCCTCAAGTTCCCGCAGGACAAAGACTTCGCGATGATGCTCCGGGAGCTGCGCAACCGTCGCCTCGACCAATTCCTGGATGTGGCGCTTCCGGTAGAGATCGTCGGGGCGGAGCGAGGAATCCTCAAACTCCAGCGGACGCTCCTCGTCGTCCCACCCCTGCGTCATGGTCTGGAAGAGGACGAGTGGGTTCCGCGATCGGTTGCGGAGCTCGTTCTTCGCCAAGTTCGACGCGATCGTGTACACCCACGTCGAAAACTTCTTGGTATGGTCGAAGCGCCCAAGATGGCGGTGCACCCGGATGAACGCTTCCTGCACCAAATCCTCGGAGCGCTCGCGATCACCCACCGTGCGGTAGATGAAGTTGAGCAGCCGATTCTGGTAGCGGTCCACGAGTGCGTCAAACGCCCGCGTCTGACCAGCCAAGTATTCGTACACCAACGCGCCATCATCGAGCGTCTTGAGCTCGTTGAGCGGTCGATACGCTACCTGGCGATCGCTGACCTTCAGTGCGGCGCTTCCCATGGTGTCCTCGAGATCGAGAGAACTGGTGGCCATTACCCGTCGATAGGTATCGCAGGGCCCGTGCCACCCCGATGGAGCGCATAAGTTATTGTCCCACAACGCTTAATCAGCGCTTAATGCTCGAAAATGTCCCCTTAGGGGAAATTTCAGTGTCACCCTTCGAGGACACCCGTGAAGCCGGACATGTACAGGATCGCCACCAGCGTCTTGGCGTCAGTGATTTCGCCGTCCCGAATCATCCGCAGCACCTCCGATAGGCGCGTCGGAACAACTTCTATGAACTCATCGGCCTCGCGGGCACTCGCGCCCTGTGTGAGCCCGGTCGCCATGAACAGGTGGATCCTTTCGTTGGTGAACCCCGGCGTCGTCCACAGGCTGGTCAACGGGGTGAGCGTCTCACACCGACAGCCCGTCTCCTCGAGCAGTTCGCGTTCGGCGCAGGCGATCGGCGTCTCGTTCGGCTCCAAACGACCAGCGGGAATCTCCCACAGGGTGCCCCCAATCGCGTAGCGATACTGCTTGAGCAGGAGAATCTGCGGATCCGGGCCACGCGGGTCACTTAAGACCGGCACCACCGCTGCGGCGCCCGGGTGGTAGATGAGCACCTGCTCTCCTTCCGAGCCATCGGGGAAACGCACTTGATCCACGTGGGCCTCGAGGAAGCGATGCTGCCACTGTCGAGCTCCGCTTATGCGCCCTGGATCCACGGGCCGGTTGCTCATGCGTCCTCCGAGGGATCGAACGTGGCGGCGTGCACCGACATCGGAGCCACGCCGAGGGCGGTCAAGGGCGCCTCGATCCCCTCGGCATCTCCGACGGCAAGCAGTAGGAGCCGCGACGGATCGAGGTGCGCCCGCGCCGCCGAGTGCACAGCTTCCGCGCTGATCGCGAGCACGCGCTCGCGATAGGTCCGGAACCAGTCCTCCGACAGATCGAACACCGCGGCCCCCGCCAATGCACTCGCCACCGCCGCCGTGGTCTCGTACCGAATCGGAAACACGCCCGCGAGATAGTCGGTCGCCAGCGTCACCTCGTCGCGCGAGGGCGGGGCGGCGCGCATCGCGTCGATCTCGCGCAGGATCTCCTCCACGGCGCGCGCCGTGACATCGCTGCGCACGGCCGTGCTTACCACGAACGGCCCAGCGGCACGGCGCCAGTCGTACCCCGACGAGGCGCCGTACGTGAACGCGTGCCGCTCGCGCAGGTTCAGGTTGATGCGCGACGAGAAGAGCCCGCCGAGGATGGCATTCATCACGACAATCGCAAGGTGATCGGGGTGGGCGCGCGGCACGCCGACGTGCCCCACCCGCAACTCCGACTGTGGAGCGTCCGCCTTGGCCACGATCACGCCGCGCCGTGCTTCTGGCACGCCGCCGACCGCTGCCGTCTGTCCCCGGGTCGCCGCGTTACGCCAGTCACCGAACTGCGACTCCGCCAGCTCTCGCGCCCGCTCCGGCGTCACGTCGCCCACGAAGATCAGCGTCGTGGTGCCCGGCCCCACGTGCTTGGCGTGGAAGGCGCGCACGGCGTCCGCGTCGAGCGCCGCGACGCTGCGCGCGATGCCTCCTGCCGGACGACCATAGCGTGACCCCGCACCGTAGAGGAATCCCGTGAAACGCCGATCGGCGAGGCTGCGCGGCTCGACGAGCTGCTGCGCCAGCTCATCCAGCCGCTCCTCACGTTTCCGCGCCACACCGGCGTCCGGGAACGTCGGCGCACGCAGCACCTGCGCGAAGAGCGAGAATCCCGTCTCGAGGCGCGTCGGCGTGAGCGTCAGCCGCGCCACCACCGAATCCCAGTCCGCCGCCGCCTCGAACGACGTGCCCAGTGATTCGAAGCGGTCGGTCAGTGCGGCGCCGTCGAGCCCCCCCGTGCCCTCGTCGAGCGTGCGCGCCATCAGCGCCGCGACGCCGTCGGCGCCGCGTGGATCCGCCGACGCCCCCGCATCGATCAAGGCCAGCGCCGTCACGATCGGCAGCCGCGGCATCGGCGCGGCGAGCAGCCGGACGCCGTTCGACAACGTCATGCGATGCACCGACGGAAACTGGTACGGCCGCACCGGGCCCGGCGTCGGGCGCGCAGGCGCCCTCATGCAGCCTCCGACGCGACCCGGCGCGGCACATACGACAGCGACGCCCGATTGTCCTCGCCACAATGCTCGCGCGCCGCCTCGTGCAGCTGCGCCGTCGTCACAGCAGCGTACCGCGCCAGTTCGCCATTCACCCGGTGCGGATCCCCGAAGTATGTCGTGTATTGCGAGAGCCGATCGGCGCGCTGCGCCGCCGACTGCAACGCCAGGAGCCACGAGGCCTCGACCAGTGCCAGCGCCCGTTCGCGCTCCGCGTCGGTGACACCCTCGCGCCGCACGCGCTCGACCTGCGCCACCAGTCCTTCCGTGATGGTCGCCAGCGGCACGTCCGGTCGCGCCGTGACGTCGCAGATCAGGAGGTCGCAGCCCTTGGTGAGGTCAAACGTGAACGCCCCGGC
>JANJUF010000025.1 GCA_024710705.1 Gemmatimonadaceae bacterium | reverse complement strand
GGCAGGCGACCCACCAGCTCCGGCGAGTTCACCGCGATGTCGCCCCAGAACAGGTAGCGCTTGCCGGGCCGCCGCACGGCCTCGACGATGTCGCGCAGGTAGTTGATGTACACCGTGCCCAGGCCCAGTGAATCCACCATCGGCTTGGTGCGGCCGGCGCCCAACTCGAAGGTCTCGTCCGCCCCGAGGTGCACGAACGGCGACGGGAACATCGAATCGATCTCGGCGAAGATGCCGCGCGTGAAGTCCAGCGTGCCCGCCTGGCCCGGTGCGAGCACGTGGCCGTGCGGCGTCTCGGCGAGGTCCGCGTAGAGCTCCAGCTTGAGCGCGTGATGCAGGTGCCCGAAGGTCTGCTGCTGCGGAATCACCGTCACGTGGTAGCGCCGCGCGTAGGCCACCAGCGCCGCCACGTCCTCACGGCTCATCGCACCACCCGGCGGTTCGATGTCGCGCGCCGACGTGGCCGAGCTGGTGGCCTACGCCCGCCGCTCCCACGTCACGATCATCCCGCAGCAGCAGACCTTCGGGCACCTGCACCACGCACTGAAGCTGGAGCTCTACGCCGACCTCGCCGAGACGCCGCACGGGCACGTGCTGGCACCGGGACAACCCGGCACGCTGGCCTTCACGCGCGGGATCTTTGCCGAGATCGATTCGATGTTCCCGTCGCAGTTCGTGCACCTCGGCGCCGACGAGACCTTCGAGCTTGGCGCCGGACGCACGAAGCCCGCCGTGGACTCGGCAGGCGTAGGCGCCGTGTACATCAACTACCTGCGTGACATCGTCAACACGGTGCGCAAGCCCGGCAAGCGCTACCTGTTCTGGGGCGACATCGCGATGAACTCGCCCGAGCTGGTGCCGCGCCTGCCGAAGGATCTGATCGCAGTGGGTTGGGACTATTGGTCGCGCAACAACTTCGACCGGCACCTGAAACCGTTCCGCGATGCGGGGATGGAAACCTGGGTGGCGCCCGGCATCAGCAACTGGAATGGCGTGTATCCCAACAGCAATGGCGCGCTGCCAAACATCCAGGGGTTCATCCGCGATGGCCAGCGCGGCGGATCCACCGGTGTGATCAACACCACTTGGGACGATTGGGGCGACGGGATCTTCGAGCAGAACTGGTACGGGCTGGTGTTCGGCGCGGCGGCCTCGTGGCAGCCGGGTGAGTCGAGCATCCCGGCTTTCCAGAGCGCTTACGGCCTGACCTTCCATGGTGACACGCTCGGCGCGATTGACGCCGCGCAGAAGCATCTGATGGCCGCCCACGCCGCGCTCGCCCGCGCCGGGTCAGGCGATGCCGGCAGCTATCTGTTCTTCCTCGATCCCTGGTCGGAGGAAGGCGTCATCGAGACGATCAAGACGCGCCCGCATCTCAGCGCGATGCGCATCCACGCCGAGAGCGCGTTGGTGGAGATCGCCCGCGCGCGCACGCAGCGGCACCTGCGCGAGCGCAGCGCCGTGGACGCCATGGAGCTCGGCGCGCGGCGCATCGATTGGCTGGGGATGAAGTTCCAGATCGCCGATGAGATCGCGCAGGGCGTGTTCGCCCTCGCCACGCTCGATACGGTGACCTGGAAGGAGTTGGCCGAGTTCACCGGGATCAACGGCAAGCTCCAGGACATGCGCGACGGCTTCGTGCTCACGCGCGAGCTCTTCGAGCGCAGTTGGCACCTCGAGAACAGGCCCTACTGGCTGCAGAACAATCTCGGGCGGTACGACGTGGAGATCGCGCGGTGGGTGGAGCGCATCAACCAGATGGACGCCGCGCGGCGGCGGTTCACTCGGGATCGGACGTTGCCGACGCCGGAGTCGCTGGGAATCCCGCGAGCATTGGAGCGCCCCCGCCCGGTGACCGGCGCACGCTGACGACCGCGTCGTCGGGCGTGTACATGCGCCCGCGGCGGTTCATCGGTCGCGCTTCCGGGCCTTGGTCTTGGACTTTTCGAGTGTGCGGCGCACGGCCCGCTCCACGGCGTCGATGCAGTGGTCGAAGGCCGCCTTGGCCTCGTCGTCCAGCACTTCGACGACGACCGACCCCTGCCGCGGCAGCACGACCTTGATGGCGCAGCGAATGGCCGGCGCACCCTTCGGCCCGGCGATGTCCTCGAAGCGGACAGTGGTGCGCTCGATGGCCGGCGCGAACTTGCCGAGCTTGAACCCCGCCCGCTTGGCGACGTAGTCGCGCAGCTCTTGGTCCACTTCCACACCACGGGCGCGCAGCGCCAACGGGGTCTCGGGAGACGTCGTACGCCCCCGCACATTGCGTGGCGCCTCATTGGCCGCCACGCCCATTGGGGCGCGGCGCGTCACCTTCGATCGGCCCTTCACAGCCATGTACATCTCCTAGCGGTAGTGTCCCCGAAATCTGCCACCCGTACCGCGAGTCCTGTAGCCTCATCCCTCATCCCTCATCCCTCATCCCTCATCCCTCCCCCCGCCCCCCGCGCGCCCCCCCCGCCCACCGCGGGGCGCCCACGCGGTCCAACGCCGCGCAGCCGAGGGGCGGATGGTATAGGGCCCCGGCCGGC
>JANJUF010000130.1 GCA_024710705.1 Gemmatimonadaceae bacterium | reverse complement strand
GACGCACGCGAGAGGTGTGAGGCAGCTCACCGCAGCTGTACTCGCCGCGCCCTCGTCCCGTGTCTATCGCGTTCCGAAAAGTCGGTCGCCGGCGTCACCGAGCCCGGGGAGGATGTAGCCGTTGGCGTTGAGCTCCCGATCTAACGCGGCGGCGATGATCGGCACGTCAGGGTGTGCCTCGCGCAGGCGCCTCACGCCTTCCGGGGCCGCGACGATGCAGAGGAACTTGATGCGCGTTGCACCGGCGCGCTTGAGCGAGTTCACCGCGCTGGCCGCGCTGCCGCCGGTCGCGAGCATCGGATCGAGGAGGAAGAAGTCGCGTTCGGCGGCGTCGGCGGGGACCTTGAAGTAGTAGTCCACCGGCTCGAGCGTGTCGTGGTCGCGGTAGAGGCCGATGTGCCCGACGCGCGCGGCCGGCACCAGCCGGAGGATTCCCTCGACCATGCCGAGCCCGGCGCGCAGGATCGGAACCAGCGTGAGCTTCTTGCCGGAGACGCGCTTGCCCGTCGTCGACTCGAGCGGCGTGTCCACCGTGACTTCGGCGAGCGGCAGATCGGCCGTGGCTTCGTAGGCCATGAGCATGGCAATCTCATCCACGAGCTCCTTGAAGATCTTCGTGGGTGTCGCCTGGTCGCGCAGCAGCGACAGCTTGTGCTGCACGAGGGGGTGCGAGACGACGGTGAGTCCGGGTAGCACGGGGGTGGTCGGCATGGGCGACAAGGTAGTAACTTCGGCGCCATGAAAGAATATCAGGCGGTCATCGTCCGGCTGACGCGACACCAGCGCGAGGACGAGGACGCGCTCACGGACCTGCTGAACGAGCGCAGCCGTGGCGGCTGGTCCCCCACCATGATGACGCAGGACGGCCAACGCCTGACGCTGGTCTTCGCCCGCGAGGCCGAAGGGGAGCGCTAGGTGCGGGTCCGCTTCATGGGAGCGGCGCGCGAGGTGACGGGTTCCGCGCACGTGGTGCAGGTGCTCGGGAGGACCATTCTTCTCGACTGCGGGCTGTTCCAAGGACGCCGGTTCGAGGTCCAACGCAAGAACCGCCAGCTGCCCTACGCGGCCGAGCGCATCGACGCCGTCGTGCTCTCGCACGCGCACATCGATCACGCGGGGCGGATTCCCTTTCTCGTCAGGGAAGGCTTCCGCGGACCCATCCATTCCACGGTGTCCACGCGCGACCTGTGCGAGGTGATGCTGGCCGACTCGGCGCACATCCAAGAAAAGGACGTCGAGTTCCTCGCGCGACGGAACAAGGAGTTCGTCGAGCCGCTCTACGCGCTGGGCGACGTCTCGACGGCCCTGGCGCACTTCCGCCCACACCGCTATCACGAGCGCTTCGAGGTGGTGCCTGGGGTGATGGGGCGATTCGTGGATGCCGGGCACATCTTGGGATCGGCGTCGGTGGAGCTGGAGTGGGAGGAGGACGGACAGTTCCGGCGCCTTGGCTTCAGCGGCGACATCGGGCGCGATGGGCTGGCGATCATCCGGGATCCGGAGCCGGTGGAGCGCGTGGACTGGCTGATCATGGAGTCCACGTACGGCAACCGTGACCACGAAAGCATTGCTGGCGCCCGCGATGCCCTGGCGCGCATCGTCACGGACACCGCGGCCCGCGGCGGACGGATCCTCATCCCGGCCTTCGCGGTGGGACGCACGCAGGAGCTGCTCTACGACCTGCACGCCCTGGCGCGCGCCAATCGCATTCCGAGAATCCCGATCGTGATCGACAGCCCGCTGGCGAAGGAGGCCACGGATGTGTTCCGGGAGAACCCGGGCGACTTCGATCAGAACGAACCCCTTGTGCGTGCGATGGCGACGAAGGGCGAGTCGCTCTTCGACTTCGACCTCGTGCAGTTCACCCCCAACGTCGAGGATTCGAAGGCGATGATGCGGCGGCCGGGGCCGATGGTGGTCATCGCCGCATCGGGCATGGCGGAAGCGGGCCGGATCCTGCACCACCTCGCATACAGTGCGGGTGATGCGCGCTCGACCATCCTCATCGTCGGATTCCAGGCCGAACACACGCTCGGGCGACGCATCGTGGAGCGTCGTCCGGTCCTCAAGGTCTATGGGGACCCGGTGGAGCTTCGCGCCGAGGTTGCGGTGCTGAACGGCTACAGCGCGCATGCGGACCGCATGGAGCTGCAGCGGTGGCTCGATCGCACGCGCGAGACTTCGCCGCAGCTGGCGGACGTATTCCTGGTGCACGGCGAGCCGGAGGCGCAGGACGCCTTGGCTGCGCAGTTCACGGCACGGGGCTATCGCGTGCAGGTGCCGACGCCGGGGACGGATGTCACGCGCTAAGGGCTCCGCGGGGCCGGAGAGGCTGCTGCGTGCGGCCGCACAACTCGGGATGACGCGGGGCGTCGGGGCCCTGTCACTGCAGGGCATCGCGACGGCGGCGGGAGTGAGCAAGGCACTGGTGCTCTACCATTTCGGTGGCAAGGGCCCGCTGCTCCGTGCACTGGCGCAGCAACTGGCGACCGACTCGCAGGCCGAGTTGCGGCGCGCCGCCGTCCACGCCGAACCGCTCGAGGCGTGGCGCAGCTTGGCACGCGATTCGACGTCGCGCAGCGCCCGCGCCCTGCTGCTAGCGCTCCTGCAGGAGGAGGAGGTGCGCGATCGCGGCGGCGAGTTGAGCGCCCTGCGCGAGGGTGCGGCAGCGGAGCTCGGACTGTCCCTGTTTCGGAGCTTGGGGCTGACCCCGAAGATCGCGCCGCGCCTGCTGGGCGCAGTGCTGTTGCGCCTGCTCGACGGCCTCGCGGCATCACCGGCTCGCCCCGAACCGTCCTTCGACGCGGAGCTGGACGCCGCGGCACTTGCCTTGCTCGCGCTGGCCGACTGACTGGGGCCCAGCGGCGTACCGCCAATGCGCGCCGTCGGGTAGTTTCCTCGCGATGTCCTTTGCGTCCTGGTCCCTTCGCCGCCGCGTGCTGGGTGTGCTCATCGGCGTGAGCGCCGTGGGGTGGCTGCTGTCGGCGGTGCTCGTGCTCCGCGCGGCCTCGCACGATGAAGCCGCCGCTGCCGACGCCATCGTCGTACTGGGCGCCGCCCAGTACCGTGGACGCCCCTCCCCGGTGCTGCGCAGCCGGCTGGATCACGCCATCACGCTCTTCGAACGTGGGCTTGCGCCACGCCTCGTGCTCACCGGTGGCGTCGCCGACGGCGACACGGCCTCGGAGGCGGCGGTGAGCCGACTGTACATGCTCCAGGCGGGCATCCCCGACTCCGCCATCTTGCTGGAGAACGAAGGGCGCACCACCGGCCAGTCGCTCGAGCGCGTCGCGCGATTGCTCCGTGCGCGCGACCTCACCGACGTGATTTTGGTCTCGGATCCCTTTCACGTCCTCCGGGCGCGACGGATCGCCGAGCGCGACGGCCTCTCGGTACTGACGTCGCCGACCAGCACGGACGGCGTGTGGGGTCGGGTCGTACGGCAGCCGGCCTACTTCCTCGGCGAGACGCTGAAGACCCCGCTCGCGAGCCTCGTGGAATGGTGAACCGCCGATGACGATCGATGTGCCCAACGCCCTCGCGGATACGGAGGATTTCGAGTTTCGTGCGCTCGCCGAAGCACGCAACTACCGCCGCGCCCTGATTCGGGAATTCGGCCCGTACCTCCAGGGGCCGGTGATCGAGGTGGGGGCGGGCATCGGCCAGTTGACGGCTGAGCTGGCGGCGGTCCCGACCATCACGCGGCTCTTGGCCGTGGAGCCGGACGACGGATTCGCCGCCAAGTTCCGCGCCGCGAATCCGCGGTTGGAGTTCGTGCACGGCACGGCGGCGGACATCGCGCCTGGTGAAGCGTGGCGGGCGATCGTCAGCGTGAACGTGCTGGAACACATTCGCGACGATGCGGGCGAACTGCGGCGCTGGCGCGGGCTGTTGGCGCCGGCCCGAGGCCACCTCTGCCTCTTCGTGCCGGCGCGTCCGGAGCTCTACGCGCCGATCGACCGGGATTTCGGCCACTTCCGCCGCTACACGAAGCCGGCGCTCCGCGCGCTCCTCGCCGAGGCGGGGTACGACATCGTGCGCCTGCACTATTTCAACGCCATCGGGTACTTCGCGTGGTGGGCGTCGTTCGTCGCCCTCAAGCAACGCGGTTTCAACGCTCGGTCGGTGCGGCTGTTCGATCGGGCCATCTTTCCCTGGGCCCACGCGCTTGAGCGCACGCTGGTGCGCCCGCCGTTCGGGCAGAGCCTGATGGCGATTGCCCGCGCCCGCGCGTAGGCGCCCCTCCCTTCGCACGACACATGGCATCGCTTCCCATCGTCACGCATACGCTTGCCAACGGGCTGCGTGTGATCCTTTCCGAGGACCACGCGACGCCGATTGTCGCGGTCAATCTTTGGTACCACGTCGGCTCGGCGAACGAACGCGCGGGCCGGACCGGCTTCGCGCACCTTTTCGAGCACATGCTCTTCCAAGGGAGTGCGCATGTGGCGGCCAACGAGCACTTCGAGCTGATCCAGCGGGCCGGGGGAACACTCAACGGCTCCACTTGGCTCGACCGTACCAACTACTTCGAGACGGTGCCGGCGCACCAGCTCGAGCTGGCGCTGTGGCTCGAGGCCGACCGGATGGCGCGGCTGCTTCCGGCGATGACGCAGGAGAAGCTCGATACCCAGCGCGACGTCGTGAAGAACGAGCGCCGGTGGTCGGTGGATAACCAACCGTACGGCACGTGGTGGGAGAAGCTGCCGGCGCTCTGCTTCCCGCCCTCGCATCCCTTCCACCATTCGCTGATTGGGTCCATGGAGGACCTGTCGGCGGCGAGCCTGGACGACGTGGCGGAGTTCTTCCGCACGTACTACACACCCGACAACGCCGTGCTCAGCATCGCCGGTGACGTTGAGCCAACGGCGGCATTGGCCATGGTGGAGCGGCACTTCGGGGCGATTCCCCGCGGGAGCGGCCGGCCGCCACTCCCGCCGATGGCCTTGCCGGCGACACTCGGCGAATGGCGACGCGAGACCGTGGAGGATGAGGTTGCGGCGGCGCGGACGTTCCTGGCGTTCCGCATCCCGCCGGCCGGCAGCGATCGCTGGTACGCGGCCAGCCTGCTGGGAGCGGTGCTCGGGCTTGGCGAGGGCGCGCGGTTGCCACGCGCGCTGGTGCGCGAGCGGCGGATTGCGAGCGATGCCGGGGCGTTCACGTTTGACCTCACCAAGGGCTGCGACCTCCTGATCTGCGACGTCACGGCGCGACCGGACGTGCCGCTGGCGACCATCACGGAAGGACTGGTGGCGCAGGTCGAGCGCGTGCGGCGCGAGGGTGTCACC
>JANJUF010000115.1 GCA_024710705.1 Gemmatimonadaceae bacterium | reverse complement strand
ACCCTGAACGGCCAGCGCTTCGGCAATCGCACGCCCCACGCGTTGTCCGGCGCCGGTGACCAGCGCGATGCGCCCGGCCCCCGCCGCGCTCACGCCGCCGCCCCGCGCCGCTCGCGCACGCGACGGTCCTGCGTCTCCAGCCAGGCCAGCGGCACCTGCATCGCGCCAAGCACGCGCCCACCCTGCATCGCGCCATGCCAATCGGAACCGCCGCTCACCACGAGCCCGAGGAATCCGGCCAGCGCGGCGAGCCGCAGTTCGTCCTCGCGCGAATGGCTGGGGTGCCGCACTTCGAGGCCGTCGAGCCCGAGGGCCACCAGGGGCTCGATCGTCTCGCGTCGGCCATCGGGACCCGGATGCGCGTACACCGCGATGCCACCGGCCTCGTGGATGATGCGGATCCCTTCGGCGATGTCGAGCCGCTCCTTGTCCACGTAGGCGGCCCGTCCCGCGGCGAGCCACTTGTCGAAGGCCTCGCGCACGTCGCGCACGAATCCCCCCGCCACCAGCGCGCGGGCCACGTGCGGCCGGCCGATCGCGCCGCCATCGGCGGCCGCCAGCACGGCGTCCATCGTCACCGCGAGACCGGCCACGTTCAGCTTCTCCACGATGCGCTGGGCGCGCGCCCGTCGGTGGTCGCGATAGAGCTCGAGCCGTTCCTGCAGCGCAGCGACGTCGCGGATGTGCAGGCCAAGGAGGTGCACTTCCTCTGCGCCCTGATGCACGCTGAGCTCGACGCCGGCAATGAGCCGGAGCCCGCAGGCATCGGCCGCCACCTGCGCCTCGGGAATCCCGGCGAGCGTGTCGTGGTCGGTGAGCGCAAAGGCCGTGAGGCCGGCCGCGTGTGCCGCCGCCACGGCGGCTGCAGGGCGCTGGGACCCATCGGACGCGGTGGAGTGGGCGTGGAGATCCACGAAGGACGTCGGCGGAGCCGCGTCCGCGGGATGCGTCACGACGAGTAGCCGGCCTCGGGCGACGTCACGCTGGGCTGCGACTCCGCGAAGAGGCGCTGGAGGTCGGCATCAGTGAGTTCGGCCAGCGATTGCTCGCGCGACCGCGCGCCGGTGGGCGAGTAGCGTGTGAGGCGCACCTCGCGCTGGTCGGCCACGCCGTGCACGAAGATGAGCCCGAACTCGTCGGCGTCGTACTGCGTGACGTAGCCGGAGGGGTACACCTGCCAGGTGCGGCCTTCGATGGTGACACGACGGGTTGGCATCAGGAAAGCTCCACCTGAGAGTAGATGCGCCCCGGATCGTGGACCCGTTCCGGGGCGGCCGCGTGGGCGGCCGTAAGGGCGGTGGCGCCGTCCGCTTCGCAGAACTCCACGAACGCGCCGGGCAAAGCGTGCTCCTCGAAGGCCCAGAACCGACATCCCATCGCCGTGTAGTGCGCCGCCTTGGCCCGGAGTCGTTCGAAGTACTTCGAGCGATCCGTGGGCGGCACCACGATGCGGTGGATGGTCAGGGCGCGAGGCATCAGCCGGTGACGGACTCCAAGGACTTCTTGAGGTCGGCCATGAAGCGGTCGGCGTCGGCGCCGTCCACCACACGATGGTCGAAGCTGATGGAAAAGTAGGCGCAGGTGCGGATCGCGATGGTATCCTCGCCGTCCGCCCCGGTGATGACCTTCGGCCGCTTCTCGATGGCACCGAGGCAGAGGATGGCCGTGGTCCCCACCGGGATGATGGGCGTGCCCATCAGCGACCCGAAGACGCCCGGATTGGTGATGGTGAACGTCGCATCCTGCACGTCCATCGGACTGAGCTTCTTCGACCGCGCGCGCGCCGCGAGGTCGTTGGTCCCGCGCGTGATGCCGGTGAGGTTCAACCCGTCGGCGTCCTTCAGCACCGGCACGATGAGGCCGGTGGGATCCAGCGCCACGGCGATGCCGATGTTGTAGCGCTTGCGGAAGATGATGTCGGTGCCGCTGACCGTCGCGTTCAGCACGGGGTGACGGCGCAGGTTCTCCACCACGGCGCGGATGATGAACGGCAGGTACGTCAGCTTCTGCCCCGTCTCGGCCTCGAACGCCGCCTTCATCTGGCCGCGCAGCTTGGCAATGCGCGTGAGATCAATCTCGAAGAAGCTGGTGACGTGCGCCGCCACCTGCTTGGCCTGGCGCATGTGGTCGGCCGTGAGACGGCGGATCTTCGACATCGGCTCGACGACGTCACCGGCCCAGGGGTGGAACACCGGGTCGCCGTGGTGCGCGACGGCCGGCGTCATCACCGCGCCGGGGAGGCCGGCGGGCATCGGGCGCGCCGGCGAAGCGGCGGCGCCGCCATTGGCGAGGTAGGACTCAAGGTCCTTGCGCGTGACGCGGCCAGCAATGCCAGAGCCGGACAGCGCACTGATCTCGACCCCGGCCTCGGCGGCCATGCGGCGCACGAGCGGGGAGGACTTGGTGCGGATGCGCTCCTCGAACGAGCCGGCAGCGGCCGCCGGACGCGCTGGCGCGGCCGGAGACGCGGGAGCCGAGGGGGCGCTCGCCGCAGCTGGCGCGGCAGGAGTCGGCGCGGCAGGAGTCGGCGCGGCAGGAGTCGGCGCGGGTGCAGCGGCTGCCGGCGCCGGCGCCGC
>JANJUF010000080.1 GCA_024710705.1 Gemmatimonadaceae bacterium | reverse complement strand
CTCGGCGGTGAAGGCGGCGCTGGCGACGCCGGTCCCCGAGCGCATGTTCCAGATCAAGCGGGCCATGCAGCTGGGGATGACGGTCGAGGAAGTGCAGCGGCGCACCGGGATGGATCCCTGGTTCCTGCGCCAGTTCGAGGAACTGCTCGAGGCCGAACAGGCCTTCGCCGCGCTGCCCACGCTCGACGCGCGGGCCGTGCGCAAGATGAAGCGCATGGGTTTCTCCGACCGCCAGTTGGCTGCCCTGCGCAACGAGACGGAGCAGCAGGCCCGCCTGCGGCGCTGGGAGCTGGGCGTGCGCCCCGCCTACAAGATGGTGGACACCTGCGCCGGCGAGTTCCCGTCGAACACGCCGTATCTGTACTCGAGCTACGACGAGGAGAGCGAGGCGCCGCGCACCGGTCGCAAGAGCGTGGTGATCCTGGGCAGCGGGCCGAACCGCATCGGGCAGGGCGTGGAGTTCGACTACTGCTGCGTGCGGGCGGCCATCGCGCTGCGCGAGGCCGGGTACGAGACGATCATGGTGAACTCGAATCCCGAGACCGTCTCCACCGACTACGACACCTCCGACAAGCTGTACTTCGAACCGCTCACGTTCGAGGACGTGCTGGAGATCGTCGAGCGGGAGCAGCCGGTGGGCGTGATCGTGCAGTTGGGTGGCCAGACGCCGCTCAAGCTGGTGAAGCCCCTGGAGGCCGCCGGCGTGACGATCCTCGGCACCTCGCCGGAAGCGATTGACATCGCCGAGGACCGCAAGCGCTTCGAGCAGCTGGCGCGCGAACTCGGCGTGACGCAGCCGCCGAACGGCACGGCGACGAGCGTGGAGCAGGCGGTGGTGATCGCCGACCGCATCGGGTATCCGGTGCTGCTGCGCCCGAGCTACGTGCTGGGCGGGCGGGCGATGGAGATCGTGTACGACGAGCCGTCGTTGCGCGACTACTTCCAGCGCGCGGTGCGGGTGAGCGAGGACCGTCCGGTGCTGGTGGACGCCTTCCTCGAGGACGCGTTCGAGGCCGACGTGGACGCGATTTCCGACGGGACGCAGGTGGTGATCGGCGGCGTGATGCAGCACATCGAGGACGCCGGCATCCATTCCGGCGACTCGGCCTGCGTGCTGCCGCCGTACCTGCTCCCGAAGGACGCACAGGATCAGATGCGGGCGCACACCGTGGCCTTCGCTCAGGCGCTGGGTGTGGTCGGACTGATCAATGTCCAGTACGCCTTCCGGGACGGCGTGGTGTACGTGCTCGAGGTGAATCCGCGGGCCTCGCGCACCGTGCCGTTCGTGAGCAAGGCCATCGGGAAGCCGCTCGCCTCCCTGGCGGCGCGCGTGATGCTGGGCGAGACGCTGGCCGACCTTGGTTTCACGACGGAGATCATCCCGCCATTCCAGAGCGTGAAGGAAGCGGTGTTCCCCTTCACCAAGTTCCGCGAGTTCGATCCGATCCTCGGTCCCGAGATGCGTTCGACGGGCGAGGTGATGGGGATCAGCGACACCTTCGGGACGGCTTTCGCCAAGGCGCAGATCTCGGCGGGGAACTCGCTGCCGCTGGACGGACGGGTGATGGTCACCGTGAACGACCACGACAAGGCGATCGCGGCGAAGATCGCGGCGCGGTTTGCGAAGCTTGGATTTGCGCTCTCGGCCACGGAGGGGACGTCGCGATATCTCGCCGGGCAGGGCATTGCCTCCGACCTGATCTTCAAGGTGAGCGTCGGCCGTCCGCACGGCATCGACCTCATGGTGAACGGCGAGCTGCAGCTGCTGATCAACACGCCGCTGGGCAAGCGGGCGCAGGAGGACGACTACTCATTGCGCCAGGCGGCCATCGCCAACCGCGTGCCGTATACCACCACGCTGTCGGCGGCGAGCGCGGCCTGCGATGCGATCGAGTCCATGCGCACGCGGCCGGCGTCGGTGCGCTCGCTGCAGGAGTGGCAGGGGGATATCGCGTGAGTGCACCATGGATCCACGAGTCCGCGTACGTGGACGAAGGAGCCCAGGTGGGTGAGGGCACGCGCGTGTGGCACTTCGTGCACGTGATGTCCGGCGCCGTGATCGGTCGCGACTGCTCGCTGGGGCAGAATGTGGTCGTGATGAAGGGCACGAAGATCGGTGACCGCGTGAAGATCCAGAACAACGTCTCGGTCTACGAGGGCGTGGAGCTGGAGGACGATGTGTTCTGCGGTCCGTCCATGGTCTTCACCAACGTGGTGAACCCGAGGGCCCATGTGAGCCGCAAGGCGGAGTTCCAGCGGACGCTGGTGCGCCGCGGGGCGAGCATCGGTGCCAACGCGACGGTGCTCTGCGGCACGACGCTGGGCGAGTACTGTTTCGTGGGCGCGGGCGCGGTGGTCACCAAGGACGTGCCGGCGTACGCGGTCGTGACGGGCGTGCCGGCGCGGCGCACGGGATGGGCCTGCGTGTGCGGGTTGCCGCTGCGCGGGGCCGGTGCGCTGACCTGCAGCGACTGCGGCCGTAGCTATACCGAGCGCAACGGCGCCCTGACGCCGGACCAGGCCTGATGACCGCCACCATTCGCCTCGCCCTCGTCGGCTGCGGTCGCATCAGTGCCAACCACTTCGAGGCCATCCGACGCGTGGACGGGCTCGAGCTCACCGCCGTCTGCGACACCGTGGAGGCCCGGGCCAAGGGCGCCGGCGAGCAGCAGGGCGTGCCGTGGTTCACGGACTACGAGCGCATGCTGGCCGAGGCGCCCTGCGATGCCGTGGTGATCGCGACCCCGAGCGGTCTCCATCCATCGCAGGGGGTGCTGGCGGCCCGCGCCGGCAAGCACGTCATCAGCGAGAAGCCGATGGCCATCTCGCTGGCCGGCGCCGACGCGCTGGTGCACGCCTGCGACGAGGCCCGGGTGCATCTCTTCGTGGTGAAGCAGAACCGGCTCAATGCGCCGGTGCAGCTGCTCAAGCGGGCCTTGGACAAGGGGCGCTTCGGCCGCCTCTTCCTCACCAACACGACGGTGCACTGGAGCCGACCCCAGTCGTACTACGACCAGGCACCGTGGCGCGGTACCTGGGAGTTCGACGGCGGGGCCTTCATGAACCAGGCCTCGCACTACGTGGACCTGATGCAGTGGCTGGTGGGCCCGGTGGAGAGCGTGATCGCCAAGACGGCGACGCTGGCCCGGCGCATCGAGTCGGAGGACACCGGGGCCGCGGTGCTCAAGTTCCGGAACGGCGCGCTGGGGGTCATCGAGGTCACCATGCTGACCTATCCCAAGAACCTCGAGGGCTCGTTCACGCTGATCGGGGAGAAGGGTACGGTGAAGATCGGCGGGACGGCCGTGAATAGGATCGAGCACTGGTCCTTTGCCGACGAGGACCCCGATGACGCCGAGGTGGAGCGGGTGAACACCGATCCGCCGTCGGTCTATGGGTTCGGCCATGAGCCCTATTACCGCAACGTGCTGAAGGTGCTGCGGGGCGAGGCGGTCCCGGACACGGACGGACGCGGAGGGCGGAAATCGCTCGAACTGATCCTCGGCATCTACGAGTCGGCCAAGACGGGCCGCGAGGTCCCGCTCCCCCTCCGGGCATCCCTCTGACAGGGGGCGGATCCGCAGGGCGGGTTCGTTGACTATGTCGCGGCCCCAAGCGAACTTACAAGGCTCGCGCTGACCCTCGCGCGGGCCTTTTCTTCAGCCTCCCACGCCTCGACGCCGATGGCCGTTCCTCTTCTTGATCTGAAAGCGCAGCACGCCACCATCCGCGACGAGGTGGTGCAGGCAGTGATGCAGGTGGTGGACGCCCAGGCGTTCATCCTCGGTGAACCCGTCGCCAAGTTGGAAAGCGAGGTCGCCGGACTGTCCAAGACCAAGTACGCGGTGGGCTGCGCTAACGGCACCGACGCCATCCTCATTGCCATGCGCGCCCTCGATATCGGCCGCGGCGACGAGGTGGTCACGACGCCGTTCACGTTCTTCGCCACGGCCGGCACGATCCACAACGTCGGCGCCAAGCCGGTGTTCGTGGACATCGACCCCAAGACGTACAACATCCGCCCCGACCTCGCGGCCGCGGCGGTGACCGCGAAGACCAAGGCCGTGATCCCGGTGGACCTCTTCGGCCAGATGGCGGCCCTCGAGGAGGTGCGCAGGCTGCTGCCGACGATGCCCATCATCGAGGACGCGGCGCAGAGCATCGGCGCGCGGCGCAAGATCGGCGGCCAGTGGACGATGGCCGGCGAAGCGGCCACCATCGGCACCTTCTCGTTCTTTCCGTCCAAGAACCTCGGCGGCGCCGGCGACGGCGGCATGATCGTCACGCAGGACGAGACGCTCTTCAAGCGCCTCGCACGGCTGCGCACCCACGGCTCGGTGCAGACCTACCTGCACGAGGAGGTGGGCTACAACTCGCGCCTCGACGCCCTGCAGGCCGCGGTGCTGCTGGCCAAGCTGCCGCACCTCGCCACGTGGAGCGCCAAGCGTCGCGAGAACGCCGCCTACTATGACGCGGCCTTCGCCGACCTGGGGGACGTGGCCACGCCGTACATCGACCCGGCCAACGAGTCCATCTACAACCAGTACACGATCCGGGTCCCGCGGCGCGACGCGCTCAAGGAGCATCTCACGGCCAAGGGGATCGGCCACTCCGTGTACTATCCGCTCCCGTTGCACCTCCAGCCCTGTTTCGCCTATCTCGGGTACAAGGAGGGGTCGTGCCCGGAGGCGGAGCGGGCGTCGCGCGAGGTGCTGTCGCTCCCGGTGTTCCCGGAGCTCTCGCGGGCCCAGCTCGATGAAGTCGTGGCCGCGGTGCGTTCGTTCTTCGGCAAGTAAGGGCCTCGCGCCCCTCTCCTCCAGCTCCCATGAAAACCGCACTCCTCAGAAAGATCGAAGACCGTTCGGCCGTCGCAGCGGTCATCGGGCTCGGCTACGTCGGGCTGCCCCTCGCGATGGAACTCTGTGAAGCCGGGTTCCAGGTGATCGGCTACGACGTCAGCGAGCGCGTGGTGGGGCTCCTCATGCAGGGCGACTCGCACATCCAGGATGTGCCCGAGGCGCAGGTCGCGAAGCACGTGAAGGCGGGGCGCTTCACGGCGACCACCGATGCGGCGCGGTTGCACGAGGCCGACGTGGTCTCCATCGCCGTGCCAACCCCGTTGGCCAAGACCCGCGACCCGGACATGTCGTACGTGATCTCGGCGGCCGAGACGGTGGCGGCGCAGGCGCGGCCGGGGATGCTCATCGTGCTCGAGAGCACCACGTATCCCGGCACGACGCGCGAGCTGCTCCAGCCGCGGCTCGAGGCCAAGGGGCTCGAGGTGGGCAAGGACGTGTTCCTCGCCTTCAGTCCCGAGCGCGTGGATCCCGGCAACCCCACCTGGCACACGAAGAACACGCCCAAAGTGGTCGGCGGCATCACGCCGGCCTGCAACGAAGTGGCCGTGGCCTTCTACTCCTCGACCATCGATCGGGTGGTCCCCGTCTCGTCGCCCGAGGCGGCCGAGTTGGTGAAGCTGCTCGAGAACACCTTCCGCTCGGTGAACATCGGCCTCGTGAACGAGATGGCCATCGTCTGCGAGCGGCTGGGCGTAAACGTGTGGGAAGTGATCGATGCGGCGGCGACGAAGCCTTTCGGCTTCATGAAGTTCACGCCAGGCCCCGGCATCGGCGGCCACTGCATCCCGCTCGACCCGCACTACCTCGCGTGGAAGATGCGGTCGCTGAACTACAAGACGCGCTTCATCGACCTCGCCAGCGAAGTGAACTCGGCGATGCCCGACTTCGTGGTGGAGAAGATCGCGCGGGCGCTGAACGAGCAGAAGAAGGCCGTGAACGGCAGCCGCGTGATGGTGCTGGGCATCGCCTACAAGCGCGATATCGACGACATGCGCGAAAGCCCGGCGCTGGACGTGATGCGCCTGCTGGAGCAGCGTGGCGCCGAAGTGGTGTACCACGATCCCTTCGTGCCGAGCTTCCGCGAGGAGGGGCACGAGGCGTTCAGCGTGCCGCTGACGGCGGCCGAGCTGGGGCGCGCGGACGCGGTGGTCATCATCACCGACCACACGGCGCTCGACTACCAGTTCGTGGTGGACCACGCGGCGCTGGTGGTGGATACGCGCAATGCCTTGGCCAGGGTGCGGCCGTCACGCGCGCTGGTCATCCCGTTCACGGCCGCCGGTTCGACGGTGCCGCGTAAGGAGCTCACGGCGTGAAGATCACCGTCATCGGCACCGGCTACGTCGGCCTCGTGGTCGGCGCGTGCCTCTCCGAGACCGGCAACGAGGTCATCTGTGCCGACGTCGACAAGGCCAAGATCGACGGGCTCAAGCAGAACATCCTGCCGATCTACGAGCCGGGCCTCGAGGAGTACGTCGAGCGCAACCAGGCGGCGGGACGCCTCGCCTTCACGACCGACGTGCCGGCGGCGATCAAGGACGCCGAAGTGATCTTCATCGCGGTGGGCACGCCGCCCGACGAGGACGGCTCGGCCGACCTCAAGTACGTACTGGCGGTGGCCGAGAGCATCGGCAGGCACGCCGAGCGGGAGGTGGTGGTGGTGACCAAGTCCACCGTGCCGGTGGGCACGGCGGAGAAGGTCGCGGCGGTGATCCAGCCCTTGGCGAAGGTGCCCTTCCACATGTGCTCCAATCCGGAGTTCCTGAAGGAAGGGGCGGCGGTGGACGATTTCATGAAGCCCGACCGGGTGGTGATCGGCGTGGCCTCCGATTTCGCCCGCGATCGCATGGGCGAGCTGTATTCGCCGTTCGTGCGCACCGGCAAGCCGGTGATCTTCATGGACATCCCGTCGGCGGAGATGACCAAGTACGCGGCGAATGCCATGCTCGCGACGCGCATCTCATTCATGAACGAGATCGCGAATCTCTGCGAGCAGGTCGGCGCGAACGTGGACCTGGTGCGCAAGGGCATCGGCTCGGACTCGCGCATCGGACCGGCCTTTCTCTTCCCGGGGCCTGGCTACGGAGGGTCGTGCTTCCCCAAGGACGTGCAGGCGCTGATGCGCACGTCCGAGGAGCGTGGGACCCCGATGGGGATCCTGCGCGCCGTCGAGGATGCCAACAGCCGCCAGAAGCATCGGCTGTTCCAGAAGACGCAGGAGGCGCTGGGTGGCCAGGTGAAGGGCAAGCGCATCGCGCTGTGGGGTCTGGCCTTCAAGGCGAACACCGATGACATGCGCGAGTCGCCGGCGCTGGTGCTCATCGAGGACCTCCTGGCAGCGGGCGCGACGGTGGTGGCGCATGATCCGGCGGCGATGCACGAGACGCAGCGACGGATCGGTGACCGGATCACCTACGCGAAGTCCAGCCACGAGGCCGCGTCCGGCGCCGATGCCTTGGTGGTCGTCACGGAGTGGAACGAGTACCGCTTCCCCGACTTTGCGCGGCTCAAGGGTGAGCTCAAGCAGCCGATCGTGGTGGACGGACGGAATCTCTACGATCCGGCCAAGATGCAGGCCCTGGGCTTCACCTATCGCTCGATCGGGCGAGGTCGCGCGTGAAGGTCCTGATCACCGGCGCCGCCGGTTTCCTCGGCTCGAACCTCTGCGATCGCTTTCTCGCGGATGGGCATGAGGTCGTTGGACTCGACAACTTCCTGACGGGCCATCCGGACAACATTGCGCACTTGATCGGCCACGAGCGCTTCCAGTTCATCCGGCACAACATCTCCGAATACACCTACGTCGCCGGGCATCTGGATGGCGTGCTGCACTTCGCCTCCCCGGCGAGTCCGGTGGACTACCTGCACATGCCGATCCAGACCCTGAAGGTGGGGTCACTGGGTACCCACAACGCCCTTGGCATCGCCCTCGCCAAGGGCGCGCGTTTCCTCTTGGCCTCCACCAGCGAGGTGTACGGCGATCCGCTCGTGCATCCGCAGTCGGAGAGCTACTGGGGGCACGTGAACCCGGTGGGGCCGCGCGGTTGCTACGACGAGGCCAAGCGCTTCGCCGAGGCGATGACGATGGCCTACCACCGCGCCCAGGGGGTGGACACCCGCATCGTCCGCATCTTCAACACCTACGGCCCCCGCATGCGCCCGCACGACGGACGTGTGGTGTCGAACTTCATCGTGCAGGCCCTGTTGGGTGAGCCCCTGACGCTGTACGGCGACGGATCGCAAACCCGCTCCTTCTGTTTCGTGTCCGATGAAGTGGACGGGATCTACCGCCTCTTCCACTCGCAGGAACGGATGCCGGTGAACATCGGCAATCCGAATGAGTTCACCGTGCGCCAACTGGCTGAACTGGTCATCGAGCTCACGGGGAGCGCCTCGAAGGTCGTGGAGCTGCCATTGCCCGCCGACGATCCGAAAGTCCGCCAGCCCGACATCACCCGCGCCCGCACCCTGCTGGGCTGGGAACCGACCGTGCAGCTCCGCGAAGGGCTGGTGCGGACCATCGAATACTTCCGCGGCCTCTCCGGTACGCCGCGCCTGCAGCCGCCTACCTGATGCCCCCTCTCCGTTCACGCGTCCTCGTCGTCCTCCTGCTCGTCGCCGGGGTCGCTGCCTGCCAGCGGGCGCTCAACGTGCGCTCCTATCCGACGCCGGAATCGCTGTACGCGGCGGGCCTGGCCGCGTACGAACAGGGCAAGGTCGCTGACGCGATCACGGCCTTCGAGAAGCTCACGTTCGACCTCCCGACACGTGACACGCTCCTGACCCGGGCCCACTGGTACCTCGGGCAGGCCCGGCGCAAGAACGCCGAACGCCTGCTGGCGGCCCAGTCCTTCCTGCGGCTCGCCGAGCAGCATCCGGGCGACTCCCTGGCCGACGACGCGCTCTACATGGCGGCGCTGTCGTATCGCGAGATGTGGCGGCGTCCGTCGCTCGACGCCGAGTACGGCGTCCTCGCGCAGTCGCAGTTCCGCCTCCTGCAGGACGTGTTCCCGAACTCGCCGTTCGCCGATTCGTCGGCCCGGAAGCTGGCCGAACTCGAGGAGTGGTTCGCCGCCAAGGACTATGAGACGGGGATGCACTACTACCGCCGTCGCGCCTACGACTCGGCCATCCTCTACTTCCAGGACGTGGTGCGGAAGTACCCGAACACCGACAAGGCGCGGCAGTCCATGCTGCAGCTCGTGCGCATCTTCCGCTTGCCGGTGATCAACTACGTGGAGGACGCGGTCGAGGTCTGCAACGCCTTGCGGGCCGGCTTCCCCACGGATCCCGACGTGCTGGAGCTCTGCGCCGAGCCTGCCCCGGAGGGCGTCCCGGCGACGGGGCGCTGAGCTCGCCCGGCGTGCCCCGTCGCATCGGCATCTTCGGGGGGACCTTCGACCCGCCGCACATCGGGCACCTGCTCCTGGCGCTCGATGCGCTGGACCACCTGCAGCTCGAACGCCTGGTGCTGGTGCCGGCGGCGCGGCAGCCGCTCAAGCAGGAGCAAGCAATGAGCGAACCCGCGCATCGGCTGGCCATGACCCGGCTCTTCGCCGAGTCGGATCCACGACTCGAGGTGGATGCGTTGGAGGTGGACCGCGGGGGGTTATCTTTCACCGTGGACACCGTGCGCGCCCTCCGGCGCGCACACCCGGACGCCGAGTTCCTCCTCCTGATGGGGGCGGATACTGCGGAGTCCCTGCCGAAGTGGCGTGAACCGGAGGCATTGGCCTTGCTGGTAGAGGTCGCCATCGCAGGTCGGGGTGGACATCGTCCCGCCCCGGAGGGATTCCGGACCCAGTATCTGCCGTCGCGTCGCGTGGATGTCTCGGCCACCGAGATTCGCGAGCGCGTGCGTCAGGGTCGCAGCATCCGGGGCTTCGTGCCGGACGCGGTGGCCGCGTACATCGCCGCGCATCAGTTGTACCGCACCACCACCGAGTGATCACGGAATGCTTAAGAAGCTGTTCGGGGCCGTCTTCGGCACCCGCCATGAACGGGAACAGAAGCGCGTCCAGCCGATCGTTGACGAGATCAACGCGCAGGGGGAGCGCCTCCGGTCGCTCAGCGACGACGAGCTCCGTGCCCAGACGGCGAAGTTCCGCGCCCTGATCGCCGAGCGGACAGCCGACGTCACGGCGCGCATCGCCGAGCTCAAGGCCCAGAAGCACGACGCCGCGGACGCCGAGGCGCGCGAGGCGATTGACCTGCAGCTGGTGGGGCCCGACGGCCAGAAGGGCCTGGAGGCGGAGTACCGGCAGATCCTCGGCGAGGTGCTCGACGAGATCCTGCCTGAGGCCTTCGCCACGGTGCGCGAGGCGGCCCGCCGCCTCGTCGGGTCCAAGGTGATGGTGACGGGGCAGGAGCTGGTGTGGGACATGGTGCACTACGACGTGCAGCTCATCGGCGGCATCCAGCTGCACCTCGGGCGCATCGCCGAGATGGCGACGGGCGAGGGCAAGACGCTGGTGGCCACGCTGCCGCTCTATCTCAACGCCCTGCCCGGGCGTGGGGCGCACCTCGTCACGGTCAATTCCTACCTCGCCCGCCGCGACTCGCAGTGGATGGGGCACCTGTTCACCTGGCTCGGGCTGACCGTCGGCTGCCTCGACGACACCGAGCCGGGGACGCCGAGCCGGCGCGCCGCCTACGCCTGCGACATCACCTACGGCACCAACAACGAATTCGGCTTCGACTACCTGCGCGACAACATGGTCGTCGCGCTGGAGCAGCGCGTGCAGCGCCAGCACGTCTACGCCATCGTGGACGAAGTGGACTCCGTCCTCATCGACGAAGCACGGACGCCGCTGATCATCTCCGGGCCGGTGGGGAACGACGGCGACGTGCAGTACGCCGAGCACAACGCCGCGGTGACCCGCCTCGTGCGCCGGCAGACGGAGATGGCCAATGATCTCGTGGCCCGCGGCGAGAAGGCCCTGGCCGCCGGCGACAAGGACGCCGCGGCGCTGGCCTTCTACCAGGCGCGACTCGGCAACCCGAAGAACAAGCGCCTGCTGAAGGTGATGCAGGAGACCGGCGTCAAGCAGCTCATCCTGCAGCAGGAGCTGGCCCACCTCGCGGACCGCAAGCTGGGAGCCGCCAAGCAGGTCTTCCGGCACCTCGAGGACGACCTCCTCTTCGTGCTCGACGAGAAGGGGCACTCGGTGCACCTCACCGACAAGGGCGTGGACTTCCTCTCCCCGTCGTCGCCGGAGGAGTTCATCCTCCCCGACATCTCGACGGCCATCGGGCGGATCGATAAGGATCCTTCGCTCGATGCCGCCGCCAAGCTCGAGGCGCGTCGGACGATCGAGACCGAGTACGCGGTGAAGTCCGAGAAGCTGAACATCGTGCACCAGTTGCTCCGCGCCCACGCGCTGTACGAGAAAGACGTCAACTACGTGGTGCAGGACGGGCAGGTGCTCATCGTGGATGAGTTCACCGGCCGCACGATGCCGGGGCGCCGCTGGGCCGAGGGGCTGCACCAAGCCGTCGAGGCCAAGGAGAACGTCCAGGTGCGCGGCGAGACGCAGACGCTGGCCACCATCACGATCCAGAACTATTTCCGGCTCTTCGAGAAGTTGGCCGGCATGACCGGCACGGCCGAGACCGAGGAAGGGGAGTTCTTCCAGATCTACGGGCTCGAGGTGTCGGTGATCCCGACCAACCGCCCCATCGCCCGCCTCGACCGCCAGGACCTCGTCTACAAGACGCGGCGTGAGAAGTACAACGGCATCGTCGAGGAGACGCGCCGGCTGCACGAGTTGGGCTATCCAGTGCTCGTCGGGACCACGAGCGTGGAGGCGTCGGAGACGCTGTCGCGGCTGTTCCAGCGCGGCGGGCTGCCGCACAACGTGCTGAACGCGAAGTTCCACCAGCGCGAGGCGGAGATCGTGGCCCTCGCCGGCCAGCCGGGCGCGGTGACCATCGCGACGAACATGGCTGGTCGCGGCACCGACATCAAACTCGGCGCCGGCGTGCACGCCTTCAAGCCGAGCACGCTCAAGGACGTGGACGGCAAGCCGGTGGAGATCTCGGAGCCGGGCGGTCTGCACATCATCGGGTCCGAGCGGCACGAGTCGCGCCGTATTGACCGCCAGCTGCGCGGCCGCGCCGGCCGCCAGGGCGATCCGGGCACCTCCCAGTTCTTCCTGTCCTTGGAAGACGACCTCATGCGGCTCTTCGGTTCCGACCGCATCGCCCGCCTGATGGACGGGCTCGGCGCCCAGGAAGGCGAGGTGCTCACGCACTCGCTCATCACCCGCGCCATCGAGCAGGCCCAGAAGCGCGTGGAACTCCAGAACTTCCAGTCGCGGAAGCGCCTGCTGGACTACGATGACGTGATGAACCAGCAGCGCGAGGTGATCTACTCGCTGCGGTCGTTCGCGCTCGAGGGCGGCGAGGAGCTCAAGGGCGAAGCCGAGAAGATGGTGAGCACGGCCGTCGCGCGGCGGGTCGAGACCGCGCTCGCCGAGTACGAGGACGCGGCGGCGTGGGACGTGGAGCTCGTCGCGCAGGACCTGATGATGCAGTACCTGCTGCGCGTCCCTGGCTTCGAACCCGATGGCCTGCGCGCGGCGACCGTGGCGGAGGCGCAACGTGAGGCCGCTGAGGAGGCGCGCAAGGCCTTCCACGGCAAGATCGCCTCGCTGGGCGAGTTCGGGCATCGCCTGCTCTCGCTGGTGATGCTGAACGTGCTGGACGAGAAGTGGAAGGACCATCTGTACGACCTCGACCAGTTGCGGGCCGCCATCGGCTATCGCTCGTGGGGGCAGAAGGACCCGCTCATCGAGTACAAGCACGACGCGTTCGCGATGTTCGAGGACCTGATGCGCGACATCCAGCACACCTTCGCGGAGCGCTTCCTCAAGGTGCAGCTGGTGTTCGATCCGCCGCCGCTGCCGCGGCCGCCGATCATCACGTCCACGTCGGGGCCGGAGTCGCCGATGGGGGGCGAGGCGACGGATCCGTTCGGGGTCAGCGCCCAGTCGCAGCCGGCGCCCAAGGTGGTCGGCGCGGGGCGGGGAGTGCGGTCAGTGAACACGCCGCCGCCACCGGCCGTGAGCGGAAGCGGGGCGTCAGCAACGCCGAACGAGTATGCAAATGTCGGGCGCAACGATCCCTGCCCGTGCGGGAGTGGGAAGAAGTTCAAGAAGTGCCACGGGTGAGATGCAAGACGGAAGACGGAAGACGGGCGGGGGGGGGGGGGGAACTTGGCGCCCCCCGGCGGCATGAGGCTCCCCCCCAGGGTTTTGTATATAGCAACCACCCCCGGCCGGCGGTAGGGTTACCAAGCCCACCCGGAT
>JANJUF010000101.1 GCA_024710705.1 Gemmatimonadaceae bacterium | reverse complement strand
GAAGAAGCAGCACGTGATCCAGCTGAAGGAAGTGAAGTACCGTCCCGGCATCGAGAAGCACGACTTCGACACGAAGACCAACAAGGCTCGTGGGTTCATCGAAGACGGCAACAAGGTGAAGGTGACGTTGATGTTCCGCGGCCGACAGATCGCTCATCCTGAGCTCGGTATGGCCGTGGTCGAACGAGTCGCTCAAGCGCTGGTCGATGTCGCGAAGGTCGAGACGTCGGCGAAGCTCGAAGGGAAGGCCCTCACCATGATCCTCACGCCGAAGTGAGAAAGGCGGACTTATGCCGAAGATGAAGACCCACAAGGGCGCCAAGAAGCGCTTCTCCGTCACGGGGAAGGGCAAGGTGCGCCGGCTCAAGGCCTACAAGAGCCACATCCTGACCAAGAAGACCTCGAAGCGGAAGCGCAACCTGCGCCGTCCGGCGATTGTCGCGACCAACGGCGAGGCGAAGAACCTCAAGCGCCTCCTGCAGGCCTAAGGAGACCCGACCATGCCACGCGTCAAGTCGAACGTTGTGCGCCTCAAGCGCAAGAAGCAGATCATGAAGGCGGCCAAGGGTGCCTTTGGCGCCCGGTCGAAGTTGTGGAAGGCCGCCAAGGAAACCGTGGAGCGCGGGTGGGTCTACGCCTACCGGGACCGCAAGGCCAAGAAGCGCGACTTCCGGAAGCTCTGGATCATGCGCATCAATGCCGCCGCCCGGCTGAACGGCATGTCCTACAGCACCTTCATCAACGGCATCCAGGCCGCTGGGGTGGAAGTGGACCGCAAGATCATGGCGGACTTGGCGGTGAAGGACCCGGCCGCGTTTACGCTCCTCGCGGAGAAGGCTCGGGTCGCCCTCGCGAAGCGGGCGTAAGACGGAAGACGGAAGAGGGAAGAGGCGGGCGACAGGTTCTGTCGTCCGCCTCTTCCGTCTTCCGTCTTCCGCCTTGAACCCATTTCGCGGTTATCTTCCGTCTTCCGTCTTCCGTCCCAAGTCTTTTCCCCAATGACACTTGCCGAGTTCCTGGCCAAACTGAGCGCCCTCGAGGGCGAGGCTCCTGGGCGCATTGCCGGCACTTCGTCCCTCGACGAATGGACCGTCCTTCGCAACGCCCTGGTGGGGCGGCAGGCCGGCGAGTTCACCGCCATCATGAACGAGCTCGGCTCCCTCCCCAAGGAGGAGCGCCGGGAAGCCGGGGCGCGGGCCAATGCGGTGAAGGTGGCGCTCGAGGACGCGCTCGAGGTGCGGCGCGCCCAGCTCACGGCCAAGGCCGCGGAGTCGGGGCCCAAGCTCGACCTCACCATGCCGGCCCGTGATCGTTGGCAGGGAACAGTGCATCCGGTCTCGATGGTCATCGACGAAGTCGTCGAGATCTTCCGCGAGCTGGGCTTCACCATCGCCCTCGGCCCCGAGGCCGAGCACGCCTGGTACAACTTCGGCGCGCTCAACTTCCCGGCCGACCACCCAGCCATGGACCTGCACGACACGCTGTACCTCGGCGCCGACCAGGTCCTGCGCACGCACACGTCGCCGGTGCAGGTGCGCACGCTGCAACAGTATCCGCCGCCGGTGCGCATCCTCGCGCCGGGCAACGTGTATCGCCGCGACTTCTTCGATCCCTCGCACGCGCCGATGTTCGCGCAGATCGAAGGGCTGGTGGTGGACGAGGGCATCAGCTTCGCCGACCTCAAGGCAACGCTGTCACACTTCGCGCGCCGCTACTTCGGTCCGCACACCAAGACCCGCTTCCGCCCCAGCTATTTCCCGTTCACGGAGCCCAGCGCCGAGATGGACGTGCAGTGCGGCGTCTGCGACGGCGAGGGCTGCGCGGTGTGCAAGCACTCGGGCTGGATCGAGATCCTCGGCTCGGGGATGGTGCATCCGGCCGTGCTCGAGGCCGCGGGGCTCGACAGCGAGAAGTACACCGGCTGGGCCTTCGGGATGGGTCCGGCGCGCACGGCCATCTCGCGCCACGCCATTCCAGACATCCGCATCCTCTACGATTCCGACGTGCGCTTCCTGGAGCAGTTCGGCCGATGAATCTCTCGCACGAGTGGTTGGCACGCCTCGTCCCGCACGGGAAGAGCGCCGAGCAGATTCGCGACCTCCTCACCGCCCACGTGGCCACGGTGGAGCACTTCGAGCGCCTGCGCGCCGACCTCGCCCCGATCGTCGTGGCGCAGGTCGTGGCCAGCGAGAAGATCCCGGAGACGCGGCTCTCGTTCAACAAGGTGGACGATGGCTCGGGCACGCTGCTGGAAGTCGTGTGCGGGGCGCCGAATGTCGTCGTCGGCGCGAAGTATCCCTTCGCCCGCAGCGGCACGACGCTGCCGGGCGGGATGAAGATCGAGAAGCGCAAGATCCGCGGCTTCACGTCCAACGGCATGCTCTGCTCCGCCGACGAGATCGCCCTCGGCACGGATCACGACGGCATCTACACGCTCGAGACCGACGCTGCCCCCGGCACGCCATTGCTCGACGTGCTGCCACTGGGCGACGTGCGGCTGGTCCTCGATGTGCTGCCGAACCGTTCCGACTTGCTCTCGCACATCGGCGTGGCGCGCGAGCTGTCGGCGCTCACCGGTGCGAAGCTCGCCGGGCCGCCGGAACTCGCCGACCTGCCGCCGGTGCCGTCGCCGGCGGTGACCGGGACGCAGGAAGCGAGCGCCGCCGGCCTCAAGGTGCGCATTGACGACCCGCTCGATTGCGCGCGGTACACGGCGGCGGTGATCAGCGGCGTCACCGTCTGCCCGAGCCCCGACTGGCTACGCGCGGCGGTGGAGTCGGTGGGTGGACGGTCCATCAACAACGTGGTGGACGCCACGAACTATATGCTCCACGGCTTCGGCCAACCGATGCACGCCTTCGACAAGGCGAAGCTTGGCGGTGGGACGGTGATGGTGCGCCGGGCCAAGGCCGGCGAGAAGCTCACCACGCTCGATGGAGTGGAGCGCGCGCTCGATCCGGACATGCTCGTGATCGCCGACGCCGCGCACGCCACGGCGCTCGCCGGCGTGATGGGCGGGAAGGCCAGCGAAGTCACGGATGCGACCACCGACATCGTGCTCGAAGTCGCCACGTTCAACGCCCAGCGCGTGCGGGCGACGCGGCGCAAGGTTGGGCTCTCCACCGACGCCAGCTATCGCTTCGAGCGTGGCATTGACGACGCGATGGTCCCGCAGGCGCTGGCACTGGGCGCGGCGCTGGTCGCGCTGGTGAGCGGCGGTCACGTGGACGCGCTGATCGAAGTGGGGCGCGCGCCGGCGAAGCGTCCGCCCGTGCAACTCCGCGCCGCGCGCGTGGCGCGCGTGCTGGGCGAAGCGGTCTCCCGCGATGAGTGTGCCAAGCTGCTCGCGAGCATTGGCTTCGAAGTGGTGGTGGATGGTGAGGCGCTCAAGGTGACGCCGCCGAGCTGGCGGCACGACGTGTCGCGCGACGTGGACCTCATCGAGGAGATCGCGCGCCTGCGCGGCTTCGATCGCCTGCCCGACACCCTGCACGGCGCGCGGCCGGGCACGGTGCCGGACCATCCGCTGTGGGGCGCCTACCGCCGCGTGCGCGATGTGCTGGTGGGTGCGGGGCTGCATGAGGTGCGGCCGCTGCCGTTCACGTCGGGGCGCGGTGAGCGCGCCGAGACGGTGAACCTGATGCGCGTGCAGAATCCGCTGGGCGAGGACGAACCCTTCCTCCGGGCGTCCATCCTCGACACGCTGGCGCGGCGCGCCGAGTACAACCTGAACCGGATGCAGGGGAATGTCCGGCTCTTCGAGGTGGGTTCGGTGTTCGCCGCGCGCCCGGGCGGCACGCCCACGGAAGACGTGCGGGCCGCCTTGCTCGTGATGGGGCAGCGCCGGCCGCCGCACTTCACCGAGCCGCAGCCACCGGCGTTCGACGCCTGGGACGCCAAGCAGCTGGCGATTACGCTCGCGCAGGCGTCGTATCCCGGTTCGAGCGTGACCCTCGAGCCCGGCACCGGCCACGTGCTCTGGTACATCGTGGTGCGGGCGGCACGAGTGGGGCGGGTGACCCGCGTGGCGCTTGATGCGCCCGTGTGGGCCAGCCCGGCCTTCGGCGTGGAGGTCACGCTGGGCGAGATGTCCAACGCTGCCGTCGCCCCGTCGGGGCAGCATGCCCACGGCGCCAAGAAGCGGCCGAGCGGCGTCGCACCCGCCGTTACCATTGGGCGTCGGGAACCCGTGCGCTACCGCGCGATCCCGACGATGCCGGCAGCGGAATTCGATCTCGCGCTGCTCGTGCCCGACAACGTGCCCGCGGCCGACGTGGAGAAGTTGCTGCGCAGCGCGTCCGGCGAGTTGCTGGAGCGCTGCGTCCTGTTCGACGAGTTCCGTGGCGCCGGCATCCCCGACGGCACGCGCTCGCTGGCCTGGCGCTTGACCTTCCGCCACCCGGAGCGCACGCTCAGGGACAAGGAGCTCGACGGGCGTCGCGCCCTTTTGCTCAAGACTCTGGAGAGCACCCTCGGTGTCCGACCGCGAACGGCCTGACCAATCAGCGGCGCTCGCTTTCGGCGAGCTCGAGATCCTCGTCCGCAACCTGGGCGAGGAACTCTCGACGTTCCGGAAGCGCGCCCACGCCGCCGAGGCGCGGCTCAAGGCGCTGGGCGCGACGCCGCAGGGCGATGCCACCGCCGAGGAGCGGGTGCAGGCGCTCGAGGCCGAGAACGCGCGCCTGCGCGCCCGGCTGGAGGAAGCCGCCGAGAAGACCCGCGCGATGCTCGATCGTGCGCGTTTCCTGCGGCAGCAGCACGTCCTCGGAGGTGAACTGTGACCGTCCATTCCACGCGGGTGCGCATCGTCGGCGAGGAGTACACCATCCGCTCGGATGTCTCGCCCGAGGTCACGCGGGCCATCGCCGAACACGTGGACGCGGCCATCCGGAAGGTGCTGGAGAACCCGGCCATCACCGATCCCGGCAAGGCGGCGATCCTCGCGGCCATGAGCATCACCGACGAGCTATTCAAAGAGCGCGAGAAGGGAGCCGAGGTGGCTGAGCGGATGCGCTCGCTCTCGGGGGAGCTCCGGCGCTGGCTGCCGCCGGCCAAGCGGGTGACGGCGTCCGGGGAGATGAAGGCAATCGACCGCTAGGGAAGTTTTGACGCCCTTCGGCGCCCCTCGGCGCCCCCAGTCGGCCCCCAGTCGCCCCCCTGCGTTGCCTTTTCCCGGGCCCAGCCATAGCTTCACAGGTGAGTGGGTGTGAAGGCCCGTAGGTGCAAGCGCTCTCGGCAGTTAGCCCGTCCCGTCCCGCGCCCTTCGTCGGCGCCGAACCGGCTGGTCTAGCTCCGGTGAGAGGCCGGTATCGGGCGGGCTGGAGCTCCTGACATTTCGGACGCGGTCGCTCGCCGATCGCCTTGCATATACGAGAAACCGATGACCGTGCCGCTCTATGTCGCGATCGCGATTGGCGTTGCCGTTCTGGCCGCCCTTCCGGTCGCGTTCGTGTTTGGACGCCGTGCTGGTCGCGCCGCCGAGGACGCGGCCCGCCGCGCTGCCGGGGAAGCCGCCGACCAGGTCGCCAAGAAGATCGTCGCCGAAGCCGAGCGTGATGCTGACGCCGCCCGCAAGCAGGCGGTGCTCTCGGGCAAGGAAGAGGTGATGAAGGTGCGCGAGGCCTGGGAGCAGGAGGCCCGCAAGCGTCGCGAGGAAGTGGAGAAGGAAGAGAAGCGGGTCCTGGAGCGCGAGGGCCAGGCCGACCGCAAGTTCGAGATGGTGGACGGGAAGGAGAAGGAGATTGCCCGTCGCGCCAGCGAACTGGGCCGCCGGGAGAAGCAGCTCGAGGAGCGCCAGGCCGAGCTCGACCAGTTGGTGGGGGAGGAGCGCCGCCGCCTGGAGCAACTGGCCGGCCTCTCGGCCTCCGAGGCCAAGGCCGAACTGATCCGCCGGCTCGAGGAGGAGGCCCACGCCGATGCCGGCAACAAGATCCGCGAGATCCGCGAGAGCGCCAAGCGCAACGCCGACCGCGAGGCCAAGAAGATCGTGGCCCTGGCGGTGCAGCGCATCGCTGCCGAACACACGGCCGAGATCACGGCCAGCGCGGTGGCGCTCCCGAAGGATGACATGAAGGGGCGCATCATCGGCCGCGAGGGGCGCAACATCCGCGCCTTCGAGCTTGCCACCGGAGTGGACGTCATCATTGACGACACGCCGGACACGGTGGTGGTGTCCTGCTTCGACCCGGTACGGCGCGAGGTGGCACGGCTGGCACTCGAGAAGCTCGTCGCCGACGGCCGCATCCATCCGGGGCGCATCGAGGAAGTGGTGGAGAAGTCCAAGAAGGAAGTGGACGCCGGCATCATCGAGAGCGGGGAGCAGGCGGCCTACGAGGTGGGCGTGCACGGGCTGCATCCGGAGCTGATCAAGCTCATCGGGCGCATGAAGTGGCGCACGAGCTACGGGCAGAACATCCTCGCGCACTCGAAGGAAGTGGCCTTCCTGGCGGGGATGATGGCCGCCGAGCTCGGGCTGGACGTGGCGATGGCCAAGCGCGGCGCGCTGCTGCACGACGTGGGCAAGGTGCTCACGCACGACCACGAGGGCACGCACGTGCAGCTGGGCGTTGAGGTGGCGACCAAGTACGGGGAGAACCCGATGGTCATCAACTGCATCGCCGCGCACCACGACGACGTGCCGCACGAGAGCGAGGTGTCGGTGCTGGTGCAGGCGGCCGACGCCATCAGCGGCTCGCGCCCCCGGGCGCGCCGCGCAGCCGTTGATACCTATGTGAAGCGACTCGAGGGACACGAGAAGAACGCCGCCCGCGACAAGGGCGTGGACCGCGGGGTCGCGGTCCA
>JANJUF010000096.1 GCA_024710705.1 Gemmatimonadaceae bacterium | reverse complement strand
CCCCGGGCTTCCAGCGCGTGGTGTGGGACCTCCGCGGGCCCGGACCGCGCGGCGGCGGCGGCCAAGGCGTGAAGATGCCTCCCGGCAACTACCGCGTCCGCCTCACGGTGGACGGCATCGTGCGAGAACATCCGCTGGTGGTGACCGGGAATCCGGCCGCCCCATACATCACGCAGGCCGACTACGACGCCCAGTACGCACTGAGCGTGGCGGTCCGCGACACCATCTCGGCGATCAATGCCGTCCTCGCGCGCGTCCGCGCCCTGCCTGACTCGCTTCGCGCACCGCTGCAGCCCTTGGAGGACCTGCTCGTCTCCCGACGGACGCCTGGCTCCACTATCGCGTACTCTCGGCTCCAGTCGCATTATGGAGCCCTCTACAGCCAGCTCACGGGCAACGGCGGCTACGGCACCGGCAGCGCCGAAGGTCGCCCGGGCGCGGGACTCTACGCCCGGGCGCTGGACCTAGACGCCCAATGGACGGACATTCGACGCCGGATCGAGGCAGCACTCCCCGCCAGCACGCCCTAGGAGGCGTATGCGCCAGCACCTGCGGACCTGCACCCTCTGCGAGGCGATGTGCGGCCTCGTGATCACGACCGAAGGGGACCGCGTCACCGAGATCCGCGGTGACGCGGACGATCCGCTGAGCAAGGGCCACATCTGCCCAAAGGCCGTGGCGCTGCAGGACATCCACACCGACCCCGATCGCATTCGCCACCCCATGAAGCGCGTGGGCGACCGGTGGGAACGGATCGGGTGGAAGGAGGCGATTGATCTCGCCGTGGAGGGAATCCAGCGCGTGCAGCGCGCCCACGGCAATGACGCGATCGCCGCCTACGTCGGCAATCCCACCGTGCATTCGCTGGGCGCCATGCTCTTCGTGGGGGACTTTCTCCGCGCCCTGCGCACCAAGAACCGCTTCAGCGCCACCAGCGTGGACCAGCTCCCCGCCCACGTGGCGGCGATGTTCATGTTCGGGCACGCGCTGCTGATCCCGATTCCGGATATCGATCGCACCGATCATCTGCTGATCCTCGGCGCGAACCCCGCGGTGTCGAATGGCAGTCTGATGACGGCCCCCGGCGCGGCGGAGCGCATCAAGGCCATCCGCGCCCGCGGCGGCCGGGTGGTGGTCGTGGACCCGCGGCGCACCGAGACCGCCGCGCTCGCCGATGCCCACCATGCCATCCGCCCGGGGAGCGATGCGCTGCTGCTTCTGGCATTACTGCAGGTGATCTTCGCTGAGTCGCTGGCTCGGCCGGGACGACTCACCGCATTCACCGATGGCCTCGACACGCTGCGGGAGCTTGCGTTGCGCTTCCCACCCGAGCGTGTGGCCGCGGCGACCGGCCTCTCGGCCGACGCCATGCGCAGCATGGCCCGCGACTTCGCCGCGGCGCCGCGCGCCGCCGCGTATGGACGGGTGGGCGTGTCCATGCAGGAGTTCGGCGGCCTCGCCACCTGGCTCATCAGCGCACTGAACCTCGTGTGCGGCCGCGTGGACGCCGAGGGCGGCGTGATGTTCCCCACCCCGGCAGTGGATATCCGGAGGGCCGACCAGAAGCGCGACGGTCGTCCGCGCTTTGCGCGATGGACGAGTCGGGTGCGGGGGCTTCCGGAGTTCGCCGGCGAGCTGCCGGTGGCCGCGCTCTCCGAGGAGATCGAGTCGCCGGGGCCCGGCCAAGTGCGTGGCTTCGTGACGCACGGTGGGAATCCAGTGCTCTCGACGCCTGATGGCGGGCGACTCGATCGCGCGCTTGCGGGCCTCGAGTTCTATGTGGCCATCGATTTCTACCTGAACGAGACCACGCGGCACGCGCACCTGATCCTGCCGCCTTCGTCGCCGCTCGAGCGCGAGCACTACGACCTGATCTTCCACGGACTCGCGGTGCGCGACACCGCGAAGTACTCGCCGCCGGTGTTCGACAAGGCCGACGACGCGCGGCACGAGTGGGAGATCATGAACGCCATCACGACGCGCCTGTCCACCGGGTGGCGCGCCAGACTCCGGGGCGCGCTCCGCGATCTCGGTGGTCCGTCGTGGATGCTCGACTACGCGCTGCGGCGCGGCCCCTACGGCGCGGGACTGCGGCCGCGCGGGCCGGGGCTGTCCCTGCGCGCGCTCAAGGAGGCGCCGCACGGCGTGGACCTCGGCGCGCTGAAGCCGTCGTTTCCGGCGGCGCTGCGCACCAAGGACCGGCGCATCCACGCCGCGCCCGCGATATTCGTAGCGGACATCGCGCGGCTCGAAGCGACGTGGCTCGGTGCGGCCGCGCCGGCCAGCGACGCGCTGCTTCTCATCGGGCGACGGACGCTTCGCTCCTCGAACTCCTGGATGCACAACGTCGAGCGCCTCGTGCGCGGCAAGGATCGCTGCACGCTGCTCATGCACCCGCACGATGCCACCGCGCGCGGCTTGCATGACGGCGCAGCGGTCCGAGTCACCGGCGGCGTGGGGACCATCACCGTGCCACTCGAACTATCAAGCGATATGATGCCCGGCGTGGTGAGCCTGCCGCACGGCTGGGGTCACGGGCGGCCCGGCACGGCCCTACGGGTGGCAGCGGCGCACAGAGGCGTGAGCATCAACGACGTCACCGATGCGCGGCGCGTGGATGCGCTCACCGGCAACGCCGCCTTCAGCGGCGAGCCGGTCCGGGTGACGGCGATCGGCGCGCGCTGAACCTCAGGGCGACATCGTCCCACTGATCATGATGTGCGCCTTCGGCGTGCCCGGGAACATCAGCCAGGGCGCGGTGCGCGAGGGCCGCGACGAGATGCCGAGTGATTCCGGCGTCGCCCCGGGCACGTACACGACGACGAGCAGGCTCCCGTCCTTCACGGTGTTGGTCGTGGCATCGTAGCTCCCCGCCGCGCCCGACACGGTGTAGAGCGTGGCCGCCGCGGGCATCTGGAGTTGCCCGATTGCGAGTTCCTTGAAGCGCACGCTATCCACCGCTGGTCCCTGTACGCCCTGCGCCCGCAGTTCGCGCCCGCGGGCCATGAAGGGCTCGAGGCCGTCTTGATAGCAGGCCACGTGGAAGTCCTCCCGGATGGCGTAGAGCGCGAGGCAGGTCATGCCGTTGGTCCCGCGCCGCAGCGTGACCAACTCGCCGCGCGTGCGGTAGCCGAGCACCGTGGCGCCGGCACGCATCTCGGTGGGCAACGGGAGCACGGCAGCGGCGATCTGCGCCTCGGCCGAGGGCAGCGGCGCCTGCGCGCCGGCGTCGAGCGCTGTGCCGACGGCCAGGAACACGAATGCAGCGAGCGAGAGACGAGCGGAAGTCATGAGCGCAGGGTCAGGGTTCTTCGAGGGTGGGTCGGAGCGCAGGGAGCTGAAGCCAGTTGACGACCAGGATGACGTTGCGGAGGTCGGATTGGGTGTAGATGAAATAGAACTCGCGCGTGCGCGGGTTCAGCGACCAGTTCCGCTCTGAACTCGAGCGCTGGTAGTTGTCGGGAAACAGCGAGTCGCGTCGCACGACGGCCAGCGGCGTGCCTGCCAGCGTGGTCTCCATCATTCGCTGCGAAAGGCTACGGTAATACAGGGTGCTCCCTTCCGGCGCCCACAACGGTTCGACGCCGCCATTGACTGACACTTGTACGCGCGGGCCCGGACCCGGGATTGGTTGCAGATAGATCTCGGGCTGGCCGGACTCGTCGGATGAGTACGCCAACCAGCGGCCGTCCGGAGAGATGGTCGGATGTCGCTCGTTGGCCGGCGACTTCACAAAGGCGCGAAGCTCGGCGAGCTGTTCCGTGCGGCCGAGGTAGATATCTCGATTACCCGACTGGTCTGTGCCGCGTAGCGCCGTCCAGCCATCGCGTGGACCCGGGTCGAACTCGAAGAGCGCGCGGTCGCTGTCGGTGAGGACCACGGAATCCGGTGCGCTCCGGTCCCAGGCGCGCGCGACGAGTTGGCGCCCCTCCTCCGCGAACCGCAGGAACAGCACCCGGCGTCCGTCGCGACTCCACTCCCCGTGCAGCCCTTCACCTTCGCCGGTGAGTCGCTGCACCGCACCACTGGCGAGGTCAACCAGGAGGATAGGTGCGTTGGGTGCACCGCGAAACGATCCCTCTTCCACGAGCAGCAGACGTCCGTCCGGAGACACGCGCGGCATCAGGTACAGCGACGGCGGCAGCGGAAGAAACCGCTCCTGGCCATCCCGACGCACAGCGGCGATGCGAAAGCCGCTCAACGTGAGTTCTTCCTGATACGCCACCGTGCCGTTGTCCGCGACGGCGATACCCGCCGCGCCACCCGTGCCGACCCACACCCCCTCGAACAGCCGCTGGGGCGCTGCCGTAGGGCGGCGTGATCGCAGCGAGAACGGCACCATGTAGATCAGATTCCCCTGGCGGGCGAAGATTAGGTGCCCCGAGGGAACGTATCGGGCGTCCGAGCCGACGATGCCGAGGTCGGTCAACTCGCCATCCGCCAGCGAAACAATCGCGAGGCCAAGGACGGCCGCACTCCTTGCCCCGCCGCTGTTAATGGTGACCACCGCGTGCGTACCACCCGGCAACAGGTGAGGCCACGAGATGCCGCGCCGTCCACTCGCCGAATCTGTAGCGAGCACCAACTCCGCCTCGCGTCCATCGGCGGCCGTGCGATACAGCGAGCCATCGCGCTGGAAGAGGATCGTATTGCCTTCTCCCCAGTGCGCCGCCCTACCGTTCTGCACGATCTGCTCCGGGCGTCCGCCCGTCACCGGAATGCGCGCGATACCCGTGCCGCTGTTGAACAACACCCATTGCCCGTCCGGCGAGAAGGCGACGTCAATATTTCCCGACCGCCCCTCCATCTCGCTCCCGCGAATCAGCACTGCCTGGGTGTCCTCCAGTCGCCGTAGGTAGAGGCCTACCTGGCTGCCGCGCTCCCCCACCATCACCAGCTGCCGCCCCTGCGGATCGAGCGCGAGCTTGCGGCCGCCGGAGCCATAGAAGGACACGCTATCCGGCAACCCGATGTCGAACCGGCCGCCCACGAGCGTCGGCCCAGGGCGTGTGGCCAGCCAGGCCGTGCTGGCCAAACCACCGAGCGCGAGCATCGCCAGCGCCGCGACCAGCAGCCGTGAGCGCTGCGTTGGCGCTGCGGCCACCGCGCCGCGCACCATCGTCTCGCGCACGGTGCCCGTCGGCAGCGCGGTGCTGAGGGCGGTGGCGAAATCACTGGCCTTGGCCCACCGATCCGCCGGCACCTTCGATAGCGCGCGCAGCACCGCATCCTCCACATTCGGCGGCACGGAACGCCGCAGCATCGTCGGCCGCTCGGGCTCGGCATTCAATACTTTCGCCACAATCGCCTGCACCGTCGCGCCTGAGAACGGCGGCTCCCCCGTGAGCATCTCGTAGGTGACGGCTCCGAGTGCGTAGATGTCGGTGCGCGCGTCGAGTGACTTCTCGCCCATCGCCTGCTCAGGGCTCATATAGCTGGGCGTGCCCAACGAGAGTCCGGTCTGTGTCATGCGCGGCCCGCCGGCCGCCGTCACCGCCAGCGCGATGCCGAAATCCGCGACCAGCGCGTGCCCTTCCTGCAGGAGGATGTTCTCCGGCTTGATGTCGCGATGCACGATCCCGTGCGCGTGCGCATGGTTCAGCGCGTCGGCCACTTCGCGGGCAATGCGCACCGCGTCATCGAGCGGCAACTGCGTTTCCCGGTCGAGCCGGGCGCGCAGCGACTCGCCCGCCACGTACGGCATCACGTAATACAGGATGCTGTCGGCCTCGCCGGAATCGAGCAGCGGCAGGATGTGCGGATGCTGCAGCCGCGCAGTGGTCTTGATCTCGGTGAGGAAGCGCTCCGGCCCGAGCGCTGCGGCCAAGTCCTGGTGCACGACCTTGATCGCCACCTGGCGATCGTGACGCAGGTCGTGGGCGAGGTACACCGTCGCCATGCCGCCGGCGCCCAACTCGCGTTCCACCCGGTACCGCTCGGCGAGGGCGGCAGTCAGTCGCGGAAGGGGATCAGTCATGGCGTACGTGTGCGGCCCGTGTTCGGGGGGCGGAGCGAGGGCGCAAATGTGGCACCGCCCGGCTCAGGCGGCTAGTCGCGCGGCACGCAGCGGCGCAGGTACAGCGCCTCCACCTTCGCCCGCGCCCACGGCGTCTTCCGCAGGAACTTGAGGCTCGACGCGATGCTCGGGTCGCTGGTGAAGCAGGCGATCTTCACCTCACGCCCCATCTGCGCCCAGCCGACCTGCTCCACGAGCGTCGTCAACAGGCGCTCGAGGGTCAGGCCGTGCATCGGGTCGGGCTTCTTTGGCGGCGTGGACATGGCCGGAAGCTAGCGCATGCCGGCGCGCACCCCAGGTCGGCTAGGGCGCGCGCACGACGATCGGCTGGGTCGCGACGATGTTGACGGCTCCCGCGCGGGCCTCGAGCCGGAATTCCCCGGGTTCCCGCGCCACGAACTGGAAGTCGTAGGTCTCACCCATGCTCACGGGCTGGACGGAACGCCCCGTGCGCCGCTGGGACGCCGGCAGGTCCATGCCGTCCTTGGCCAGCGCGGTCCATTCGGCCACGCTACTATCTGCGCGCACCAAGAAGTAGCGAATGTTCGGACTGCCGCTGGTGATGTTGATGAGGCGCAGGCGGTGCACGCTGCCTGCCGTGAGCTCCAGCGGCGGCAGTCGGCGCTCCCCGTTCAGGCGCACGCCCTCTCCACGGGTGGACCCGAGAATGAATACGTGGTCGTGGACGCGATCCCATTCGGCGCCCGGTGGCAGCACGATCATCGGGCCATAGAGTCCGCCCGAGAGCTGTCGGACCTCCATCAGGTGCGTGTGGTAGATGAAGGTGCCGGCACGCGGCGGGGTCATCAGCACCTCGAGGGAGTCGCCGGCGGCGACGGCGCGCGCGCGCTGGCCGGGAGTCCCGCCAAGGCCCACGACGCCATCGTACAGACTCTCGAGTTCCATGCCGTGCCAGTGGATGGCTGTCGGCTCCATGGCGTGGTTCACCACGCGAATGGAGGTCGGTTCGTCCTGGCGCAGGAAGAGCGTCGCGCCGGGACCTCGCGGGTGGTGTGCCGGCATTGCCCGGCCCGTCCCTTCGATCGAGGGCGCGAACGACGCCACGGGCGCGCCAGCGACGGAGTCACCCGGGATCACGAAGCGCAGGTGGCGACGCGCCACGGTGGGAAGGCGCCAACCCGCCGGCGGCGGCACCTCGATGGCCAGCATCAGCCCGCCCATCCCCTGCTCCACGTGCTGGTCGGCATCCGAATCGTGATGCGGATGCCGCAGACGATGCTCGGTCTGCTCCAGCGTGAGCGAATCCGCGCCGAAGCCCGGGTTGGGCGCCACGTGGAAGGTGAGGTGGCAATGCATCAACCACATCCCTGGCCGGTCCGGCGACCACACGAAGTCCATGGTGGTGCCGGGAATCATGAACTCCGTGACCACGAGGCGACGTGCATCAGGGGCGAAGATCGAGTCGCGCAAGGCGGTCCCGCGCGCGTCCACGCGGAAGTAGGCACCATGCAGATGGATGGGATGTACTTCACGCGACGCGTTGAGCAGACGGAAGCGCAGGGTGTCGCCGATCTCGTGCCGCAGGCGCCGTGTGTGGGGCCAGGGACGCCCATTGAAGACATTCAACTCGCGAACGTTGCTGAGGGCGCCGGTCGAGTCCACCGAGTGAGAGGACGAGGTGATGACCAAGATCTCCTCGCGGGGCGCGCGCGGACCTGGGCCATCCACGATCACGGCGCCCGCCAGGTGCGCGTCCTCCACCCGGAAGGCGCCGAACCGGTTGCCGACAAACGTCGCGTGATAGAACCGATTCCCGGCACGCGTCGTGGTCGCTTGGAGACGCCCCGTCGCGCCCGGCGCCACGACCAGCGAGTCTGCCGGGTCCTCCGAAAGGCCGCGCACGACCAGCGCGCTGTCCGTGGCATTGCGTACCGTGACATCGAGTGCCGTCCCGACAGGCACACGAATCATCGGTCCAGGCAGCAGCAGCTCGCCACCCGGCGTCGCGAATGCCAGCATCGGCGTCCCCGGACGGTCGGTCCCGTTCGGATGCCACATCCCCCGCCGGATCTCGAGCGACACCCGCAGGGTACCCTCAGAGAAGGTCCCGGCGGCCGCGGCATTGTCGTGGTATCCGATGGTCGGCAGCGCGTCGCGCGCCGAGGGGGCGAGCAACAGCGGGAGGCACAACGCCAAGGCGCGCGGCCGGTACATCGGGTTCCCGGGTTCGAGGTGGGCCGAATGTACCGACTTCCGGACTTCCCCGCTTGCCGCGCCTCGCGAACGGAGCGAACCTTCGCTACAGACCCCTTGCCCGGCGGCCACAGCATGGCGGCAACGAACGTCTCGGATCCCGGCTACTACCATAAAGTCGTGGACTGCCAGTGGGCCTGTCCGGCCCATACCAACGTCCCCGGCTACCTCCGGTTGATCGCACAGGGTCGCTTCGACGACTCCTACCTGTTGAACCGCGAGTCCAACGTCTTCCCCGGCATCCTCGGCCGCACCTGCGACCGCCCCTGCGAGCCGGCCTGTCGCCGCGGACGAGTGGAGGAGAAACCGGTCGCCATCTGCCGCCTCAAGCGCGTGGCCGCCGACAACCGGGGCGACATCACGGACCGTTTGCCCAAGGCGCCCGACACGAAGAACGGCAAACGCATCGTGTGCGTCGGCGCCGGTCCGGCCTCGCTAACCGTCGCCAACGACCTCCTGCCGCTCGGCTACGACGTCACAATCCTCGAGCGCCACCCGCAGCCGGGTGGCCTGATGCGCATCAATATCCCGGCCTTCCGGCTCCCGGCCGAGGTGCTGGATGAGGAGTGCGACTACGTCATCCGGATGGGCGCGACGATGATGTACAACACGCCCGTCACGAGCCTGAAGTCGTTGTTGGCCGAGGGCTACGATGCCGTGTTCATCGGCAGCGGCGCGCCGAAGGGCAAGGAACTCGAGCTCCCCGGTCGGTGGGACGCGCCCTCCCAGGTGCACATCGGCATCGAGTGGCTCGCCAACATCCACTTCGGCCACGTGGAGAAGATCGAGCCGCGGGTGCTCATCATCGGCGTCGGCAACACCGCCATGGACTGCTGCCGCACCGCCAAGCGCGTGGGCGCCACCGACGTGAAGGTCATCGCGCGGCGCGGGCGGCAGCACTTCAAGGCATCACCCTGGGAACTCGAGGACGCTGAGGAGGAGCTGGTCGAGATCATCGAGAACCACGCCCCCAAGCGATTCATCGTGGAGAACGGGAGGCTCACCGGCATGGAGTTCGAGGTGCTGGAGTGGAGCACCGACGACAAGGGCAAGCAACGGAGCACCGTGCTGCGCACGGAAGTCATTCCCTGCGACGCGGTGATCCTCGCCATCGGCCAGGACAATGCGTTCCCCTGGATCGAGCGCGACATCGGAGTGGAGTTCGGCGAGTGGGACATGCCGAAGGTGGACAAGCAGACGTTCCAGAGCACCCGGCCCGGCGTGTTCTTCGGCGGCGACGCGGCCTGGGGGCCGGAGAACATCATCTGGGCGGTGGCCCATGGGCACCAAGCCGCCATCTCCATCCACGCGCATTGCGAAGGCCGTCCGATCACCGACCGCCCACCGCAAGGCATGACGCTCGTCAGTGCCAAGGTGGGCATGCATAGCTGGGCCTACGACAACGACTACGATGCCGCGCGCCGCGCCAAGATGACGCACGAGGAGCTCACCAAGCGCTTCAGTGGCATCGGCGTGGAGGTCGAGCTTGGCTTCACGCCCGAGCAGACGGCCCTCGAGGTACAGCGCTGCCTCAACTGCGACATCCAGACGCATTTCACCGCCCCGCTGTGTATCGAATGCGATGCCTGCGTGGACGTCTGCCCCACCAGCTGCCTCACCATCACCACCAACAGCTCGCCGCTGGACGAGCTCCGCACGCGGCTCTCGGCGCCGGCGCTCAATACTGCGCAGGAGATCTACGTCTCGGACGCCCTCCCGCAGACCAAGCGCGTGATGGTGAAGGACGAGGACGTCTGCCTGCACTGCGGGCTCTGCGCCGAACGCTGCCCCACGGCGGCGTGGGACATGCGCACCTTCGACCTCAAGCTTCCCTACGCCGGGAAGGAGATTGTGTCCCGATGAGCGGCGTCAACGACTTCGCCTTCAAGATCGGCACGGTGAACGGCACCGGCTCGGCGTCGGCCAACGCCCTGCTGATGCAGGCCATCTTCCGGATGGGCATCCCGGTCACGGGAAAGAACATCTTCCCGTCGAACATCCAGGGCCTCCCAACCTGGTACGAGATCCGGGTCAGCAAGGACGGCTACACGGCGCGGCCCTCGGCGGTGGATCTCGTCGTGGCGCTCAATCCGAGCACCTACGCCAAGGACGTCGCCACGGTGCGGCCGGGCGGCTACCTCCTGTACGACTCGTCGTGGCCGCTGGATCCCGACCTTGTGCGCGAAGGCGTCACCATCCTCGGCATTCCCTTCGGGCAGATGTGCGTGCAGGCGTTCGAGAAGGACCGCGACCGCACACTGCTGCGCAACATCGCCTACGCAGGTGCGCTGGCGGCGCTGCTCAGCATCGACATGCAGGTGATCGAAGGGATGCTGAAGGAGAAGTTCGGCAAGAAGCCGCGGCTCCTCGACGCCAACCATACGGCCATCCACCTCGGCTACGACTACGCGCAGGAGCACTTCGCCTGTCCCCTGCCGTTCCATCTCGCGCCGATGGCTGCCACCGGCGGCCACGTGCTGATGGACGGCAATACCGCCTGCGGGCTTGGTGCGGTGTACGCGGGGGCAACCGTTGGCGCCTGGTATCCCATCACGCCGGCCACCGCGCTGATGGAAGCGTTCACGTCGTTCTGCCAACGCTTCCGCGTGGACAAGGCAACCGGCGAGCACCACTATGCGATCATTCAGGCCGAGGACGAGCTCTCGGCGGCCGGCGTGGTGATCGGCGCCGGCTGGGCCGGCGCGCGCGCCTTCACCAACACGTCGGGCCCCGGCATCTCGCTGATGCAGGAGTTCATCGGCCTCGCGTACTACACCGACATTCCGGCCGTCTTCATTGATGTGCAGCGCTGTGGGCCCGCCACCGGGATGCCCACGCGCACGCAGCAGGCCGATCTGCTGTCGCTGGCCTACGCCTCGCACGGCGACACCAAGCACTTGATCCTGTTCCCGGCCAACCCGGCCGAGTGTTTTGAGATGACGGTGCAGGCGTTCGACCTGGCGGACCGCTTCCAGACGCCGGTGTTCGTGGCCTCCGACCTCGACATCGGGATGAACGACTGGATGACGCCGCGCCTCACGTGGGACGACTCGTACCGGCCGGATCGCGGTAAGGTGCTGTCCAAGGAGGAACTCGCCGCGTTGCCGAAGTTTTCGCGCTACGTGGACGCGGATGGCGATGGCATCGCTGCGCGGACGCTGCCCGGCGTGGGCGGCAAGGGCGCGTACTTCGTGCGCGGGTCCGGGCACGACAAGCACGCCGCGTACACCGAGGATTCCGACGCCTACCAGGAAGTGGTGGACCGGCTCAAGCGGAAGTTCGCACATGCCGCCGGCGCCATGCCCAAGCCGGTGTTCCATCTGCAGGGGGGCGCGACCGTGGGGCTCGTCACCATCGGCGGCTGCGATGCGGCCGTGCGCGAGGCGGCCGACCTCCTGCGCGCACAGGGCATCCACGTGGACGTGATGCGCATCCGTGGCTTCCCGTTCGGCGACGAGGTGCGCGACTTCCTCGGGCGGCACGAGCACACATTCGTGATTGAGCAGAACCGCGACGCCCAGCTGCGCTCCCTGTTCACGATCGAGCTTGGCGTGCCCCGCGACGCGATGCAGCCGGTCCTCGACTACGGCGGCATGCCACTCACGGCGCAGGTCGTGGTGAAGGCCGTGTCCACTCACCTCGCCGAGGTGCCCGCATGACGTCCATCGCCAAACCCCCGGTCAAGCATCCCAGCGCCCGCACCAACGGGCTTGGCCTCACGCTCCGCGACTACGAAGGGGCGATGTCCACGCTCTGCGCCGGCTGCGGACACGACTCCGTGACAGCCGCGCTGGTGCAGGCCGCGTGGGAGCTCGAGCTGCCGCCGCACATGGCCGCGAAAATGAGCGGCATCGGCTGCTCGTCGAAGACCACCGCATACTTCATGAAGCAGTCGCACGGCTTCAACTCGGTGCACGGGCGCATGCCATCGGTGACATCGGGGGCGGCGGTGGCCAATCGCACGCTGATCGCCATCGGCGTGTCCGGTGACGGGGACTCGCGGTCGATTGGGCTTGGCCAATTGAGCCACGCCATCCGACGCAACGTGAACATGCTCTACGTGCTGGAGAACAACGGCGTGTACGGGCTCACTAAGGGCCAATTCTCGGCCTCGGCCGACGTCGGCTCGAAGTCCAAGAAGGGCGAGGCCAACGCGCACTCGCCGATTGATCCGGTGCTGCTGGCCCTCACGCTGGGCGCGACGTTCGTGGCGCGCTCGTTCTCCGGCGACAAGAAGCAACTGGTGCCGATCCTCAAGGCCGGGATCATGCACCACGGCTTCGCGTTGGTGGACGTCATCTCGCCCTGCGTCACCTTCAACGATCACGAAGGCAGCACCAAGAGCTACGCCTACACGCGGCAGCACGGGGTGGAGGCGGTGAGCGCCGACTTCGTGCCGCTTCGACGCGAGATCACCCTACCCGAGACCGACGAAGCGGTACAGGTGGTGCAGCTGCATGATGGCGGCAGCGTGCGACTTCGCGCGACGTCGGAGGGCTACGACCCCGCTGATCGCGCGTCGGCGTACGCGCACGTGCGCGCGTGTCAGGCGCGTGGCGAACTCGCCACCGGACTCCTGTTCGTGGAGGAGGGCGGACACCCCGAGCTCTGCGACGGGCTTCGGCTCCCGGCGACGCCGCTGATC
>JANJUF010000095.1 GCA_024710705.1 Gemmatimonadaceae bacterium | reverse complement strand
AAGCCGCCACTCACCCTGCTGCTGGGCGAAGAGTGTGAATCGGCGCAGCCGCCCATCAAGTACCCAAAGGGTGTCGTTGAGCATTCCAAGCCGTGTGATCGCCTGAAATTCCCCTGGTCCGCGCCCGGAGCGCCCTAGGTGCGCCACCTCGATGCCACGGCGGTCAAGAATCCGAATGCTGCGATCTTGAGGCTGCGAGATGGCGATCGAACCATCGGGCAGTAAGACGGCAGAACCCACGGGCATCAGCGTGCGGAGATGGCCATCGACGCGCAGTTCCTCCTCAAGCCGGGCCGACGGAGGTTTCGTCGCCGAACTGTTTGCGGTGCCGCGCCTCGGCCGAGAAAGCGCGTCGCGCACAGCGTCGAACAGGCGCGCAGAATCGGGAGTCCCGGCGAGTCGTAAATCGTTCACGAGGACCGTCGGGGTCGCCCGAACCCCAAGCTTTTCCCCCGCAGCCCGGTCCGTCTCGATTCTCGCAACGGGCGACGCGTCCAACGCGCATCGCACAAACGACGCGCTGTCGGGGAGCGCGAGTTGGCCTGCAAGCACGTTGACGTCGAGCGTCTCCAAGTCTTCCCATGCAAACAGCAGGCGATGCGCTTCAGAGAATCGCGACTGCGCCCCCGCACACTCTGCCCAGCGAGCTGCCTGGTACGCGTGCGCGTGATAGGCAAGAGGGTAGTGACGATATACAAATGCGACATCCTGCGGATATGCCCGAAGAAGCTTATGCACTGCCTCGTCGAACCTTCGGCAGAAGGGGCACTCATAGTCTCCGAACTCGACGACGACTACAGCAGCGTTCGCCGGCCCAATGCGACTGCCATCGAGTCCATACTGCTCCCAGTCGCGCACGGTCTGATCGCGCGTGCGCAAGGTCGTTTGCCGACGTTCCGCAAAGCCGATGACGACGAATCCAAGCGCCACGACCGCGACCAAAATCGTCGACCAGTCCGCAAGCCGCTGTAGCCTCCCCCCGGAAGCAGTCAAGTCGCCATCCGATGACTGAAGTTGAGGGCGCCGGAGTCTACTGGACCTCTATTGCGTAGCAGGGGACGTAGTGTCCGCCGCTTCCCGCGCAGATGCTGCTGGCCTCGCAGCCATCCGGGGCGAACCTCTCGCCGCACTGCTCACTGCAGGCAGCCAACAGCCCAGACGCGCATCCCGAAACGCAGGCATGACACGACCCCCCAAGGGCGGATGCATCCTTGGCATTCAGCAGGAGCCCCAGCACGACCAGTAGCAGGCAAACGCTCCGAATGAGTCGCATTCTTAAGGACCTCCTCAACTTGGGTGAACCTACGCCAGGAAGTTTTCGGCACAGAATAGTGCTGCATCCCCCCCCCCCCCCAAGTGGCGGCTTCTTGAGTGCAAACCGGGCGACATTTGCGTCATCGATATATGCAAGCCACCTGCCGGCCCGCGTCGCCCGCTCGGTGGCTATACAGCACGTCGTTGTCACACTTCGTGCACTCTCCGCTCGCCGACCACCGCGCCACACCAAGTTGCGACGCCTGCTCGGCCAGGAGCGCGCGGAGGTCCACGTGCCGAGGCTGGCGCGTGGGCCAGCCAGTGAGCTTCTCGTAGACCTCCGTACCCACCTCGTAGCAGCGCCCGCAGATCGACGGCCCGAGGTGCACGACGCACTCGTCCACTGGGAACCCATGCGCGGCGAACAGCCGGAGCCCCTCCGGCAGGATGCCGTCGGCCGTGCCGCGCCACCCGGCGTGCACCACCCCAACCGCGCCGGACGGATGCGCGATGAACACCGGCACGCAGTCGGCGATCGTCACGGCCGCCGCCCCCGCCCCGAGCAGGATATGCCCGTCGGCGTCATCCACGCGCAGCCAGCCCTCCCATCCACGCTCGTGCACGAGCACCCGCGTGCCGTGCACCTGCTTGGCCGACGCCAGGCGCGGCGCCCCAGCCTCCGCCAGCGCCTGGTGCAAGGCGTGCCAGCGCTGCTCGGCGCCTGGCACATCGCCGTTGAGATTGAAGTCCCCTGCCGCGCGTGTGGTCACGAAGGCCCGCACGCCGAAGCGCTCGAAGGTCGGCACCGCGAGGTGCGCGGGGAGCGCCGGGTGGTTCATCCGTCGGCCACGCGCTGGATGGACGCGCCGAGCGCGTTCAACCGCTCATCAATGCGCTCGTACCCGCGCTCGATCTGCCCGATGTTCTTGATCACGCTCGTGCCCTTGGCGCAGAGTGCGGCGATGAGCATGGCCATGCCGGCGCGGATATCCGGGCTCTCCACCTGCGAGCCGCGCAGCTGCGTGGGACCGCTCACGAGGGCGCGGTGCGGATCGCAGAGCACGATGCGCGCGCCCATGCCGACGAGCTTGTCCACGAAGAACAGCCGCGACTCGAACATCTTCTCGTGGATGAGGATGATGCCCTCGCACTGCGTGGCGGTGACGATGGCGATGGACATCACGTCGGCCGGGAACGCGGGCCAGGGCTGATCCTCGAGCTTGGGCACCGCCCCGCCGAGGTCGCTCTGGATGCGCATCTCCTGGTGCGCCGGCACGATAAGGTCGTCTCCCGAGACCTCGGTGCGCACGCCCAGCCGCTCGAAACCGAGGCGGGTGGACCGCAGGTGCTGGACGCCGGCGCTTTCGATGCGCAGCTCGGAGCGCGTGACCGCCGCGAGCCCGATGAACGAGCCCACCTCGATGTGGTCGGGCCCGATGCGGAAGGTCCCGCCACGCAGCGTGGCGCCTCCGTGGATGACCAGCACGTTGGACCCGATGCCCTCGATGCGGGCCCCGAGCACCTCGAGCATGCGGCAAAGATCCTGCACGTGCGGCTCGGAGGCGGCGTTGTGCAGCGTCGTGCGTCCCTCCGCCGCGACCGCCGCCATGATGGCGTTCTCGGTGCCGGTGACGGACGGCTCGTCGAGGAAGATGTCGGCACCGCGGAGCTTGGTGGCGCGGAAGCTGATGCGATCGCCGAACGCGTGGGTGGCGCCGAGCGCCTCGAGCGCCAGGACGTGCGTGTCGAGCCGACGCCGTCCGATCACGTCGCCACCCGGCGGCGCGAGGATCACGTTGCCGGTGCGGGCCAGCAGCGGGCCGGCGAGCAGGATCGAGGCCCGGATGCGCGCACAGAGGTCGGGCGGGAGCGAATCGCCGCGTACGTCCTTCGCGTGGATGACGACCGTGCTCGGTCCCGTCCAGTCCGCGCTCGCCCCGGTGGCGCGTACGAGCCCGAGGAGGCTCTCGATGTCGCGGATCCGCGGCACGTTTTCGAGCGTGACGGGCTCGTCGGTGAGCAGCGCCGCGCAGACGATCGGCAGGGCCGCGTTCTTGTTCCCGGTGGGCCGGATGGAGCCGGCGAGCGGCCGTCCGCCTTCGACAATGAACTGAGGAGTGGACATGGTCGGGGAATATATGCTTGACGCCGTGCCCCCCGCTGGAGACCATTCGGCATGCTTCTCCTCCAGTTGGCCGTCGCGGCGGATACGGTGTTGGTACGGCAAGTCACGCCCGTCCGTTCCGCATTCGAGCAGGTCGTCTTCGTCGCGTCCGGGCTGACGTCCATCCTCACGCTGCTCGTGGTGCTGGTCATCCTGCTCGTGCTGCTGGCGATGCGCCAGGCGGCCGCCGGGCTGAAGGAGAAGCTCGACGAGGTCCTCGCCGAGCTGCGCCCGCTCACCCGGAACGCCAACGCCGCGTCCGCCGATATCCGGGCGGCGGCGGCCACGGCCAAGGAGATGGTGGACGAGTCGCGCGAGACGGTGGCGATGGCCAATGAGCGCGTCCGCGAGACGGTGGACGAGCTGGCGGACCGCGTGGACGAGTTAAGCGAGATGCTCGCCAAGATCACGCGGGCCGCGACGCGTGTGGCCGGCATCGCGGGCACGGCGATGGGCGGCATCAAGGCTGGGGCGCGCGCCCTCGGACTCGGTCGGAAGAAGGGGAAGAAGCCGCCGCGCGTGCGGGACGCCGATGCGCGTCCGCGCCTGCGCCGTCGTGACTGAGTCCCGGGCGATGCCGGCCCAGCTGCCGATGCTCGCCGCCGCGGTGGCGCTGCTCCTGCTTTGCCCCACTGAGGCGCTGGCCTGGACGCCAGGCACGCACATCCTCCTCGGCGAGGCAGTCCTGCGCTCGGCCGATCTCCTGCTCCCAGCGGCCATCGCCCAGGTGCTCAAGGCCTTCCCGTACGACTTTCTCTACGGCTCCATCGCCGCCGACACCAGCTTCGCCAAGCGCTACGCGAAGGTGGGACGGCACTGCCACTTCTGGAGCGTGGGCGACGACATCCTCGACCGCGCCCGCGACGACTCGCTGCGCGCCTTCGGCTACGGCTATCTCGCGCACCTCGCGGCGGACGTGGTCGCCCACAACCACTTCGTCCCGCACCAGTTGGCCATCACCAGCTCCAGCAGCGGCGTCGGCCACAGCTACTGGGAAAGCCGCTTCGAGTCGGAGACCGGGGAGCAGTGGCCGCGCCGCGCCCGCGAACTCATCCTGCTCGACCACGGCCGCGCCGACGAGCATCTCGACCGCATCCTCTCGCCGACGATCTTCAGCACGCCCACCAACCGCCGCATCTTCCGCGGGATGGTGCACGTCACCGACATGGGCTCGTGGCAGCGGGTCATGGCCCTCATGGCGCAGAACAGTCGCTGGCCGTTGCGCGAGCAGGTGGTGGGAGCGCATCTCGACCGTGCGTTCGAGTATGTGGTGGACCTCCTGGCGCGCGGGGCGGAATCGGCACCGCGGCGCTTCGACCCGAGTGGCGAGGACGCACTGCGCGAGGCGAAACAGATTCGGAAGATGGCGCTCGAGCGCGGGGGGGAGCGCGCCGCGCGGAAGGACGCCGCCGATCGCTTCGCGTTGCCCACGGACACCCTGCGATGGACGCCGCGGCTCGACCGCCCGCTCTTCGTGCCGACCCGCCCCGCGAGCGCCTGACGCTCAGTCGTGCCCGCGTTGCAGGCCGGCGAAGGCGATGACGAGGCGCTTGCGACCGACCTCCTCGTCGTCGAAGTCCACCGTCACCTTGGCGTCCTTCCCGGTCCCGTTGACCTCGGCAATCGTGCCCGACCCGAAGCGCGCGTGCTGCACCCGCTCGCCCGCCACGAAGCGCGGCAGGTCCTGGGATGCGTCCTCGTCGGCGAGGAAACTCGGCACCCTCGCGCCTTCCCGCGGCGACCACGACGGACGGGACCCGCGCCCGAACGCCGGCGACTCGTCGCTGGCGCCGCGACGCCAGCTCCCGGTGGCCATCGATCCGGCGTGGCGCGCGGTGGCGCGCAGGCGGACCGTGCGGCGATCCTCGAGCGCGGCGGCCGCCAGGTTGCGCAGGAAACTTGAGCGGATGCTCGGGAGCAGCTCACCGTTCCGGCGGCGCTGGTGCGCCCACGAGAGCCATAGCCGCTCCCCGGCGCGCGTGATGGCCACGTAGAGCAGCCGCCGCTCCTCCTCGAGGGTGTCCGGATCGTCGAAGGCCCGCGCCAGCGGAAAGAGACCGTCCTCGAGGCCCGTCACGCACACGAACGGATACTCCAGGCCCTTGGCCGTGTGCACGGTCATCATCGTCACCGCGTCAGCGTCGGGCCCCAGCGCATCGAGCGCCGTCACCAGCGTGGCCCGCTGCAGGAAGTGGTCGAGCGGGCGCAGGCCGACCTCGCCGCCGTCGTCAATGATCGTCTCGGCCGCCGAGGTCACGAGTTCGCGGACGTTGTCGAGCCGGTCGAGTCCCTCGGGCCCCTCCGCCCGCAGCGCCTCGCCGTAGCCCGAGCGGTCGATGAGATCCACGAGGAGGCGATCCACGCTGGTGTCGGCCGCGGCCGCACGCAGGCGATCCACCAGCGCGACGAAACTCGCCAGGGCGTCGCGGGTGGCGGTCCGCATCCCGCTGATGCCCGGCGCCCGGCGCGCCTGCTCCAGCAGCGGGATGCCGGCCTGTTGCGCCTCGGCGGCGAGCAGTTCGAGCGTCGTTTCGCCGACGCCACGCTTCGGCGCGCCGATGGCCCGACGGAAGGCTTCGTCGTCGGCCGGATTGGCCACGAGGCGAAGCCACGCGATGAGGTCGCGGATCTCGCGGCGGTCGTAGAAGCGCACCGCGCCGACGAGCCGATACGGAATCGCCCCGCGACGCATGACCTCCTCGAATCCACGGCTCTGCGCGTTGGTGCGGTACAGCACGGCGATCTCGCTGAGGCGCCGCCCGGCGGCGCGCCAGGCCTGCACGCCCTCGGCGATGGCCTCGGCTTCGTCGCGGTCGTCGGCGGCCTCGAGCAGCACCACCTGCTCGCCGCCGCTGCGCGTGGCCCGCAGCGTCTTCCCGCGCCGCGCGGTATTCTCGCTGATCACCCGGTTCGCGAGGTCGAGGATCGCCGAGGTCGAGCGATAGTTCTCCTCGAGGCGCACCACCCGCGCCGAGGGGAAATCCCGCTCGAAGTCGAGGATGTTCCGGATGTCGGCCCCGCGCCATCCGTAGATGGCTTGGTCATCATCGCCGACCACCGCCACGTTGCGATGCTCAGCCGCGACCAGGCGCACGAACTCGTACTGGGCCCGATTGGTGTCCTGGTACTCGTCCACCAGCACGTGGCGGAACCGCCGGGCCAGCCTCACACGGACGTCCTCGTTGGCGCGCAGGATCTGCACCGGCAGCACCAGCAGGTCATCGAAGCTCACGGCGTTGGCCGCACGCAAGGTGATCTCGAGGTCGCGGTAGACCTTGGCGGCGGCCGTGGCGAGCGGGGTGCGCGCCAGCGAGTCGAACTCCTCCACGTCCACGAGGGCGTTCTTGGCCGCGCCGATCTCGGCGGCGATGGCCTTGGGGGCGAACTCCTTCACCGAAATGCGGTGCCGCTCCATGAGGCGCTTGATCACGCCGAGGGAATCGTCCTCGTCGTAGATCGTGTATTCGGACGTGCGGCCCACCAACGGGGCGTGCATCCGCAGGAGCCGAGCGCCAATGCCGTGAAAGGTGCCGATCCACATCCCCGCAGGATCCTCGCCCAGCGCGCGGCTCACGCGCTCGCGCATCTCGCCGGCGGCCTTGTTGGTGAAGGTCACGGCGAGGATCTCGCGCGGGGCCACGTCGCACTGCGCGATCAGCCGCGCGATGCGCGCCGTGAGCACCCGCGTCTTGCCGGAGCCGGCGCCGGCCACCACGAGCAGCGGCCCCTCCTCGTGCTCGACGGCGGCGCGCTGGGCGGGATTGAGGTCGGGGAACGGCGAGACGCCGCTCACCCGAGGCGATCCTTGCCGTGGATGCGCTGCAGCGCCTCGGGCAGCAACACGCTGCCGTCCGGCTGCTGGTAGTGCTCGAGGATCGCGGCGATGATGCGCGGAAAGGCCAGGCCGGACGCATTCAGCGTATGCACGAAGCGCGGCTTCTCACCGGGAGCCGGACGGAACCGGATGTTCGCGCGGCGACCCTGGAACTCGGTGAACAGCGAGCACGACGACACCTCGAGCCACTTCCCCACGCCAGGCGCGAACACTTCGAGGTCGTAGGTCTTGGCGCTGGCGAAGCCCGTATCGCCGGCGGCAAGCAGCACCACGCGGTACGGCAGGCCCAGCCGCTGCAAGACCGCCTCGGCGTGCGAGAGGAGCAGTTCGAGCTGCGCCTCACCGTCCTCCGGCGCACAGTAGCGCACGAGCTCAACCTTGTCGAACTCGTGCACGCGCAGCAGGCCGCGGGTGTCCTTCCCGGCCGAGCCAGCCTCGCGGCGGAAGCACGGGCTGTAGGCGCACATCGCCTTCGGCAGCTCGTCGGCGCCGAGGATCTCGTCGCGGTAGAGGTTGGTGATCGGCACCTCGGCGGTCGGAATCAGGAAGAGGCCCTCTTCCTCCAGCGCGTACATGTCCTCGGCGAACTTCGGCAGCTGGCCCGTGCCCGTCATCGTGGCGCGATTCACCACCACCGGCACCCACAGCTCCTCGTAGCCGAACTCGGTGGTGTGCAGGTCGAGCATGAGCGTCATCAGGTTGCGGACGAGCCGCGCCCCGGCGCCGCGATACACGATGAAGCCCGATCCCGAGACCTTGGCGCCTCGCGGCAGGTCGAACAGCCCGAGACGTTCTCCGACGTCCCAGTGCGGGGCCACGCTCTCGGCGGCCCGCGGCGTGCCCCAGGTGCGCAGCACCACGTTGTGCGACTCGTCCCCGGCCGGCACGTCGGCCAACGGGAGGTTCGGGATCCCGAGCAAGAGTTCGTCGAGCCGCTCCTGCGTCACGGTGAGCTGCGCTTCGAGGTTCGCGATCTCGTCGCCGATGGCGCGGGCCTGCGCCTGGAGCTCGGTGGCGTCCTCCCCGGCCTTCTTGCGCTTCCCGACTTCTTGCGTGACGCGATTGCGCTCGGCCTTGCGTTCCTCGACCCGCGTGATGGACTGCCGGCGCTCCCGGTCGAGCGACACGGCCTCGTCGATCAGCGGGCCGTACACGTCGAGCTTCTCGCGGCGCGTCATGGCGTCGCGCAGGAGCGCGACGTCGTCACGGATCAGGCGATGGTCGAGCACGGCTCAGAACTTCGGAATGCTGTCGGCGAACGACCGGAAGCCACAATTGCGGTTGATCCGTCCGCTGAGGCGCAGGCGGCGCTCGGCGGGGAAGATCGAGTCCACGCGAAACTTGGCGTAGATCTCCTGGCTGATGTCGAAGGCGCAGGATTGCGTGGAGATGCGCACGACGAACACGTCGCCGACATCGAAGGTCTGCGTCTCGTCGAAGACCCAGCCGTCGCGCGGTGCTTCGGTGATTGCGTCGTAGCCGGCGGTCGGGAGCGCGAAGCCCACGGCCCGCGCGCTCGACAGCGGCGCCATGACCTTGGCAACCGGGATGACTTGCAGCCGACCATCGCCATCGATGTCGAAGCCCAGGTCGAACGAGCCCGACGGGTCGGGCCGCAGGACAATGTTCTGGTACACGACGAGCACCGTCGGATAATTCAGCGGCGCGCCCGTCAGCGCCCAGGCCTGCACCGAGGTGTCGAGATTCACGAACCGGGCCACCGGCCGGAACGGGTCGGGGCCGCAGGCCACTGCCCCGGTCGCGAGCAGGACCGCAGCGAGGACGGCGCGGGGGCCGCGAAGGGCTGAGCGAAGGGGTTGGTTCACGCCTGCAAGCTAACCGACGCGACGGCTGCGTATCAAGCGACATACGCTTGACTTGGATGCCACCGGACGTACACTTCGGCGTCCCCTCTACCGGAGCAGCCGTGGCGACCATCCGCGACCTCGTTGCGACCCTCCGCCGCTTTGACGGCGTGCAGGCGGCCGCCGTGCTCGGCCGCGACGGACTCCTCATCGACACCGATGCCAACGAGGGCGTGGACAGCGAGCAGATCGCCGCCCACGTGCCCTCGATCCTCCAGTTCGCCGACGAGCTGGGAACGGCCGCCGCGGCGGGTCCGCTCCAGTCGGCCGTGCTGGAACACGCCGAGGCGACGGTCGTGCTCGCCAGCATGTCAGCCGACGTGGTGCTCCTGGTGCTCGTGCGGCCCGATGCGAATCTCGGCGCCCTCCTCTACGACATCCGGCGCCACCGCGCGGGTCTCGCGTCGTTGGTCTGAGGCAGGGCCCGTGGCCGCCGCTGCCCCGCCCCGCACCCGCATCCTCGTCGCCGACGACGAGCCGCACATCGGGCGGATCATCAAGACCAAGCTCGAACAGGGGCCCTTCGCCGTGGACCTCGTGTACGACGGCGCCGAGGCCCTCGAGGCGCTCGAGACCGAACCCGCGGTGGGATTGCTCATCCTTGACCTGATGATGCCGCGCGTGACGGGACTGGAGGTGCTCGACCGCGTGCGCGGCGACGCCCGCTGGCAACACCTGCCCTGCCTCATCCTCACCGCCGCCGGGCAGGACCACCAGGAGACGGACGCGCGCCGACGCGGCGCCGACGAGTTCATGACCAAACCCTTCAGCCCCAAGCGCCTGTTGGCGCGCGTGACCGAATTGGTGGAGCACTCCCGGTGAGTGCTCCCCTCTATGGCGTCGTGCTGGCCGGTGGCGTGGGGTCCCGATTCTGGCCGCTCAGCACGCCCGAGCAGCCCAAGCAGCTGCTGCCGTTGGTGTCGCCGCAGAGCATGCTCGAGGACACCGTCCAGCGGCTGCAGCCCCTGGTCCCGCGCGAACGCGTGTTGATCCTCACCAGCGCCGCGCTCGCACCGGCCATCCGTCGCACGCTGCCGTGGTTGGGCCCTGAGCAGGTCCTCGAGGAGCCGCGTCCCGCCGGCACGGCCGCCGCCCTCGCCTGGGCATCACTCGAAGTCCAGCGCCTCGGCGGTCCCGACGCCGCCCTGCTCTCGGTGCACGCCGACGCCGCCATCGGGGATGCCGACAGCTTTCGCACCGCCCTCGCGGCGGCGGTGCGCGCGGCGCAGGCCCACGGCGGCCTCGCCACCGTGGGCATCGTGCCCACGGAGCCCAATCCCGGACTCGGTTACATCGAGCCTGGCGACGTCCTCGACGGCGACGCGTCGCGCGTCGCCCGATTCCTCGAGAAGCCCGATCGGGCCCGCGCCGAGCGTCTCGTCGCCGCCGGCTGCCTGTGGAATTCCGGCATCTTCGCCTGGCGCGCCGCCGATTTCCTCGCCGAGGTCCGGGCCCACACGCCGGAGCTGGCAGCCGCGCTGGCGGCCGCCCCGCTCGGGCGCGACGCGTTCTTCGCCGCCGTACATGACGGCGTGAGCGTGGATGTCGGCGTGCTCGAGCGGAGCGCGCGCGTGCTCGTCGTGCGCGGCACCTTCGGCTGGGATGACGTCGGCACCTGGGGTGCGCTGCGTCGCGTGCGCCAACGCGACGCCCAGGGCAACGCCACGCACGGCGCGGTGCACCTCGTCCAGGCGCACGACAACGTGGTACATGCCGCCGCCGGGCGCGTCGTCCTCTACGGCGTGCGCGACCTCGTGGTCGTCGTGCGCGACGGCCTCACCCTCGTCACGACCGTGGCACAGGCCGACACGCTCAAGACGATGCTCGACCAACTGCCGCGCGAGGTCGTGGAACTCCGATGAGCGGCTTGGTCCTCTACGACGATGCCGCCGCGCGCGGCTTCCGCCCCTTTGCGCTCACCCGCCCTGCAGGCGAACTGCGCGCCGGCGCCGCGCTCATCCGGGAGCGGTGGGCACGAACCCTCGACTGCGCGGCTACCGCCTTCGTGGGCGCGCCGCACCTCGCCGATTTCGAGGAGTTCGACGCGCCCCCCGCCGCGCGTGGGCAGCTCGCCGCCGGCGACTGGGTGGTGAACGCCCGCTGCGCGCCCTCGCTCGCCGCGTCCTCGCCCACAGCGGGAGCGCGCGTGTTGCGCTGCAATGGACGGGTCGCCGCCGTCCGGCTCGGAGAAGCGCTCCCGCTCTCGGCCCTCGGCGACGGCACGTTGTCGCTGGAGTCGCTGGTGCACGGTCCGGAGGCGACGCTCGACGGGTGGTGGCTCGAGCACGCCTGGGACCTCGTCGGCCTGCTCCCGACGATGCTGCTGGCCGACGTACAGGCGCTGCTCCCGGTTTCCGCCGAGCCACAGGGCATGACGGTGCTCGGCGAACACGGCGCGCACGCGGAGCGCGGGGCGCGCATCGAGCCATACGTCGTCGCCGACACCACTGCCGGCCCCGTGCTCGTGCGCGCCGGCGCCCACGTGCAGTCCTTCACCCGCCTCGTGGGCCCCTGCGTGATCGGCGAAGGGAGCACGGTGATGGGCGGCCGCGTGGCCTGCTGCAGCATCGGGCCACAGGTGAAGGTCGCCGGCGAGATGAGCGTCACCATCATGATCGGACACGCCAACAAGGGCCACGACGGCTTCGTGGGGCACAGCGTGATCGGCCGCTGGGCCAACCTCGGCGCCGGGACCATCACCAGCAACCTCAAGAACTCGTACGGCGTCGTCACCATGCACTCGCGCGACGGCATGCGTTCCACCGGGCTGCAGTTCCTTGGCGCGCTGATCGGCGATCACGCCAAGACCGGCATCGGGACTCGAATCCCGACAGGCAGTGTGATCGGTGCGGCCGCCAACGTCTTCGGCACGCGGATGCCGCCGAAGGTCGTCCCGCCCTTTGCCTGGGGCGACGGCGAGCCCTGGGACACCTTCGCGCTCGATCGCTTCCTCACCGTCGCGGCGCGCGTCATGGGACGACGGGGCGTCCTGCCCCCACCCGGGTCCCAGGCGCACTGGACCCGCCTCTTCGCGATGCGCGAGGACGCGTGAGGGTCTGGTCCCTCGGGAGCGGGAGCCGAGGCAACGCGCTCGTGGTCATGGCCGCCGGGCGTGCGCTGCTCGTGGACTGCGGGTTCGGCCCTCGTGCGCTGGTGTCCCGGCTCAAGAGGGTTGGGCTCGTGCCGGAGCAGATCGAGGGACTGGTCATCACCCACGAGCATCAGGACCACGCGCAGGGCGCCGAACGCGCCCAGCACAAATGGCGCTGGCCCGTGTATGCCAGCGCGGGCACGCTGGCCGCGCTGCCCGAGGTCGAAGCGCGGTGGCGACGCCCACTGGTGGCCGGCCAGGCGGTGGACGCCGCGGGCGCGTTCACGCTGGAGGCCGTCGCCATCCCCCACGACGCGAGGGCCCCGTTCGCCTACGCGGTCACGGCCACGGCGAGTGGCGCCCGCCTCGGCATTGCGCACGACTTGGGCGCCGTGCCGGACGCCCTCCCCCCACTCTTCGCCCGATGCGATGCGCTGTGCATCGAGGCCAACCACGATCCGGACATGCTCCGCAACGGGCCCTATCCCCCCATGCTTCAGGAACGGATCCGGAACGGCCGTGGGCACCTGAGCAATCAGCAGGCCGGAGCATTGGTGGCCGGACTCTCCCACCCTGGGCTGCGCGCGGTGGCGTTGCTGCATCTGAGCGAGACCAACAACACTCCGGCACTCGCAGCCGAAGCGGTCTCGCGGGCGCTCCACCGGGCCGGGTCCCGCACGGCTGCCACCGCGGCACCAGGACGCACGCCGGCCGCCCTCTTCACGCTGGATGCCGCCACGGCCTCGGGGCAGCTCCGCCTGGCGATGTAGCACATCCCACGGGGGAACACTCGTCCCGCGTGGCGCGTATACGTCGTACACGAATGGATGCGTATCCCCCGGTCGCGCGACGGCCGGTCCCACCCAGCAAGTCCCCCATCAGATGATTGGTTCGCCCTCCTGGCGCCACGACGCGCCAGCCGCGCTCGTCGTGTTCTTCATTGCGGTCCCGCTCTGCCTGGGGATCGCCCTCACGTCGGGCGCACCTTTGATGTCCGGCATCATCGCCGGCATTGTCGGCGGGATCGTCGTCGGGTTGCTCTCCGACTCCCAGCTGATGGTGAGCGGGCCGGCGGCAGGCCTGGCCGTCATCGTGCTGGCTGCGCTGACGGAACTCGGTTCGTTCGAGACCTTTCTTGCCGCCGTGGTGCTGGCCGGGGTGATCCAGGTCGCGCTCGGCCTGTTGCGGGCGGGTGTGGTCGGCTACTACTTCCCCTCGGCCGTGATCAAGGGGATGCTGGCGGCGATCGGCCTCCTGCTGATCCTCAAGCAGATTCCACACGCGCTCGGCCATGATGCCGACGCCATGGGCGATGACGCCTTCCGGCAGCCGAACGACGAGACGACGTTCTCGGCGCTCGCCGATGCCGTGGCGCACGTGGAACTCGGTGCGCTGGTGGTGGCCGTCATCTCGCTGTTCCTACTGTTCACCTGGGGGCGCGGCCCGCTGCGCGCGCTCAAGGGCGTGCCAGCCTCCTTGGTCGTCGTGGTGCTCGGCGTGGTGCTCAACGCGCTGTTCGCGGTGGTGGCCCCCACGCTCGTCATCGCCGAGTCGCACCTCGTGAACCTGCCCGTCCCCGAGTCGCTCGGCGCCTTCTTCTCGCAGTTCACGTTGCCGGATTTCGCTGCCTTCGTGCAGCCGGCTGTGTGGCGCGTGGCCGCGATCATCGCGTTGGTGGCATCGTTGGAGTCGCTCCTGGCCCTACAGGCCACCGACGACCTCGACGAGTACCATCGCGAGGCTTCCACCGACCGCGAACTGCTCGCGCAGGGGACGGGCAACATCGTGTCGGGCCTGATCGGCGGCTTGCCCATCACCGGACTGGTCGTGCGCTCGGCGACGAACATCGAGGCGCGGGCGCGGACGCGGTGGTCCGCCATAATGCATGGCGCGCTCTTGCTGGTGGCGGCGGCCGCCTTCGCGCCGTTGCTCAACGCGATTCCCCTTGCCGCGGTGGCGGCGGTGCTGATCCACGTCGGCTACCGACTTGCCAACCCACGCGCCCTTTCGCAGGCGGCGCGGAAGGGGCGTGCCTACGCCGTTCCCTACTTCGTGACGATCGCAGCGATCCTCTTCACCGACATGCTGCGCGGGATCCTCATCGGCTTGGCGGTCGGCATCGTGGTGATCCTGCGGGACCACGTGAAGAGCCCGCCGTACACCGAAGTCAGCGGCCAGGGTGCGGTCCTGCGGCGCCTTCAGCTGCACGACAACGTGAACTTCCTCCACAAGGCTGCCCTGCTCACCGAGCTTGAGGCGATGCCCGCCGGCAGCCGACTCGAGATTGACGCGCGCAATACGCGGCGGCTCGACCCCGACGTACTCGAGGTGATACTCAACTTCCGGGAGACCGCCCGTCTCCGGGACATCGATTACCGCTTGGTCGGCATCCCGACCTCGACGCCGACCACGACCTGAACCCCGCCGAGGACCCAACCGTGGAGACCTTCAAGAAGCTGTTTGAGCACAACCGCAAGTGGGCCGCCGAGATGCTCAGTCTCGATCCCGACTTCTTCAAGCGCACCGAGGCCAGCCAGGAGCCACACTTCCTGTTCATAGGCTGTTCCGACAGCCGCGTGCCGACGGACCGGATGACCGGCGCGCTGCCCGGCGAGATGTTCGTGCACCGCAACATCGGGAACCAGTGTTGGAGCACGGACGTGAACATGCTCTCGGTGCTGACGTACGCGGTGAACGTGCTCGACGTGCCGCACGTGATCGTCTGCGGCCACTCGAACTGCGGCGCGCTGAAGGCGGCCATGGGCCCGGCGTCGAACGGCCTCGTGGACCACTGGCTGAGCGACATCCGCAACACCATCCGTTGGCACCAGGACGAGCTCGAGGCCATCGCCGACCCGAAGGAGCGGCTCGCCAAGCTCTCGCGCCTGAACGTGCTGCAGCAGGTGGGCATCCTGTCGCGCACGCCAGTCATCCGCGACGCCTGGTCGCGCGGCCGCCGCCCGATGCTCCACGGCTGGGTCTACGACATCGCCACGGGGTTGATCGAGGGCGTGGTGGAACAGGTGGACTCGGTAAAGAAGGCGGACGAGCTCTTGCCGAACAACTAGTCTGGGACTGAAGACGGAAGACGGAAGGGGCCCGCACCATTGCTTCGGTGCGAGCCCCTTCCGTCTTCCATCTTCCGTCTTGCCGCCTAGTACATCCCGCCCATGCCGCCGCCCTGCGGGGCAGGCGCGGCTTCCTTCTCCTTCTTCTCCACGATGAGGCACTCCGTGGTGAGGAGGAGCGAGGCGATCGACGCGGCGTTCTGGAGCGCCGTGCGGGTCACCTTCGTCGGGTCGATGACGCCGGCGAGGACGAGGTCCTCGTAGGTGTCGGAGTACGCGTTGTAGCCGAAGTTCTTGTCCTTCGACGCGCGCACCTTCTCGACGACGATCGAGCCTTCACCCCCGGCGTTCTGGACGATCATGCGGATCGGCTCCTCGATCGCCTTGCGGATGATGTCCACGCCGATCTGCTCGTCGGTGTCGAGCTTGAGGCTCTTGAGCGAGGCCTGCGCGCGGATGAGCGCCACGCCGCCGCCCGGGACGATGCCTTCCTCGACGGCCGCGCGGGTCGCGTGCAGCGCGTCCTCGACACGGGCCTTCTTCTCCTTCATCTCGCTCTCGGTGGCGGCCCCGACGTTGATCACGGCCACACCGCCCGCGAGCTTCGCCTTGCGCTCCTGGAGCTTCTCCTTGTCGTAGTCGCTCGTGGACTTCTCGATGGCGACCTCGATCTCCTTGATGCGGCCCTGGATCTCGGCCACATCGCCGGCGCCGTCGATGATCGTGGTGTTGTCCTTGTCGATCACGATGCGCTTGGCGCGCCCGAGGTCGGTGAGGACCGCGTTCTCGAGCTTGAAGCCGACTTCCTCGGAGATGACGTTGCCCTTGGTGAGCTTCGCGATGTCCTCGAGCATCGCCTTGCGGCGATCGCCGAAGCCCGGGGCCTTCACGGCCGCCACGCGCAGCGTGCCGCGCATCTTGTTCACCACCAGCGTGGCCAGCGCCTCACCCTCGATGTCCTCGGCGATGATGAGCAGCGGCTTGCCGGTCTGCGCCACCTTCTCGAGCACCGGGAGCAGCTCCTTCATCGACGAGATCTTCTTGTCGTGGATCAGGATGAAGGCGTCCTCGAGCGAGGCTTCCATCTTGTCCGGATCGGTGATGAAGTACGGCGAGAGGTAGCCGCGGTCGAACTGCATGCCGTCCACGGTCTCCAGCGTCGTCTCGAGGCCCTTGGCCTCTTCCACGGTGATGACGCCGTCCTTGCCGACCTTCTCCATCGCGTCGGCGATCAGGTCGCCGATCTCCTTGTCGTTGTTGGCGGAGATGCTGCCGACCTGCGCGATCTCCTTCTTGCCCGAGGTCGGCACGGAGAGCTTCTTGAGCTCCTCGACGATGGCCGTCACGGCCTTGTCGATGCCGCGCTTGATGGCCATCGGGTTGGCGCCGGCCGTCACGTTCTTGAGGCCTTCGCGGAAGATCGCCTGGGCGAGCACCGTCGCCGTCGTGGTGCCGTCGCCGGCCAGGTCCGAGGTCTTGGTCGCGACTTCCTTCACCATCTGCGCGCCCATGTTCTCGATCGGATCGGAGAGCTCGACTTCCTTCGCGACCGTCACGCCGTCCTTGGTGACCGTCGGGGCGCCGAACTTCTTGTCGATCACGACATTCCGGCCCTTGGGACCGAGGGTGACCTTCACCGCCTCGGCGAGCTGGTCCACGCCCCGCTTGAGCGCCGCGCGGGCGTCGGTGTTGAAATGCAGTTCCTTAGCAGCCATATGAGTCAATCCTGATGAAAGAAGTGTGGTCGGTTAGTTGACGATCGCGAGGATGTCGCTCTCGCGGAGAATCAGGAGCTGCTCACCGTCGATGGTGACCTCGGTCCCGCTGTACTTGCCATAGAGCACCTTGTCGCCGGCCTTCACTTCCATGGCCACGCGCTTGCCGTCCTCGGTGCGGCCGGGGCCCACGGCGATCACTTCGCCCTGCTGCGGCTTCTCCTTCGCGGTGTCCGGGATGTACAGGCCGCCGCGCATCTGCTCGGCCTCTTCCATCGCCTTGACCACGACGCGATCGGCGAGCGGGGCAACCTTCTGGGCGGACGCAGTCTTTGCTGCCATAAGTATCCAGCCTCCTGCTACTGTGAGTGGTGATATGGATGGGACTGACGCTGGCACTCAATGAGCGAGAGTGCTAACAACTCCCAAACCTACCAGCAAACGCAGTGCCAGTCAACAGACGATCCTAAAGCCCGTAAAACCCATAAGCTACTACAAATCAACGTGTTAGACTTGCCAAAATGACAACGGTCCCGGGTCATGTTTGCACCCGGAACCGCCACTTTGACGAACCGCCGCGCCGCTTACCCCAGCATCGCGTACGCCATCCGAAGCCCGTGAAGCGTCAAGTCAGGCTCGACCAGCTCAATCACCCGGCAATGGGGCTGGATCACCACCGCGAGCCCTCCCGTGGCCACCACCTTCGGCCGTCCCCCGCCAGGCCACTCGGCCGTGATGCGACCCACGATGCCGGTCACCGCATCCGCCGCGCCGAACACCACGCCGGCCCGAATGCACTCCTCCGTCCGCGTCCCGATCACTTTGGCGGGCGCCACCAACTCCGTCGCCGGCAGCTTCGAGGTCCGCCGGAAGAGCGTCTCGGCCGAGGTCCGCACGCCGGGTTGGATCACGCCGCCAAGGAAGACACCGTCCTTGGTGATGCAGTCGTAGGTCGTGGCCGTGCCCAGGTCCACCACGATGCAGTCGCTGCGGTACATCCGACTCGCCGCCAAGGTGTTGATGATACGGTCCGCGCCGACCGTCATCGGCTCGTCCACCGCGAGGGTGATGCCCAGCGGCGAACGGGCGTCCACGATCAGCGTCGGCGTGCCACTGAGCCGCGAGGCCGCCTCAGCCAAGGCCCCGGTCACCCCAGGCACCACGGACCCGATGGCGGCGCCGGTGATCTTCGTCCCGGCGAAGCCCGCCGAGGCGAGCAGGCCGTGCAACAGCAGGTGCACTTCATCCGGCGTGCGTGCCGAGTCGGTGTTGACGCGCCAGTGCACGAGGATGCGCTCGCCCTCAGCGAGCCCCAACGTGGTCTCGGTGTTGCCGACATCTGCGACGAGGAGCATCGAGGATTCCTCAGGAGGAGAGCACGAGTGAGCCGGAGCGCCAAGAGGTGATGCCGCCCTCGGATTCTATCAGCAGCGCACCGTCGGCGGTGATGCCGCGCGCGGTCCCACGGGCGGGCTCGACCAGCGCTCGCCCCGCCGACAAGTCGCGCCGCGCGAACGCCGCGAGTTCGGACGCCTGTAGCGGCCCGGTGGCGAACGCCGCCGCGCGAATGGCGGGAATCGCCTCCCCGAGGACCTCCAGCGGCTGGGCGTCGTGCAGGGCGGCGGCATGCCGTTCGTCCGATGGCACCCGCAGGTTGATGCCGATACCGATGGCCACCCACTCCGGACGTTCGTCGCGCCACCGCGCCTCGATCAGGACCCCGGCGAGCTTGCGCCCAGCAACGAACAGGTCGTTCGGCCACTTGAGTTGGATGGGGCCCTCGCACCAGCGCTCGAGCACTCCGGCGAGGCGCAAGCCGACGCGGAGCGACAGCACGGCGATGCCGCTGGCCTCGCGTGGACGCTCGATGAGCGTGGCCCAGATGCCGGCGCGCGGCCCCGACTGCCAGCGCTTGCCGCCGCGGCCTCGACCGCCCGTCTGCTCTTCGGCAAGCACGAGCGTGCCGGCCGCCGCGCCCGATGCGGCCAATGCATGCGCGGCGTCCATAGTGGACGCCAACGACACCAGCGCCTCCACCCGCGGCAGGTCCAAGGCCACCGCTAGCGCAGCGGCATCGGCATCGAACCAGCTCACCATCCGCCCCGCGTGGCGATCAAACCAAGGATCATCGCGCCCAGCGCGAAGCGGTAGACCGCGAAGACCGCGTAACTGCGGGTCCGCACGAATCGCAGCAACACGGCGATGGCCAACCAGCTCGACAGCGCCGCAGCGATCACGCCGACGATCAACGGGAGGGACAGGCCGGTCTCCCGCAACGCGTCCGGCACCTTGAACAACGCCGCCGCGAGGATGATTGGCATGGACATCAGGAACGAAAACACTGCGGCCGAGCTCCGGTCGAACCCGAGCGCGCGCCCCGCCGTGATGGTGGCACCCGAGCGCGAGACGCCCGGCACCAGCGCAAGGCACTGGGCGCATCCCACGAGCAGCGCGTCGCGCCAGGTCATCGTGCCGCGGCTGCGGTCACGGCGCACGCGGGCGTCCACCACCCACAGCAGCGCCCCCATGACGATCAGGGCGACGGCGGTCACGATCGGGGCGCGGAAGACGGTCTCCGCCAGGTCCTCGAGCACCAGCCCGGCGATGCCCGCCGGAATGGTCGCGAGGATGATGAAGAGCGCCTGGCGCGACGCATCATCCGTGGGACGGCGGTGCTGGACGAGCCGGACGCCGCCGACAAACAGGCGCGCCCATTCGGCGCGGAAATACCACACCAGCGCCACCAGCGTGCCCACGTGCAACGAGAGGTCGAAGGCGAGCCCGGCCGGCTGCCAGCCGAACACCCAGGGCGTGATCGAGAGGTGGGCCGAGCTCGAGACGGGGAGGAACTCGGTGAGTCCCTGCAGCGTGCCGAGGACGAGCGCCTGCCAGACGGTCGGTTCGTGCATCGCGGAAAGCTAGCGCGATGGCCCGTTCAACGGACGCCCGCGAGGGCCTCGGCGTAGAGCGTCTCGTACTGGGCGACGACATCGGCGGTGGCGAAGCGCGCCCGGGCGTCGGCGGCGGCCGCCGCCGAGGCCTTGGCCCATCGCGCCGGCTCGAGGAACGCGAGCGCCGCGGCCGACATCGCCTGCACGTCGCCGAGCGGGAGCAGCGCGCCCGTCACGCCATCCTGCACGACCTCGGCCACGCCGCCAACCCGCGAAGCGATCACCGGGACGCCGCTGGCCAGCGCCTCGAGCGCGCTCAGGCCGAAGCTCTCGGTCTCGGATGGGAAGAGATAGAGGTCGGCCGCCGCGAGGAGGGGCGCCACGTCGTCAATGCGGCCGAGGAATCGAACGTCCTGGGCCACGCCGAGTGTGCGCGCCTCCTCCTCCGCCGCGCCGCGATCCGGTCCGTCGCCGACCATCACGAGGGTCGCCGGCCGCAGCGCGCGCACGCCGGCGAAGGTGCGCACCACGTCCCGCACCCGCTTCACCGGCCGGAAGTTCGAGATGTGCATCAGTACCGGATTGCCGTGGCCGAGTTCCCGCCGCAGGGCGTCGCCGTGGCGGGCGCGGTCGAAGGCCACCGGATCCACGAAGTTCGGGATCACGTCCACACGGCAGTTCTCGCAGCCGAAGGCCTTCACCGTCTCGTCCTTGAGCCACTGCGAGACGCTGGTGATGCGGTCGGAGCGCTCGATGCTGAACCGCGTGATGGCGTGGTACGAATGGTCCTGCCCCACGATGGTGATGTCGGTCCCGTGCAGGGTCGTCACCACCGGCAGCTTGCGCCCCTGCGTGGCGAGCATCTCCTTGGCGATCCACGCGCTGGTGGCGTGCGGGATGGCGTAGTGCACGTGCAGCAGGTCGAGCCCTTCCTTCAGCACCACGTCGTGCATCCGCACCGCGAGCGCGAGATCGTACGGTGGGTACTCGAAGAGCGGATAGTTCCCGATGTTCACTTCGTGGAACGTCACGCGGGGCAGGAAGTGCGGCAGCCGGAACGGATGCTCGTACGTGATGAAGTGCACCTCGTGGCCGCGGGCCGCGAGGGCGATGCCGAGTTCAGTGGCGACGGCGCCGGAGCCACCGTAGGTCGGATAGCAGGTGATGCCTAGCTTCACGCAGTCCTCTCGGAGAACCATCGGTCAACCACGTGCGCCGCGTCGGCGTCCGCAGGGTCGAGCCGTGTGACCGGCCCGACGTCATCCATCTGATTACGGAACCAGGTGCGCTGGCGTTTGGCGTACTGCCGCGTGGCAATCCGGACGGCCTCCATGGCCTCCGCCAGCGTGCGCGCGCCGCGCACCACTTCACGAATCTCCCGATAGCCGCAGGCGTTCCACGCGGGGGCATCCGCCGCCACGGTATCGCAGAGGACGCGGACCTCGTCGAGCCAGCCCGCCTCGAGCATCGCCTGCCGCCGCGCGTCGAGCCTCGCCGCCAGCGCCGGCCCGGGATCGACGATGAGCCAGCGTGCGTTTCGCGGCGGGCGCGTGCTGCCACGGGCGTGCCAATCGCTGAGTCGGGTGCCGCTCACGAGGGCCACCTCGGCGGCGCGCAGGAGCTGTGCGCGCCCGAGGTGGGCGCGGGGCGGATCCAACTTCTCGACCCGCGCCCGCAGGTCCGACGTGGCGAGGGCGTCGAGTTCGGCCCGCACGGCGGCGCGGCGCGCCGGGTCCATCGCCGGTTCCTCGGCCAAGGGGCGCACCAACGCCTGCAGCCAGAGCCCCGTGCCGCCGACGATCACCGACGGCCGGCCGAGGGTGGCATCCTCGTCGAGCCAGTCGGAGGCGGCCTCAGCCCACTTCGCGGCCGACCAGCGTTCCGTGGGGTCGGCGACGTCGAGCCCGGCGTGCGGCACCGCCGCGCGCTCGGCCGCCGTCGGCTTGGCGGTGCCGATGTCGAACCCGCGATAGATCTGCCGCGAGTCGGCGCTGATGATTCGCGCCCCGTGCCTCTCCGCGAGCGCGTAGGCGAGCGCCGACTTCCCAGCCCCCGTGGGTCCGGCGACGATCCGCAGCTCAGCCACGGCCGAAGCGCCGATCGATCTCTCCCCAGCCGAGTTGCAGGATGGTGGCGCGTCCGTGGACGTCGTGCGCCGGGAGCGTGGTGCGCGCGAGGGCGAGGTAGAGTCCGCGCATCTCGTCGGGAGCGAGCAAGTCACCAGCCTTCACGGCCGCTTTGCAGGCCACCGTGGCGATGAGCCGCGTGTGGCGCGCGTGGGCGCTGGGTTCGCGATCGCCGGTCAGCGCCGCAAGGGAATCACGGAGGCAGCGTTCGGCGTCGAAGCGCGGGTGTGGCGCCGGTACCGCGTGGACCACGAGCGAACTCCCTCCGAAGGCCTCGCCCTCGAACCCGAGCCTCTGCAAGGTCGCCTGCTCGGCCTCGTACATCTCGGCTTCCGCAGGCGAAAGATGCAGCGTCAAGGGAAACAGGAGCCGTTGCGACGGCATCTCCCCACCCTCGAAGGCATCGAGGAAGCGTTCGTAGAGCACGCGCTCGTGGGCGGCGTGCTGGTCAATGAGCACCAAGGCATCGGGACGCTCGAAGGCGATGTACGTGCGGTGGAACTGGAACAGCGGCGGCACCACGATCGCGTCCGCGTCCGACACGGCGACGGCGACGTCGGGCGTGTCTCGCGGAGCTGGCACCGTGTCATCGAAGAGCGGCGCCGGCGTCGCCGCGGGCGCCTGACGCAGGATCTCCACACCAAGCGCCCGGCCCAAGGGCGCGAACCCAGGCACGCCGCGGACGATGCCGATGCCCGCCGCGGCATCCTCGGTGCCGAGTGCCTGGCGCACGGCACGCTCCACCGCGCGCTCGACCGTCCAGCGATCGCGGAAGCGCACCTCGGCCTTGGCCGGATGCACGTTCACGTCCACCTCGGCGCCTGGAAGCTCCACGTGCAGGAGCAGCGACGGGCGCAGCCCGGCCGAGATGGTGGAGCGGTACGCCGACTCGGCGGCGCGCACCAGTCCGGTGTCGCGGATGGCCCGCCCATTCACCGTGAGGAGCACGCGGCGCGTGCCGCTGCCCACTTCGCTCGGGCGTTCCACCAGTCCCGAAACGCGGATCGCGCCCTGGATGTCGTCCACCGGCACCAGGCGGTCGGCGGCGTCCGCGCCCCAGAGCGCGGCCACGCGGGTGGCGAGGTCGCGTGCCGGTGCGAGCGCAAGTTGCTCCTTGCCGTCGTGCGTCACCGTGAAGCGCACGTCGCGGCGCACCAACGCCACCGTGTGCAGCAAGTCGGCGATGGCGCGCCATTCGGAGCGCGCGCCGCGCAGGAACTTCTGCCGCGCCGGCGTATTGTGGAACAGCGATTCCACCGCGACGGTGGTCCCGCGCCGCCGCGCCGCCTCGTGCACGCCGCGCAGCGTGCCGCCGGAGACCTCCACCCGCACGCCGGCGCCGTCGCCCAATGCCGACTCGATGCTGAGGTGCGACACCGACCCGATGGCCGGGAGCGCCTCACCACGGAAGCCGAAGCTGGAAACGCCGACCAGATCTTCGGCGTCGCGGATCTTGCTGGTGGCGTGCCGTGCGATGGCCAACTGCGCGTCCTCGCGCGACATGCCGCTGCCGTCGTCGCTGACACGGATGAGGGCGCGCCCGCCGTCCCGGATCTCGATGTCGATCGACGTGGCGCCGGCGTCGAGCGCGTTCTCCACCAGCTCCTTCACCACGGACGCCGGACGCTCCACGACCTCGCCGGCGGCGATGCGGTCGGCGACGTCGGGGGCGAGGACGGCAATGCGGGCAGGCGTCATCCCTCCAATCTCCGGGCGGTGCGCGCCGGAATCAATCGCGCGCCAGCGGCCACGTGCGCTCGGCGGGATACCAGCCTTCGCGCTCCCCATCGAGGACGATGCGGTACCAGACGCCGCGCCGCTCGAGGATGCGGCCCACCTCGCCGGCGATCGGCATCGCGCCGGGATCGGCGCCTAGGGCCGGCAACGCGCGCAGCGGCGTGGGCACGGCGAGCACGACGAGGTCGCGCGCCGCGAGCTCGTGCTCCAGTCGCCACGCCAGCCCCGCGAGCAGGGCGGCCGGACCGAGCAGCACGGCGCTGATCCGGGCGCCGCGGCCGCCCTGCGCGCGCTGCCAAGCCCAGCCCCAGCCCAGCAGCCAGAGGACGAGCGCGAGCGTGAGCACCGGCAGCGGCGACAGCGGCCAGACCCGCGCCGCGCCCCGCAGTTGCGGCGCCCGTACACGCGCGAGCCGTTCGCGGAGCACGTCGTCGGTCGGATCCAGACGCAACGCACGCTGCCAGCCGAGGACCGCCGCCGCAGTGTCGCGCGCTTCCCAGGCCGCCGTGCCCAGATTCGCCCACGCGGCGGGGTCGCGTGGTGCGGCCTGGGCGGCGCGCAGGAATGCGTCCCGCGCGCGCATGAAGTCCTTGCCGATGTACGCCGTGCGCCCCTCGGTAAACGCCTCGAACGCCGCGCCTGCACCGGCGGCTGGCTCCCTGCACGCCGTGCCCAGTGCCACGAGCAGGGCGAGGAGCACGGTGCCGCGCTTCCGTGCTTCGGCATCCACGCGCGCCAGCAAACCCATGGCGCGTGACCGCATCTGCGCCGCCGAGACACTCGCGGTGGCCACCGAGAATCCAGCCGCATCGCAGTCGTCGCGGAGCGATTCGGCGGCCGCGGCGGTCTCGGGCGTGACGCCCTCAAGCCGCAGCGCCGCCGCAAGCGATCCCGGTGCCGTGAACGCCGCGACATCCACGCCGGTGCGCTGGCGGAGGCCGACGTCAAGCAGGGCGCGGGCCGTGCCCTCGGTCGGTCGGTCAGTCTTCGCGAGGCGGCGACGCAGGCGCGGCGCGTTCACGCGGACGACCCATGGCAGCGGCGCCAGCAGGGCCAGCCACATCCACCAGACCGAGCCCGGGACGCGCACGAGCGCCGGTCCCGCCAACGCATCGCGGATCGCCAGCGGCCCGCTGTCCGCCCGCGCCGCCGCGCGCGTGGGCACCTGCACCAAGGTGCCGGGGCGCACGCTCACCAGCAGCGGTGCCGTGCGCGCCACGTCGTACCGACGCGCCTCGGGCTCAAAGTAGGGGTACTCCAGCACCGGCACTCGATGCAGCCCGGGGTCGCGCGGCGTGACCAGCCATCGGAACTCCTTCACCCCACCCAGCAGCGACGGCGTGGAGTCGAGCACGACTCGCTCGTCCTGCACCACGATATCGGCCCAGGGAATCGTGACGTCGGGACGCGGCAGCAGCGTGGCATTCCCCTCCCCCTCCAGGCGCAACACCAGCACGAAGGGATCCCCCACGCGCGTGACGTTCGGCTCGACGCGGGCTGTCGCCGTCCAGCGACCGACGCCCCCGAGCCAGTCCGGCGGCCGTCCGCGCAGCGGCGGTTCCAGCGCTACGAAGCTCACGGCGTCGGAGCGTAGCGTGCGCTCCTCCTCCCGGCTGAAGAAGCTGGTGCTCTGCGGCAGGGCGTAGCTGAGGCGGGCCGGCCCGATCTGGTAGCGACCCGGCGTGAGCACGAAGAGGGCGCGGCGGAAGGTGTGCACTTCACTCGCCGCACTGGGGTCGGCGACTCGCGCCAGCGGCAAGTCATAGGCCAGCATCGCCCGTGGCTCCGGCGGCACGAACTCCGGATTGCGACGCAACCGCTGCCGCACGTCCGACGGGATCCGCACGCTCAGTGAATAGGTGAGCTGCTGTCCGACGTAGATGGTGTCGGACGAGAGCTGCGCGCGGAAGCCGACGCGGTCGGCATCCTGGGCGTCGGCCGCGCGCAGTCCCACCGCCAGACTGAGTACCAGGACGGCGCGCCTCACCAGTCGCGCTTCCCCGTGGCGCGCCCTGGCGCGTTCCCGCGCTGGCGACGCGCCTGCGTCTCGCGCTCTTCGCGGGCTGCGGCATCGAGGAGGGCCTCGGCCTGCTGCGGCGACATGGGACCTTGCGGCGGCGGGCTCGGTTGGGGCGGGCCCTGTTGCGGCGGTCCGCCTCCCCCTCCGCCGCCGCCACTCGGGGCGCGCAAGGCCAACTCGTAGTTCCACTGGGCGTCGGCGTCGCCCGGACGCTCGAGCAGCACGTTGCGGAAGGCTTTCCGAGCCGCCTGCAGCGCATTCGAACGTCCATCGCCCTCGAGCCGCAACCCGCGCTTCAGGTACGCGAGGCCGAGGTTGTAGCGCGCCCGCGTGCGCAGTTCGGCGTCGCCCGTAAAGGAGGCGCGCTCCAGCGCCTCGATGGCCGCGTCGAGCGAGTCCGCGGCCAGGAGCGCCGTGCCCAAGTCGTAGAGGACCAGCGGGCGCCTATCACCCTCCGCGACGACGCGTCGGTAGGCACGGATGGCCTCGTTGAGCCTCCCGGCCCGGTGCTGGGCCAGCGCGTCGCCAAGCGTGGATGCCTGCGCCTGCGCTGTCGTGGGCATGCCAAGCAGCAGCAGGCCGAGCGAGGCGCCTCGCATCGCACGGCGCCAGCGCACCGGCCAGCGCCCGCCGTCGGCGAACCAGGCATCCAGCAGGAGCAGCACCAGGGCCAGCGCCGCGAACCATTGATAGCGCGCCGGCCGGCTCAGGCGCAGCGCCTCATCGCGCGAGGCCGTCTCGAGGCCCGCGAGGGCCCGGCGGATGCGGTTCCCCTTGTCGGTCATCTCGGCGGGAATGAACTCACCCGATGCCGCCGTGGCGAGCGCGCGCAGCAAGGTCTCGTCGTAGCGCGTGACGACCACTTCACCATCGTCATCGCGTTTCACCTCCGCACCGCCACGGCCGGGCATTGGGATGGTCGCGCCCCCTGGCGTGCCGAACCCGACAGTCACCAGATGGATCCCCGCCGCCTTGGCCTCGCCGGCGAGCTTGATGGCCGCCTCGTGATCGTCAAACGCTTCCCCGTCGCTCATCAGCACGAGCGCGCGATCGGCGTCGCCACGGCTGGCGAGGAGCAGATCGATGCCCTGTCGGATCGGGGGCGCGATCTCCGAGCCCGCCAAGCCCACGATGCTCGGGTGCAGGTTGTCGAGGAAGAGTTCGATGGCGCCGTCGTCGGCCGTGAGCGGCGCCAGGATGTAGCTGCGGCCGGCGAACGCGATCACGGCAACGCGGTCGCCGGGGCTGCTTGCCCGAAGCCGCCGCACCTCCTGCTTCATGCGCTCGAGCCGGCTCGGCCGCTCGTCCTCCGCCAGCATCGAGAGCGACACGTCGAGCGCCAGCGCGACGTCCACGCCCTCGACCTCGAGCGTAGAAGTGCTCGCACCCCAGCGCGGACCGGCGATGGCGATGCCCAAGGCGCAGGCGGCGGCGCCGAGTCGTAGCGCGCGCGCGGTGGGGCGCGAGGACGCATCCTCCGGAGCCAATCGCGCCAGCGCCTCCGGCACGCCGTAGCGCGCCAGGCGCACCCGCCGGCGTGCGTGCCCCGCCACGACGAGGGACGCGGCCAACAGGCCGACACCGAGCGCGCCGAGCAGCAGCCAGGGGAAATCCACGACCGACGTCATGGCAACGGCCCTCGACGCCAGAGCACGGCCAGTTCGGCCAAGAGCACCAGCAGCGCGACGCCGAGGGGCCAGAGGTGCCAATCGGTGTAGCGCACCAATCGCGCTTCGCGCATGGGCGCACGCTCGAGGGCGTCAATCTGCTGGTAGGTGCGACGCAGGCCGTCGGCGTCGCGCGCGCGCTGGTACTGACCACCGGTGGCGCGGGCGACATCCTCGAGGAGCACCTCGTCGATGCGCACCGGCCGATTCTCGTAGCGGAGCCCGAACACCGAGCGCCCGACCGGCACCGGTGCCACACCCTCGCTACCGATGCCAACGGTGTGCACGCGGATCCCCAAGGCGGCGGCCGCCTGCGCCGCCGTGCGCGGATCGATCGAGCCGCGATTGTTCTCGCCGTCCGTGAGCAGGATGACCACGCGCGAGCGGCCCGGTGCGTCGCGCAGGCGATTTGTCGCCGTCATCAGCGCGGTCCCGATGGCGGTGCCATCCTCGAGTTGCCCGGGCTGGAGCTGGTCAATGGCCGCGAGCAACACGGGATAATCGAGCGTGAGCGGCACTTGCGTGAGCGCCTCGCCCGCGAAGGCCACCACGCCAACTTGGTCCGTCTCGCGCGACGCGATGAACTCCTTGGCGGTCTCCTTGGCAACGGCCAGCCGATTGTCGGGCTGGAAATCCTCGGCCAGCATCGAGCTCGAGATGTCGAGGGCGATCACCATGCTGATGCCGTCGCCGCGCAAGGTCTCGGTGCGGGCGCCGGTGCGCGGCCGGGCGAGGGCGAGCACCAACGAAGCCAGGGCGACCACACGCAGGACGATGAGGACGCGCGCCGTCCACCGGCCGCGCTGCGGACCCGCCGCCAACAGGCCGGCGCGGGCGTGGAGCAGCGCCGGCGGGCGGCGACGACGACGCCACAGCAACCAGCCGAGCAGTGGCACCGACAGCGCGAAGGCCCAGGGCGCGGCGAAGTGCAGACCGGCGATGATCATCGCATCGGCCTCCGCTTGATGCGCTGGGCGTCCGCCGTTTCGCGGGCCAGCCGCGCCTGGTACACCTTCTCGAGGTCTTCGACGATGGCCACGGAATCCACCGCCATCCGTTCGGCATCGGGCGGCGTGATCGAGGCGGCCGCGTAGGCCAACGCCTCCGAGCGCCGCGCCAGCGAGACCAGGCGCTCCGGAAGGATCGGGAAGTCGATCGCCGGCAGCGTGGCCTCAAGTTCCTGAGCCGTGAGCGGAACGGGCAGCGACGGCCACCGTTCCCCGATGAACCGCCGTGCGACGCCCACGTGGGCGAGCGCGTGCCGGCCCGGTTCACCCGCGCCAAGCAGGTCGAGCGCGCGTAGATGGGCGAATGCCGCGCGCGCGCGCACCGCCGCACCCGGATCGGGAATCCCATGCGCGCCGTCGCGGCTGCGCCAACGCCGCCAGCCCCAGGCCGCGAGCAACAGCACCACCGCAACGGCCACCCACCAGCGCCAGGGCATCGACGACGCGTCGAGCGGCGCGCGGGGATCGCGCGGCACGCGCTGGGCCGTGTCGCGAGGCAGCACCGACCGAATGCGCACGGTCTCGAAGCGCACGGGAAAGCGCTGGTCGGCACCGTCACGCCGCACGATGATGTCGGAGAACGCGAGGTCCACGCTCCCGGTGTCCCACGCGATCAGCCGATACACGGCGGTGCGGTCAATCTGGTCGGCGTCCGGCGTGTCGCGGATGGCGCGCGGATCCAGCGGCTCGATCCGCGTGCCGGTGTCGGCCAGCACCGGAAAGCGGACCTCGCTCCCGCGCGGCGCCCGCACGCGCAGTTCCACGGTGATTGGTTCCCCGATGGCCGGCGCCTCCGGCGTGACGCGCGCCGTCACCGTCGGGGCCCGCACGGGCGCCGCGGCGCCTTGGAGCGCCAAGGCCAACGTGGCGAGCGTGAGGAACATCACCGCCGACGGGCGCGCGTCTCGCGCGTCTTGAAGAAGCGCCGCATGGCATCCACATACCCCAACTCCAGCGGCACGAGCACTTCGTCCACGCCAAGCCGGCGGAAGACGCCCTGCCGCGGCTCGATCTCGGCGCGTACCAGGGCCGCATAGCGCGCGCGCACCGTCGGATCGCTGGTGTCCACCTCGGCCAGCGCGCCGCTCTCGGCGTCCACAAGGCGCGCCACGCCGACGTTGGGCAGCTCACGCTCGCTCGGATCGTCGAGTACCACCGCCACCACGTCGTGGCGTCGGGCGAGCCGCGCCAAGGCCTTGTCGTAGGCGGGGGCCACGAAATCCGACACGACGAACACGATGCTGCGGTGCGGCAGCAGGCGCGACGCGTAGTCGCAGGCGGCCGAGAGGTCGGTGCCGCGTTGTAGCGCGCGGGCCGCGAGCACGTCACGCACCAGGCGCAGCGCATGCCGCCGTCCCTTCCGCGGTGGCACCACGTGCTCCACGCGGTCGGAATGCAGCAGCAACCCCACACGATCGTTGTTGCGCGTGGCCGTGAGCGCCAGCACCGCCGCCATTTCAGCGGCCATGCCCTGTTTGTCCTGTACCAGCCCGCCGCCGCGGCTCGAGCCCGAGGTGTCCACCAGCACCAACACCGTGAGCTCGCGCTCCTCCACGAAGCGCTTTACGAACAGCTTCTGGCTCCGGGCGCTGACGTTCCAGTCGATCGTGCGCACTTCGTCGCCGGGCTGGTACTCGCGCACCTCGGCGAACTCCATCCCCATGCCCTTGAAGACGGAGTGGTATTCACCGGTGAAGCTCGAGTTGACGAGGCCGCGCGTGCGGAGCTCGATGCGCCGCACCTGCCGGAGGACCTCCGGGGGCACGGCCGCCGCGCGGCCGCGTTCGGCCGCGGCGCGGGTCACGGCGCGGCGACGCGCTCGAGGATGCGCGCGATCACGGCATCACTGCTCACGTTCTCGGCCTCGGCTTCGAAGGTCAGCAGCACCCGGTGCCGCAGCACGTCGGGGGCCATCGCCTTGATGTCGTCGGGGGAGACGAACTCGCGGCCGCGCAGGTACGCGTGGGCCCGCGCCGCCTGCGCCAGCGCGATGGTCGCCCGCGGCGAGGCGCCGTACTCCACCAGCGGCGCGAGATCGGCCAACCCCGCCTCGGCCGGCGAACGCGTGGCGTGCACCAGGTCCACGATATAGTCCACCAGCCGGTCATCGAGATGCAGCGCGGCGATCTCCTTGCGCGCCGCCAGCAGCTGCTCGGGATCGGCCACCGTCTTGACCGGGATCGTCTCCCCGCCGGCCATGCGCCGCATGATCTCGCGCTCTTCGTCGCGTGTGGGGTAGCCGACGCGCAGCTTGAGCATGAACCGGTCCACCTGCGCTTCCGGCAGCGGGTACGTCCCTTCCTGCTCGATGGGATTCTGCGTGGCCAGCACCAGGAAGGGCTCCTCGAGTACGAAGCTCGTCCCGCCGATCGTAACCTGCTTCTCCTGCATGGCCTCGAGCAGTGCCGCCTGCACCTTGGCCGGCGCGCGGTTGATCTCGTCGGCGAGCACGATGTTGGCGAAGATCGGCCCGGCCTTCACCGAGAAGGTGCCGGTGGCCTGGTCGAACACCTGCGTGCCGATGACGTCGGCGGGCAGGAGGTCGGGCGTGAACTGGATGCGGCTGAAGCTCGTGCGCACCGTCTCGGCCAGCGTGCGCACCGTGAGCGTCTTGGCCAGGCCCGGCACGCCCTCGAGGAGCACGTGCCCGCCGGTGAGGAGCGCGATCAGCAACCGCTCGACCATCGCCTGCTGGCCGACGACGCGCTGCGAGACTTGGTCGAGGATGTCGGTGGTGAGCGGGTGGGTGGCCATCGGTCAGGCGTCAGGGTGGGTGTAGCCGCCAAGCAGGGTGCGCTCGCGCGGCGTGAGGGCGCGCGAGGCCCCCGGCGCGAGGGTGCCAAGTTGTACGGGGCCGAACGACGTACGGACGAGCCGCAGGACCTCGAGTCCCACGTGCTCGCAGAGCCGACGGACTTCGCGGGTGCGTCCTTCGCGGATGGTGAGGGAAAGGTCCCACGTGCGCGGACGCTCCCCTGGTTCCACCTCGACGTTCTCGGGGCGCACCAGCCCGTCCTCGAGTTCTACCCCGTTGCGGATCTCGGCGGCGGCCGCCTTCACCGATCCGCGGACCGTGGCCACGTAACTGCGCGGAACCTGGGAGCTGGGATGCGTCAGCTTGTGGGCCGCGTCCCCATCGGTAGTGAGGAGCAGAACCCCTTCGGTCATGTAATCGAGCCGTCCCACGTAGGTGAGGCCCGGCTCGGGGGGAACGAGGTCGAAGACCGTGGGCCGCCCCTCCGGGTCGCTGCGCGTGGTGAGCACGCCCGAGGGCTTATGCAGCACCACCCACTTGGCCGCCTTTGGCTGGGCCACGCGTTGGCCATCGACGGTGATTTCGTCCGTCGAGGGGTCCACTGACTGCCCCGTGCGGGCGACCACCCCATTTACCTTCACGCGGCCCGCCGCCACCAACTCCTCGGCCTTCCGGCGCGACGCGATGCCGGCCCGCGCCAAGGCGCGCTGGATGCGCATCGCGTCATCGCTCACGCGCCGGGCGCGCCCTCGACGACGGCCTCCGGTGCAGCGCTCGGCGCCGCGGCCGCTTCTGCGGCGACGCCCGCCGCCTCGACAAGATCCGCCGCCATCACCGGCTCCTCGCCGTTCTTGCGCAGGGCAATCGCGAGCTCGTCCACGCGCGGCAACTCGCCGAGGTGCCGCAGCGCGAACTGCTCCAGGAACATGCGCGTGGTCCCGTAGAGCAACGGCCGTCCGAGCCCCTCAGCGCGCCCGACCACGTCAATGAGCCCACGCTCGTGCAGCGACTTGATCACCGCGCCCACATCCACGCCGCGGATCTCCGCCACCTCGGCGCGTCCGATCGGCTGCCGGTAGGCGATGATGGCCAACGTCTCCAGCGCCGCCGGCGAGAGCTTGGTCGGACGCACCGCCATCTGGGCGCGTTCGATGGCCTCGGTGTACTCCGGGCGCGTCAGGACCTGCCAGCCCCCGGCCACCTCGACGAGCTCCACGCCGTGGCCGTCAACGTCGTAGTGCTCGCGCAGCTCATCGAGCGCGGAGGCGAGCCCCGCAGGCGAAGCTTCGGGATCGAGCGCGGCAAGCTCTTCGGTTGCAATTGGGCGGGGGCTCGCGAAGAGCGCGGCCTCAAGCAGCTTCGCCAGCGAGTTCACGGCGGATCTCCACGTCAGCAAATGGTCGGGGTTGCGTCAGGTGCACTTCGGTACGCTTGGCGAGTTCCAGAAGGCCGAGCAGCGCGCTCAACACTTCCCAGGGCTCGGAGTCGTCGCGGATGATCTCGCGGAGGCGCATGCGGGCGCGCAGCGCGAGGATGCTGCGGACAAGTTGCATGGCGCCGTCCACGTCGAGGGCGCGCGGAATGACTTCGTGGATCGTGGGGCGGCGCGCCGCGCGCAGGACGCGGTCCACCGCCACCAGCAGGTCGCCGAGCGAGAGCGCGAGCGGCGCCGGCGGCGGCGCGGCGGGCTGGCCCATGTAGGTGCGTGCAAAGCGGCTGCGGCGGTCCTCGCCGAGCCGCTCGAGCACGTCCACCACCTCGCGCATCTGTTGGTACTCGAGGAGGCGACGCACGAGTTCGGCGCGCGGATCCTCCCAGTCGTCGCTGCCTTCCTTCCGCGGCAGCAGCATCTGTGCCTTGATGCGGATCAGGCGGGCAGCCATCTCGAGGTATTCGGCGGCCTCGTTGAGCTGCAGCTCGTGCATGCGCGAGAGGAACTGCTCGCAGACGCGGGCGACGGGGATGTCGTAGATGTCGACCTGCTCATCGCGCAGGAGCGCGAGCAGGAGATCGAGGGGGCCGTTGAAGCCCGTGAAGTCGACGACGAAGGCGTTGCCGCCCTGGGGGTCGCCAGCGGAAGAGGTCTGCAAATGGGGCGCGGTCGGAGTGAGGCCCGTCACGGGCAGTCGGGGCGAAAGGTACACCTCGCGGCGACGGAGTCAAAGCGGCGGCTGGGTTGACGTAAGATTGCGTGGCGACTAGACTTCCGGGGCTAACGGAGGGCGCGTCCGCCCCCGCCGAATACCTCATTTTGCAGAGAGTCAGGACCAGTGCCGAGAATCGCTTCCGCGAAGAAGAACATGCGCAAGACCAAGGTGGCTACCGCGCGCAATCGTGCGCAGCGTTCCACCCTCCGCAGCGCGCTCAAGACGGCCAAGTCCGGCACGGCCAGCCCGGCCGAGAAGGCGAAGGCCGTGCAGCTCCTCGACCGCTCGGCGCGGAAGGGGTTGATCCACGCGAATGCCGCCGCTCGGCATAAGTCGTCGCTGGCGAAGTCGAAGTAGTTCTGGGCGCCCTTCATGGGCGTGCATTGCCACAGAGACACAGAGACTCGAAGGGCTCCGACGCGCGCTGAGATTTCAGCGCAGTTCGGAGCCTTTCGTGTCTTCGTGGTGAGTCCGTCTCCGTGCTCCTGCTTGCTCAGCGCGTGCGCGGCCTTCCGCAGCTGGAGTCGTTTATGACGAAGCGTTGCACCAAGGGTACGGCGTCGCCCTCGTGGTCCACGTAACTGATCGCGTACAGCGTCGCGCCAACGGCGCTCACGAACGGCAGCGGGTCCGGACGCACGGGCAGCGCGTATTCCCCACACGACGATCCGTCGTGCGAAACCAGCGCCAGGTGGAGTTGTCCCGTCATCCGCCCCGATTCTTGCGTGAGGTCGGCAAATACGATTCCCCAAACGTCGGGCGCCACTCGAATGATAAGCTGAGGGTATGACGGGCGGTAAAGCAGGCTCTCGGCGATATCCGCCCTGCCACCCGCGACCAGACGCATCTCGTCCTCCAGGGCGCCTCGTCGCGTGATCGGAGGGATGGGAACGCTGTCCACCGCCCCACCTGAGAGCGACTGCAGATACAGGAAGTTCGAGCTCTGGAACGCCGTCGCGACTGAATCGCTGCCGAAGGTCTTCAGCGCCGCGTGCGAGAAGTACGAAGAGAGTATCTCGCTCGCGCGCGCGAACTCCGGAACGTGCCCGAACGCGAGGTCGCTGGCCTCCAGGGGCGATTGCGCGACGAAAGCGGTGCCACGCTCGCGGTCAATGAATCCGAAGACGAGCGCACCGTTCAGCTCCCCAATTGGTTGCGCCGCAGGCGACGGCTTCTGGAGACGGGCCAACTCCGTAAAATCGGCCGTAGTGAGAATCGCCGTAGAGGGGCCGTCCCCCACTGCCACGGTCTCAGTGGAAAGCGGAACCACCAACGAGGGGCCGAATCTCCACTCGCCGGGCCCCGCTCCGCGTCGGCCGTAGGTGCCGGTCCGCACGCCGGATCCGCCGTAGACCGCGAGTGAACCTGCTTGTCGGTCGGACACCACGAAGGAGCTGTCTCCCAAGACGGCGAACCCCGAGATCGCGCCGACGGAGAGGCTGCCGGTGTCCCGGAGCACGATGGGTTCGAGTTCCGTCCACGAAGGGCCGTGCAAGTCAGGCTCGGAGTCTCCGCAGCCGAAAACAATTGACGCGCCCACGAGCAGAGCGGTGGAGGCGGCAAGTCGTCGCACAGCAGTCTGAAGCGGCACAGGATTGTCTCGATGACGAGGTCCGAGACGGCACCAATCGACTACAGCGCCGCCAGTTCCCCGCCACAACGCTCGCAGTACCACTCCGTCGGGTAGTTCATCGACCCGCACTCGGCGCACTTGAGCGTCTTGATGGCCTGCGAGGTGCGCGGCGTGGGGCGGCCGAGCACGCTGGGGACGCTGTCCTCCTCCTCGTCTTCGGGGAGGGGCTTGGGCGGCGCGGCTTTGGGCTTGGCCTCGGCCTTCGGTTCGGCCGCCTTGGCCTCGGCCTTCGGCTCGGGCTCCGGCTTCGCTTCCGCTGCCGGAGCCTCCGGCGCGGCGGTGAGCGGCAGCGACGGCTGCGCGTGCGCCCCGCTCGAGCGGGGCGGCACTGGCGCTGAAGGGCCTTCGGTGGGCGTGGGTCGCGGAACGCGCTCCGGAGTGGGCGTCGGCTTCGCACCGCGATCCGACGCGGAGTCCGCCTTCGGCGTCCCTGCCACCGGCGTGCCGGTGGGGCTCGGCTTCGTGACCACCGAGTTCAGAAACGCGAGTTCATCGAAATTCGGTCCGCCCTGCATCGTCTGCGTGGGCCGCGGCTTCGACGGTGCCGAGGGCGACTCCCCACTGCTGGGCGCGCCCGACGCATTCGACGCCGCGATGCTCCCCAGCGCCTCGGTCAGCATGGTCCGCGTGCGCTCGAAGATCCCCTTCCGCGCATCGCGCTCCTTCTCGGCCATGGAGATGGACGCATTGAACACCGTGAGCTTCTTCTGCCACTCCTTGGGGTCAATCTCCCCCACCGCGGCGCGCAGCTCGGCCTCGAGCTTCTCCTCTTCGATGGCGTGGAGTTTCTCCTCAGCCTCCTTCACCGCGGCCTCGTCCTCGACCAATCCCTCGGAGAGCGACTCGGCTTCCGCCGCCGCGCGCACCTGCGCGTCCATCAGCTTCGTGATGTATTCATCGCGCAGCCGTACAAAGACGTGCTCGGGGGTGCCCGCGCGCCGCTCCTCGAGCTTCGCCAGGTACCCCTCGTGCTTCCGCTTCTCGGCCAGCAGCGCCTCAAGCGCCTCCAGCCGGGTCGAATCGCCTTTGCGCATCACTCAGTCGGGTACGTGTTGATCCTGCCCACCGCGCGCGCGGCGAGGACGATCCGCGCCGCGTGCTCCAAGCTTTCCATCCGTTGGTGCGCCACCAGCAAGCTTGGGCCTGCCGTGCACGCGCCGTGGTTCGCCATCAGCCACGCGTCGTGCCCTGAAAGATAGGGCCGAAACCGCTTGGCCAGCTCGACCGTGCCCGGCGGCCCATACGGCACCAAGGCCACCGCTCCGACCGAATACTCCAGCTCGGGAAGCACGTTCCGTGGCAGGGTCTCCCCTGCCACCGCGAACCCCGTCGCCGTGGGCGGGTGCGCGTGCACCACCGCCATCACGTCCGGGCGTCCCGCGTAGATCTCGAGATGCACCGCCACTTCCGACGAGGGCTTCCGCCGCCCCTTCGTCGGCCGACCGTCCAGCGAGAGTAGCACGAGGTCGGACGGCCGCACATCAACCTTGGACATTCCAGCCGGCGTGACAAGAACCCGGTTGCCCGGCAGCCGGACGGAGACGTTCCCGTCCTGCCCCGCAATCAGCCCGGCCTCGTACAACCGACGGCAGACCCGGACGATCGCGGCTCGCGAAGCGGCCAGGGTCATTTCCGGCCCTCAGTCCACCAGTTGATGGACGATCTTCCCGCCCACCACGGTACAGATCGCCCGGCCCCGGAGTTGGTGCCCGCCGTAGGGGGTATTCCGCCCCTTCGACTTGAACTTGGTGGGGTCCACCGTCCAGGCCCGCTTGGGGTCGAACACGGTGACGTCGGCGATACTGCCCTTGGCCAACGTGCCCCCCGGCAGGTGGAAGACCTTGGCCGGCAGGCAGCTCATGCGGTCCACGAGCTGTGAGAGCGACAGGACGCCCGGCTCCAGCAGATATGTGATGTTCACGCCCAGCGCCGTCTCCAGCCCCACGATGCCATTGGGCGCATCGGCGAACTCGCGCTCCTTCTCGTCGTAGTGGTGCGGTGCGTGGTCGGTCACAAGCAGGTCAATGGTGCCGTCCTTCAGCCCCTCCTTCAGCGCCTCGACATCCGCGCGGGTGCGCAGCGGCGGATTCATCTTGGCGTTGGTGTTGTAGCCCTCCACCGCATCCTCGGTGAGCGAGATGTGGTGCGAGCAGACTTCCGCCGTGACGTTGATGCCCTGCGCCTTGCCCCAGCGCACGAGATCCACGCTGCCCTTCGTGCTCAGGTGGCAAAGATGGACGTGCCCGCCAGTGCGCTTGGCGAGCAGGATGCAGCGAATGGCATCGATCTCCTCGGCCTCCGCGGGAATGCCCTTGAGGCCCAGGCGCGCCGAGACGACGCCCTCGTTCATGGAGCCGCCGTGGGCGAGCGACATCACCTCGCAGTGCTCCACCACCGGAATGCCGAAGGTGAGGGCGTACTCGAGCGCGGTGCGCATCAGGTGCGAGTTCTCTACCGGCTTGCCATCGTCGGAGACGGCGACGGCCCCGGCGGCCACCATCTCACCAAACTCGGCCAGCGTCTCGCCTTGCTGCCCGACGGAGATCGCGCCGTAGGGATAGACGCGGGCGAATCCGGCGGCCTCACCCTGGCGCTTCACGAAGCCAACCGTAGCCTGGTTGTCGGTCACCGGCTTGGTGTTCGGCATCGCGCAGACCGCGGTGAACCCGCCTGCGGCGGCGGCGTGCGCGCCCGTCGCCACGGTCTCGACGTCCTCGCGCCCTGGCTCGCGCAGATGCACGTGCACGTCAATCATGCCTGGCGACACGACGAGGCCCTTGGCCTCGACCACCTGCGCGCCTGCCGGAGCCGCGATGGTCCCGCCGACGGCCGCGACCTTCCCGTCCTGCAGGAGGAGGTCGCCCACGGCGTCGAGGTTCTGCGAGGGATCGACCAGTCGGCCGCCCTTGATGAGCAGGGGCGCGGTCAAGCGGCACCTCCCTTGGCGACGTCGGCGAGCGCGGCCTTGTTGCCGGCGAGGAGATAGAGCACGGCCATGCGGATGGCCACGCCGTTGGTGACTTGGTCGAGGATCACGGAGTGCGGGCCATCGGCGACGTCGGAATCGATCTCGACGCCGCGATTCATGGGCCCGGGGTGGAGGATGAGCAGTTCGCGGGGCGCGGCCTTGAGCCGCGCGCTGGTGACGCCGAAGACGCGGTTGTACTCGCGCAGCGACGGGATGTAGCCGGCCTGCATGCGCTCGAGCTGCAGCCGCAGGACGTTGAGCGCCTCGGCCCACTCGATGGCGGCCTCGACGCGGTTGAACACGGTCACGCCCATCTCGTCGATGGCGTTGGGCAGCAGCGAGCGCGGCCCGCAGACGGCCACGTCGGCGCCGAGGGCCTTGAGCCCCCAGATGTTGGAGCGGGCCACCCGCGAGTGCAGCACGTCGCCCACGATGCAGACGCGGCGGCCTTCGAGCGAGCCGAAGCGCTGGCGCAGGGTGAGCAGGTCGAGCAAGCCCTGCGTGGGATGCTCGTGGGTGCCGTCGCCGGCGTTGATGACGTTGGACTTGATGCGTTCGGCGAGGAAGCGGGCCGCGCCCGAGGAGCCGTGGCGCACCACGACCATGTCAATGCGCATGGCCTCGAGGTTCCGCGCCGTGTCCACCAGCGTTTCGCCCTTTGAGATGCTGGACGCGCTGGCGGCCACGTTCACGGTGTCGGCACTCATCCGCTTCTCGGCGAACTCGAACGAGATGCGAGTGCGCGTGGAGGGCTCGAAGAAGAGGTTCACGACCGTCATGCCGCGCAGGGTCGGGACCTTCTTGATGGTGCGTTCGGAGATTTCGCGGAGCGGTTCGGCGACGTCGAGGATGGTGGTGATCTGCTCGCGGGAGAGTCCGGCGAGCCCGATCAGATCCTTGCCGAGGAGGCTCACGTCGCGCCTCCGACCATCACCACTTCGTCGCGGTGGTCGAGCGAGGGCACAAAGACGTCCACGCGCCCGCCGGGCGGCACCGTCACCTTCTGTCCGATCACGTCGGCGTGGATGGGCAGCTCGCGGCCGCCGCGATCAATGAGCACCGCGAGCATGATGCGGGCCGGGCGCCCGAAATCGGCGAGCTCGTCGAGGGCGGCGCGGATGGTGCGGCCGGTGAAGAGCACGTCGTCCACGATGACCACCACTTTGCCCTCGAGCGCGCCCGGCAGGTGCGTCTGCCCCACCACCGGGCGTGGGCCCACCGTCTGGAGGTCGTCGCGGTAGAGCGTGATGTCGAGGGCGCCGCGCGGGACATCGGCGCCTTCGCGTTCCTTGATCACATCGGCGAGCCGCTCCGCGATCTGGACGCCGCGGCGTTGGATGCCGACGAGCATGAGGCGCTCGTGGCCGTCATTGCGTTCGAGGATCTCGTCGGCCATGCGCGAGATCGTGCGCGCGACGGCGCGCGCGTTGAGGAGGACCACCGGGGCAGCAGACATTCCCCCAAATATGCGCGCCGTCCCACTCTCGCGGGAGCGGCGCGGGGTTCAGGCGGCCTGCGAGGTCCGACCGGAGGACGAGGCGCGGCGGGCCAGGTACACCTTCTCGCGTCCCGGGCCGAGGATCTCGGACTCAATGGGGCGGACGATGGTGCCGATCAGGCGGCCGTGGGCGTCGAAGAGGTCGATGCGGGATTCGGTTGTGCGCTTCACTGTGGATTCCATGGGTGCCTCCTGCGTTCACTGATTCAGACACGGGGTACACCGGAAAGGTTTGCTTGGCGCGTCACGGCGGCGTGTCGGTCCGGTCGCGGGAGCGGCACCTTGAGGCCCAACGCGGGACGCCCCGCCGGCGGGGTACGCGGGCGGGGCGTCTCGTTACGCGACGGACGGGGTGGGATTCGAACCCACGGTACGCTATTAACGTACACACACTTTCCAGGCGTGCGCCTTAAACCACTCGGCCACCCGTCCCTGGGGAGCGCCCGGGGCAGCACACCCCGGGGGAAACGACGACGCGCCGGCTGAGTAGGCTAGCCAGCGCGCCGGGACCTACACGGACAGGGAGAGATTCGAACTCTCGATACCGTTGCCGGTATGCCGGTTTTCGAGACCGGTGCCTTCAACCACTCGGCCACCTGTCCAGCAGCCACGAATGTTAGCAGGGGGTGTATGCGGGTCAACCGCGCCGAGCTTGAAAGAATGCGGTGAGCAGCGCGCCGCACTCGGCGGCGCGCACCC